>JANRLN010000449.1:0-3173 GCA_033762515.1 Planctomycetaceae bacterium
CGAAACCGCAAGCGTTCTACGACGCGTTTCCTAAACACGATAACGTACGCCCGCTCGTCTTCCAGCCCACGCTTGCGCTTTCGCGATTACTCCGTCCCGCGTACCGCACGAAACGTAAAATCCCCATTCTGTGCGTCGACGTAGATCCGTGATCCCTCTTCGAAATCCCCTGCGAGCAGGCGATTCGCGAGTTCGTTCTGCAGCCGTTGCTGAATCACACGCTTGAGCGGTCGCGCTCCATACACCGGATCATAACCTTCGTCGGCAAGCACCGTTTTCGCCGCATCGCTCACTTCAATTGCTAGATCCTGATCTTCCAGTCGCTTCTGCATCCTGACGAGTTGAAGATCGACGATTTGTCGAATCTCCTTCTTAGTGAGCGGATGAAATACAATCGTTTCATCCACACGATTGAGGAACTCCGGCAGGAACTCTTTTCGCAGCGCGCCCAGCACCCGGCGACGAATCTCAGCGTCGTCTTCCTGGCCCGACAGGTCCATAATCATCTGGCTGCCGATGTTGGAAGTCATCACCACGATCGTGTTGGTGAAGTCGACCGTTCGGCCGTGACTGTCTGTCAGGCGACCGTCATCCACGAGCTGCAGCAGCACATTGAAGACGTCGCGATGCGCTTTCTCAATTTCGTCGAGGAGCAGCACCGTATAGGGACGACGACGGACCGCTTCTGTGAGCTTGCCCCCTTCTTCATAGCCCACATATCCGGGTGGAGCGCCGATCAATCGCGCGACCGAGTGCTTCTCCATGAATTCGGACATATCGATGCGCACCATCGCCCGCTCATCGTCGAACAGGAACTCGGCGAGGGCCTTGCACAACTCCGTCTTGCCGACCCCCGTGGGTCCCAGGAAAATGAACGACCCGATCGGGCGATGCGGGTCCTGCATTCCCGAGCGCGCCCGCCGGACGGCGTTGGCCACCGCCGTCACCGCCTCTTCCTGGTTGATCATCCGACCGTGAATGTGGTCTTCCATGTCGAGCAGTTTCTGGCGTTCCGTCTGCAGCATCCGCGAGACGGGGACGCCGGTCCAACTGCTCACCACCTTGGCGATGTCCTCATCGGTCACTTCTTCACGCAGCAACCGCTGATCTTCGTCGATGGTGGCAACTCGCTGCTCCATCTCGCTGAGTTTCTTTTGGGCCGTTTTCAGCTGCTGCTCAGCCTGAAACGCGCGGACGTAGTCGTCATTCGAATTGGTGCGCTGGGCCTGGGAAAAGGCTTGGTCGTAGGCCGTGCGCAGCTTCTCGATCTCCTCTTTCAGGGGTCGCAACCCGGACAGCGCCGACTTCTCCGCTTCCCAGCGGGCTTTGAGCGTCTTGACGGCTTCCTCGCGCTCCGCGATTTCCTTGCGCAACGTCTGCAGCCGCGACTGGCTGTCCGGGGTCGTCTCCTTGGTCAGGGCCGCCGCTTCGATCTGCAGCCGGGTCAGTTGCCGGCTCGCTTCGTCGATTTCGACGGGCATGGAGTCCATCTCCATCCGCAGGCGCGACGCCGCCTCGTCGACGAGATCGATCGCCTTGTCGGGGAGGAAGCGATCGTTGATGTAGCGGTCCGACAGGGTCGCCGCGGCGATCAGCGAGTTATCGGTGATCCGCACGCCATGATGGGATTCGTAGCGCTCCTTGAGTCCGCGCAGAATGGAGATCGTGTCTTCGACGCTGGGCTCGCTCACTTGAATGGGCTGGAACCGCCGTTCGAGCGCCGGGTCCTTTTCGATGTGCTTGCGGTATTCATCGATCGTCGTGGCGCCGACGCAATGAAGGTCGCCGCGGGCGAGAGCCGGCTTCAGCAAGTTCGCCGCGTCTGCGGCTCCTTCCGCCGCGCCCGCCCCGACCACCGTATGCAATTCGTCGATGAACAGAATGATCTGCCCCTGAGCCTCCGTGACTTCCTTGAGCACGGCCTTGAGACGATCCTCAAACTCGCCGCGGTATTTCGCCCCGGCGATCAGTGCTCCCATATCGAGGGCAATGACGCGTTTGTCCTTCAGATTCTGGGGCACGTCCCCGAGTACGATGCGATGGGCGATTCCTTCCACGATCGCCGTCTTGCCGACGCCGGCATCACCGACGAGGACGGGATTATTCTTGCGTCGCCGCGACAGCACCTGAATCACCCGGCGGATCTCGGTGTCGCGGCCGATGACGGGGTCGATCTTTCCCTGCTTGGCGAGGGCGACCAGGTCCCGGCCGTACTTTTCGAGGGCCTGGTACTTGTCTTCCGGGTTTTGATCGGTCACGGCCTGTGATCCCCTGACGGCCTTCAAAGCGTTCAGCACATCCGCCTGCCGGATGCCGTTGAGTTCCAGGACGCGCTTCACCGGGTCGTCCGCCGACGTCAACGCCAGGAGCAGGTGTTCGGTGGAGACGAACGAATCCTTCATGCCGTCGGCCGTGGTTTGGGCCGCGTTCAAGACTTGCATGAGGGCAGGCCCCACGCCGGACTGTCCCCCCGACTGCTGCGGCAGCTTTTTCAGGTCGGCTTCAATGATCCCGCGCAACTGCTGGAGATTGATCCCGATCTTGTCGAACAGCGGCCGGACGATGCCTTCGCGCTCGTCGACGAGAGCCGCCAGCAGGTGCAGAGGAACCAACTGCGGATTGCCGCGGCTCTCCGCCAACTGCTGCGCCGCCTGGACCGCTTCTTGAGCTTTGACGGTGAGTTTGTCCATACGGAAGGCCATGGGGAAAACCTTTCCACAAAGACACAAGAGAGGATAGCGAACACAACACATGGGAGACGACTTCGAATGTGTCGCTCCAGGTGGATCAGCGAACTCGTTCCAGGGATGCGGCCGTCAACCTGTCGAGAAACTCGGGGTCTTTCGAACGATTGTCGTCAAATTGCTCAAGCAGATCCGGCGGAAAATCACGTCCTCGGTGAATCTGCCGGCGAACGAATTCTTCGATCACATCGGCAGCAGACGCGACGAGGCGCGTCTCATCGGAAACAGCAATTCGGCGGCTCTGAATGATGAGCGGGTACCAGACACTTTCGTCCATCAATCGGTCGACGCGTCCAAGATCCGTCGCGGGCGGAAGGCGCAGCACAAGTTCCACATCGAACAGCCTGTAGTTCTTCCACGACAGCATATCCTGCATCTGTTCGGCATAGGCTCGCTCAGCGGCCAACCAACCGCGCCCTTGCTGGAGTG
>JANRLN010000450.1:0-11956 GCA_033762515.1 Planctomycetaceae bacterium
AAGTGTTATGCGCCGGCGCGATGTCGGCAAGACGAGGGTGCCTGTCGTGTCATCCGCGCCCCGTTGACACTCCGCTCATCACGCGGAGCGTGATGGCTACTTTCGTGAGCGTTGTCGCTTGAGCGCGACGTGAAATGGTCAGAAGGTAGCCGTCACGCTCCGCGTGACGAGCGGGCGCGGGGGAAGCGTTCGAGTCGCCGAAGTGTTATGCGCCGGCGCGATGTCGGCAAGACGAGGGTGCCTGTCGTGTCATCCGCGTCCCGTGGACGTTCGGCTCATCACGCGGAGCGTGATGGCTACTTTGGGCATGATGGTGAGTCTTGTGAGCGACGCGTCGGCACACGCGATTGACAGCCCGTCGTCGGGATGGATACCGGGTGATCGTGCACCCGATCTGGTTTCCGATTCGCCATTCGTCGCCATTTGGCGTTGTTCCGCAGACGAAGGCTGCGCCGCCGAGCGCGGCGGTGGAGCCGATCCGCGTCACTCCCCCTTCAACTGACGCAGTTCCGCTTGAAGTTCTGCGATCTTCGCCTGCAACTGTTCAATGATGGGGGCAACCTGTTTCTGCGAGAACCTTTTGTGGATGTGCTGCGGGCAGTTCACGTCCCAGGCCTCGATCTCAAAGAGAATGGCCCGCTCGACCTTTCCCGGATAGGACGCATCCCGCAGTCTGTCGAGCAAGGCCGGGTCGTCTTCCACGACGCGGGCGCGGCCCCAGAGCTTGATGCGTCGGCTCCGGGCGTAGTCCATCAGGAACAGGAACGCTTTCGGATTCTCCGACAGATTGCCCAGCGTGATGTACTGGCGATTGCCGCCGAAGTCGGCAAATCCCAGCGTCGTCTCGTCAATCCGCTTCAGGAAGCCGGGTGAGCCTCCCCGGTACTGGATGTAGGGCTGTCCTTCGGCGTTCGACGTCCCCAGGTAAAACATGTCCAGGTCCGCCACGAACGCTTCCAGCTCCGGCGTGATGGTGGTTTCCCAACTCCCGCCCTGTTCCATGTGCGAATAGCCGGATCGGGAACCCTTGGCGGCCTGTATGCCTTTCACGGCGGGAGTGAAGGCGATATCGCTCGAAAACTGACGCATCGTTGCCTCCTTTGGCTGCTGCGTGTGGGGTGTGGTTTCCGCACTCCGTCTGACGGGCACGTCTGGCTTTCATTGGATCGCGGGAATCCCGGCGACTTCCGCCGGGCGCGGACCAGGTGCGGCCCAGTGGAATTTGCGCTCTTGTTCCTCGATCGGCACATCGTTGATGCTGGCCTCTCGCCGCCGCATCAGCCCGTCGTCGTCAAACTCCCAGAGTTCGTTGCCGTAGGCCCGGAACCAACGTCCCTGGACATCGTGGTATTCGTACTGGAAGCGGACGGCGATGCGGTTGTCGGTGAAGCTCCACAACGACTTGATCAGTCGGTAGTCGAGTTCGCGCGCCCATTTGCCGGCCAGGAACTCTTGAATCTGCCGGCGGCCTCGCAGGAACTGATCTCGGTTGCGCCACTCGGAGTCTTCCGAATAGGCGAGGGACACTCGCTGTGGATCGCGACTGTTCCACGCATCCTCGGCGGCTCGCACTTTCGCCGCGGCGGTTTCCAGGGTGAACGGTGGTCGAATGACGGTCATGGCAGTTCCTGTTCAGTCTGCTGGGATTGAGGAAGACACCAAGGGGGCTGGATTCGGCCCAGCCCCCGGTCGATGGACGGTCGGCTCCAAAGTCGGAGCAGACTCCGGCGTCGCGCGACGCGGTCTAATGGGCTGCGACCGGCTCCGCCTGCGGAACATCGAGGGTCGTGTCCGCCACGTTGTTGAGAAAGTTCGTGAAGCAGCCCAGCACCACGCTGGCGACGATCTCGACGATCTCCGCGTCACCGAACCCGGCGTCCCGGACCGCGGCAAGTTGTTGATCGCTGACCTTGCCCCGGCTTTCCAGCACGTCGTGGGCGAACGCCAGAGCCGCCTTGGTGCGACGGTCTTCGGAATTGCCTGTGCGGCCTGCGAGAATGTCGTCGGCAGACAATCCCGCCGAAGGCGCCACGGCGCTCAGGATCGACGTGCAGTAGTTGCACGCGTTTGTCTCGCTGGTCGTGAGCTTGACCTGGTTATGGATCTTGCCGCCGATCCTGGCTGTTCCCATCGCTGTGCTGAAAGCCAGGAAGCTGTCGAGCACGGCCGGGGAGTTGGCCATCACTTTGGCGGTATTGGGGACCATCCCGAAGGCCTGCTGCACGGTGTCCAGCAGTTCCCTGGTGCGTCCTTGAGCGACTTGCGGGTCGACGGAATTGAGGCGTTGCATGATTCTTCTCCAACGTTGAGGACACTTGGGTGCGTTGCACAGGGCGACAGGCCCGGCACAACAACACCCGAATCGTGGAAAACAGACAGGTCTGTTGCGTGTGGTCGCAGGAAACTGGGGCCTTTACCGGGTCCGTTGCTTGCCGAGGAACTCTCGGATCAGCCTGGCGATCTCTGCGCCGTCTTCTTCGAGTGCGAAATGGCCTGTATCGAGCAGATGGAATTCCAGCCGTTTCAGGTCGCGCTGGTAGGGGAAGGCTCCGGCGGCGGGGAAGATGGGGTCGTTCTTGCCCCAGACAATCAACGTCGGCGGCTGGTGCTTGCGGAAGTATTCCTGCCACTGCGGATACAGGGGCGGGTTGCTGCCGTAGCTGTAGAACAGGGCCAGTTGAATCTCCTGATTGCCGGGACGATCCAGGAGCGGTTGCACATGCCCCCAGGTGTCGGGGCTGATGGTTTCAACGTTGCGGACGCCGGTGGTGTACTGCCATTTGGTGGCATCGAGCGTCAGCAACGATCGCAGAGCGTCTCCATTCTGCGTGCTCCGGTCTTTCCAATAGGTCTTGACGGGCTTCCAGAAATCGTTGTCGATTCCCTCTTCGTAGGCGTTGCCGTTCTGCACGATCAGCGATTCGACCCGCTCCGGGTGCTTCGCGGCGAGTCGGTACCCGACGGGGGCGCCATAGTCCATCAGGTAGATGGAATACGTCTTCAGCCCGACCTTTTCGTTGAACTTCTCGATGATGGTCGCCAGGTTGTCGAAGGTGTACTCAAACTCCCGCACCGAGGGGGCGGAGCTGTAGCCGAAGCCGGGGTAATCGGGGGCGACGACGTGGTACTTGTCGGCGAGCGCGGGAATGAGGTTGCGGAACATGTGCGAGGAGGTCGGAAACCCATGCAGCAGGAGCACGGTTGGCGCCTCCTTCGGGCCGGCTTCCCGGTAGAAGATGTCGAGGCCGTCGATCTTCACGGTGCGATGCAAGACCTGTGACTCTGCGGCGGTTTTCGGTTCGTCACCCTGCGTGGTTGTGGCCAGCACAACGAGGGCCAGAGCGGTCGCGAGAGACTTGAGAGGGATCATGATGGAGTTCGCCTTGAACATGAGGGTTGGTTTGGAAAAGAAAGTGAGACCCAAGGATCTCAATGCGGCTTATCGCGTCTCGTCACACCCAGGGATCGTTGCGCACAGTTCGTGGTGATCGAGAATCGGCTCAACCTTCGGGAAATCGATCTCCGTCTCGGCGACGTGATTGAAGTAGTTGGTGAAGAGGTTCAGCGCAACATGGGCCACCACTTCGGCCAGTGCGGCGTCATCGAGACCCGCCACACGCGCATCCGCCAGATCGAGGTCGCTGACCCGGCCCCGTTCGTCCACCACGCGGCGGGCGAATTTCACCAGCGCTTCCGCTTTCGGATCGACGGCCGTTCCACGACGGCTGTCCATGATCTGCTCGGCCGTCAGACCCACCATCTTGCCGATCGCCGAGTGGGCGGCGAGACAGTAATCGCAACCGTTGACTTCCCCGACAGCCAGGGCAATCTGTTCACGCTGTTTCGCAGTCAGGTTGCCTTTGCTCAGCGCTCCGCTCAAGGACAGGTACCCATCCAGGACGGCGGGAGAGTTCGCCATCGCACGCGTCATGTTGGGGACCAGCCCCAACTTGTTTTTCACGGCGTCGAGCAGCTCTTTCGCACGGCCGACGGCGGATTCAGGAGGGATTTGGGGGATGCGGGACATGGTAGAGGCCTTTCCAGAATTGTGCGGGACTTTCGTTCCCAACCGGACAGTCGGCTGGTCATGTCTTGCATCCTATTCAGTTTCCGTGCCAACGGGGCGGATTTATCTCAAGGCTTTTCTAGGTAATGGTTTGTGGAATTCATCAGAAATCGACGAATGCACGAAATTTCGTTGGTCAACGAATTCTCGTGCATTCGTCACGAAATTTCGTTACGCTTGGGCGATGGCCGAACACCAGAAGACGTCGGGAATCGTGGGTGATCCCAGGAGTATTCTCCTGGAGTTGGCCGACCTGCATCGGTTGCCAGACCTGCTGCCGCTGACGGTCCGCCGACTGGCCGAATCCTCGACCGTCGGGCTGGCTCGCATCTGGTTGATTCAGCCTCCCAAGTCGGGCGACTGTGCGACCTGCCGCTTCGCCGGCGAGTGCCCGGATCGCGCGCGCTGCCTGCATCTGGTGGCCAGCGCCGGCCGATCCATTCAGACGCAGGAGACGGATTGCCATCGAGTGGATGGGGCGTTTCGGCGCTTTCCGATCGGCGTCCGCAAGGTGGGCCGGATCGCGTCAACCGGCGAGTCGCTGGAAGTGACGGACGTGACGGGGGATCACTCCTGGGTGTCGGACCCGGCCTGGATTCGTGCGGAGCAGATCCAGTCGTTCGCGGGGCAACCTCTCCGGCACCGGGGTGAGGTGCTGGGGGTTCTTGCGCTGTTCTCGCGCGCCCAGCCGGGGCCGACTTGCTTCGAGTGGTTGCGGATGATCGCGAATCATCTGGCCGCGGCGATTGCGAATGCCCGCGCCTTGGAGGAGATCGAAACTCTCAAGCAGCGTCTGGTGTTGGAGAACGAGTACCTGCGGGAGGAAGTGACTCAGGCCGCGGCCTTTGGGGACCTGATCGGTCAATCGCCTTCGTTGCAGGCCGTGACCCGTCAGATCGAGCTGGTGGCTCCGACGAATTCCGCCGTGTTGATCCTGGGGGAAAGCGGCACCGGCAAAGAGGTAGTCGCCCGCGAGATCCACCGTCACAGCCAACGCTCCGAGCGACCACTCATCAAAGTGAATTGTGCCGCCGTTCCGCGTGAACTCTACGAAAGCGAATTCTTCGGCCACGCCAAAGGGGCCTTCACCGGTGCGTTGCGTGACCGGGCCGGTCGGTTTGAACTGGCCGATGGGGGGACGCTATTCCTCGACGAAATCGGCGAGATTCCCCTCGACCTGCAAGCCAAGCTGCTGCGCGTGCTGCAGGAGGGCGAGATCGAACGGATCGGCGAAGAGCGAACGCGGCGGATCAACGTGCGGGTGATCGCCGCCACCAACCGGAACCTGCGGTCCGAGGCCGAAGCCGGACGATTTCGCCAAGACCTGTTCTATCGCTTAAGCGTCTTTCCGATGGAGTTGCCGCCGCTTCGTAAGCGTGTCGAAGACATCCCACTCCTGGCGGAGCACTTCCTCGCTCGTTTCTCCCGCCAGTTGGGGCGACGCACGCCTCGACTCACGCTGGCCAATGTTCAGGAATTGCAGCGGTACGACTGGCCGGGAAATGTTCGTGAACTTCAACATGCCCTGGAACGGGCCTGCATCGTTTCCACCGACGGGAAACTTCGATTCGACTTGATGAAAGAGCCGCTCCACCAGAAGACGCCCACATCCGCAACCATGGCTGCGCAGAAGATCCTGACCGAGCAGGAACTGCGGCAGCTGGAAGCCGCGAACATCCGTGCGGCGCTGAGTGCGTGCAAGGGAAAGATTTACGGGACAGAGGGCGCCGCAGCGCTGCTCGGCATGAAGTCCACGACACTCGCATCGCGAGTTAAAGCTTTGGGAATCGGTCATTGAATCCCAGGGCAATTCATTGCCTCGAACGCAGGTCAAGCCACAAGAACGTGCGTGGCCCCAACTCACTGGTGAGCGGCCCTCACAGCTGGGGCCATGGATGCCCAGTTCCGCGGGACGACGCGCACCGCGCCCCAGCCACCCCGCCGCCCCCACAATGGCCGTAGGGTGACGCCGACATCACTGCCCGAGTTTGAGCTCTTTGTTCGCAGTAAGATCCTGCTTGTGGGGAATTTCGTTGGCTTCGAGTCGTTCAGCATCCCGCGCAAGCTGGATGTGGCAGCTCACTCGTGCCGGGTTACGATCTGGAATCCGCCCACTGAGCCAGTCAACATCGTCTTCGCCGAAATTGTCGACTTCCACGGTCGCCCGCTTGCGTTGCTACGCACCCTACCAACTACGCAAACAACCGCTCCACCACATGCCCCTCATTCAGCGTCGGCCGTTCCGGACGGCCTTTGTATTTGTAGACCAGCTCCATGTGGTCCAGTCCCAGCGCCGCCAGGAGCGTGGCGTGCAGGTCGTGGACGTGGAGGCGGTCTTCGATGGCGTGCAGGCCCAGGTCGTCGGTGCGGCCGATCGCCTGGCCCCCCTTCACCCCGCCCCCGGCGAGCCACATGGTAAAGCCGGTCGGGTTGTGGTCGCGGCCGTTCCCTTGCTCGCTCATGGGGGTTCGGCCGAATTCGCCTCCCCATAGGACCAGCGTGTCTTCCAGCAGTCCGCGGGCCTTGAGGTCGCGCAGCAGGCCCGCGACGGGCTTGTCGGTGGCGGCGAAGTTCTTGCTGTGGTTGGACTCGATGTTCGAGTGGGCGTCCCACTTGCTGCCGGCGCCGTGGTAAAGCTGCACGAACCGCACGCCGCGCTCGACGAGCCGGCGCGACAGCAGGCACATCCGGCCGAACGTTGCCGTGTCTTTGTTGTCGAGGCCGTACAATTCCTGCGTGGCCTGCGTTTCTTCGGCGAGGTCGATCGCCGTGGGGGCGGCCGCCTGCATCCGGAAGGCGAGTTCGTAGCTCTGGATGCGGGCCTCGAGTTCGGTCTGGTCGGGATGGAGGCTGGCGAACTGCTGGTTGAGCTGCCCCAGGAAATCAAGCTTCCCCCGCTGCTGCGTGGGCGTGACCCCGGCAGGGGTGTTGAGGTTGGGGATCGGTTCGGCCCCTCCCTCGATGCGGATCCCCTGGTAGAGCGCCGGCATGAACCCCGCCGACCAGTTGCGGGGACCGTTGACGACCGACGTTTGTGTGTCCTGCATGACGACGAACGCGGGAAGATCGGAGTTCTCGCTGCCGAGTCCGTAGGAGACCCAGCTTCCCAGCGACGGGCGGCCGCCGAGAATCGAGCCGGTGTTCATCTGGCAGACGCCGGAGGAATGATTGATGCCGTTGGCCCAGCAGGAGCGAATGACGGCGATGTCGTCGAGCATTTCGGCGGTGTGAGGGAGCCAGTCGGAGGCCCACAAACCGCTCTCGCCATGCTGCTGGAATGTGCGTTTGGAGCCGAACAGCGGCGCGCGGCTTTCCCCCATGGCAAGGATCACCTTGCCATAGCTGTCGGGGAGGGGTTGCCCGTCGAGCCGGTTGAGCTCGGGCTTGGGATCGAACGTATCGATATGGCTCGGCCCCCCTTCCATGAACAGGAAGATGATGCTCTTGGCCCGCGGCGTGCGAAACGCCGTCTTCGCCGCGAGGGGAGACGGGCGATTGGACGCGGCCGCCTGTCCGTGGGCCAACATCCACGCCAGCGGCAACGCCCCGAACCCCGCCCCGGCCCGGGTTAGCATGTCGCGACGATTGATGTATCCCGTGGGCATGGTCGGAATCCTTCAATTCCTAAAGGCGAAGGGAGAACCACGAAGACACTAAGGGCACTAAGGCAGACATAGGGGGAGGTTTGGCCGCAAAGATGCACAAAAAGAAGACAGGTCAAAGATATCAACACTCACTTGAGTCTCTTATTTTTGCGTCTTCTACGTCTCTTTGCGGCTAGATCATCTGCATTTCCCTTTGTGGCCTATGTGTCTTTGTGGTGAATCTCAATTCTTTTAACGCACGTACAGAAACTCGTTGGAGTTCAGCAGCACGTGGCACAGGTCGATCCAGGCTTGTTGTTCGGCGCTCAGGGCTCTCTCGGCGGCCGATTTGGTCACAGGGGAAAGATGCCGGCCTTTCCCGGAAGCGTCGGCGAAGACGTCGGGCTCCGGTTCGAAGCGCCAGAAGCCCACGGTGTGACGGGCCGCGGCGTCGGCGTTGAACAGCAGCTCGCCGATCGAGAGGGGCGAATTCGACAGCCGCACGTCGTCGATCAAGCCGTCGAATCGGGCGTCGGTCGGAGACATGCGGCCTCCGATCGTCAGTGGGAATTCACTGTCGATGCCGCCGGCGATTCTATGGGGGACGGTGATCGAGGCCAGCGGCTCGTCATCGTTGCTGAGATCCTTCGCATGAAACTCCACACTGCCGGGCTGCCCGTCGCGCGCGAAGCGCACGGCGGCAGCCAGATAGTAGGGCTTATTCAACTGGATGGTGTGATCGGAGAAGAGGGGTTCGTGGAGCAGTTCCTTCGCAGCGGTCATGCCGACGAGTTGCAGGACCAGCGTCTGCGGCTTGCGACGGGAGGCCTTGCCGGTGACGCCGAACGACCAGCCGGGCTGCAGCTCATTGCCGCTCCAGGCCGAGGCGATCACGCGGACGGCGCCGCTGTCGTAGACGGAACGCAGGACGACGTATGCTTCGACCGTGAAATCATGATTGGCGATCTCCGGCGGCTGCGGGGAACGCATCGGCGGATGGGCCGGGGTCATCACCGCCGCCTGACCGTCGCGAAACGGGATCTTGCCATACTCGAACCTGGCGGCAGCGGAATCGGCCTGGACGACATCAATGCGCCGCCGCTGCGCATCGATGAACTCGCTTGCCGCGGCGATCTCGATCGACTCTGCGGGACGACCGAACAGGACGCGGTATGCATGATCGATCCGCTCGGCGGAGGTGGGGCCCGCCTCTCGGCTCAGACGCTTCTCCAGGGCGGTGGCCTGCTTGAGCATCATCTGACTGTTGATCAACAGCAGCGACTGGATGGGGGTGGTCGTGACGTGGCGGCTGGCCGCGCTGGAGATGCCGAACGGGACGTCGAAAACGTCGAGGAGCGGATTTCGCTGGTTCCGCAGAAAGCGCAGGTAAATGGAACGGACCGGGCCTTCGCTGGCGGCGCCGGGTCCCCCCGCGGCATCGAGTTTGAGTTCGCCGGCCGCGGCGTACAGCGAGTCGCGAATCTGTTCGGAATCGAGACGTCGAACAGACCCGCGCCACAACAGCCGATTCTCAGGATCTTTGCTGCGGGCCAGGGCGGCGTCGGGATGCTCGGACGAGAGCCGATAGGTCGCCGAGGTCACGATGAGGCGGTGAATGTGTTTCAGGCTCCAGCCGTGGTCCATCAATTCGCCGGCGAGCCAGTCGAGCAACTCGGGGTGGGACGGGGCTTCGCCGAGACGTCCGAAATCGCTGGCGTTGACGGCCAGTCCCCGGCCGAAATGCTGTTGCCAGAGCCGGTTCACAATGACGCGCGCGGTGAGGGGGTTGTCGCGCGACGTGAGCCACTTGGCGAGCGCCGCCCGCCGGCCTGTGGTGTGGGGATTCTCGGCGATGGGGGTGATCATCGCGGGATTGGGATCGATGATCGTGGGATAGCCCGGCTCAATCGGCGACTTCCCTTTCTTGGGGATCAGCACCTCTGCGGCGACAGGACCGAGGTCGGTGACGGCCATGACGTCGGGCAGCGGAGCCGGTTTGAGTTTGTCGAACGCCGACAATTCCTTCCGCAGGGCCAGGTACTGGTCCTTGACCTCCCCCTTGAGCTTGGTGTCGATGCGGTTGTATTCGTGGGTCACCTGGCGATAGGCCAGCTCGTAGATTTGCTGCTCGTAGGGAGTCCGCTCGGCGTCCGGCTTGTGGATCATCGCCTGCACGTCGTCGGGGAATTTGTCGATGGCGCTCTTGCGGGCGGCCGCGCGCGGTTGCGCTTCCAGTCCCGCAAGCTTCCGCCGCAACTCGGCGGTCTGATCTTCCCAGGTCTGCATGCGTTCGGCATGCGCCCGCTGGTCGGCCTGGGTGGCGGCGACGAGGTCGTCACGGGGCCGCAGAGCGGCGAAGAAACCCTGCAGACGGAAGTAGTCCGCCTGCAGCAGCGGGTCGAACTTGTGGTCGTGGCAACGAGCGCACTGCAATCCGAGCCCCAGAAACACGTCGGCGGTGGTGTCGGTGATGTCGTTGAGAATGATCTCCCACTGCCCGCGGGCATCGCGATTGTTGTACTCGTAGATCCACTGCCGCAGGTAGCCGGTCCCTGTAAGAGCTTCTGGATCTCCGGGAAACAACTCGTCCCCGGCGAGTTGCTCCTGGAGGAAGCGGTCGTAGGGTTTGTCGCTGTTGAAGGATCGGATGACGTAATCGCGGTACCGCCAGGCATGGGGGCGAAAGTCATCGGCGCGATAGCCGTCGCTGTCGGCGTAGCGGACGAGGTCCAGCCAGTGGCGCGCCCAGCGCTCGCCGTATTGGGGCCGTTGCAGCAGATCCTCGACTACTCGTTGGTAGGCGTCGGGAGAGACGTCGCTGACAAAGGCTTCGACCTCTGCGGGGGTCGGCGGCAAGCCGATGAGGTCGAGGGTCAATCGCCGAATAAGGGTGCGACGATCCGCTTCCGGCGCGGGAACCAATCCCGCGTCGGCCAACTTTCGGCCGATGAAGCGATCTATGTCATTGCGGACCCCGTCGGACTTGTCGAGCGCCGGCGGCGTGGGTCGCGTCACGGGTTGAATGGCCCACCATTGACGGTCTTCGTCGGTGATCTGCCCGGGGATGTGAATCTTCGCTGTCGGCCGGTCATCCCCCGGCCAGGGGGCGCCAAGTTCCACCCACTTGACGAGGGCGTTGATCTCCCGTTCTGCGAGCTTGCCGTCCGGAGGCATCTCGAACGATTCGTGTTTGACCGCGCCGATCAGGAGGCTCTCAGGGAGGTTTCCGGGAACGACGGCGGCGCCCGATTCCCCTCCTGCGAAGGCGTTGGCGCGAATATCCAGCCGGAGTCCCCCGCTCTGCTTGCGCTCGCCATGGCACTTGAAGCAGCGTTCCGCCAGGAGCGGGCGGATCTCGCGTTCAAAGAATTTGGCGTGCTCGGGGTCAACGTCGGCCGCAAGCCCCGCCCCTCCCAGCCACACCCCGGCGATGATCGCCCACGTCCACCGCAGCATTCGCGAGTTCCTCAGACACCTGACAGAAACCGGGCTCCCCGTCGAAAGTCTTATCCCATCAGGATACTCCGAGGCAGCTCCCGTGAAAACGTCGGTCTCAGCGGGAGACCGTCGAATTGCCGCGATTTGTCGAGCGGAAATGCCCCGCCGAACGCTGAAGCCCGACCGACGCGCCCGCAGCCCGCCGTCTCCCGGCGCTCTGCGAAACGTATCGGCACATCCCAGATGCCGGGCTGCGGCTTGGGGGGGATCTGGCAGCGGTGACAACCCTACCGGTTGCGGGATATGGTGGGGGCCGCACCGCGCTCGCCGAACTGCCGTCAATCATCCCCTGCGATGATTCCCGCCCCGCCGAGGTATCCCCATGCTGTCACGCCGCCATTTTCTGCAGACCGTCGCCGCTTCGAGTGCCCTTCCGTACTGTCTGCCCGCCGCAGGTTACGCCGACGCTGGTGACCGGAAGAAACTGGCGATTGTCTGCACGGTCTGGTGGATGCAGTCGCACGCCCAGCACATGGGAGACCGTTTTCTCACGGGCTATCCCTGGCAGGGGAAATGGCATCAGCCTCCGTTGGACGTCGTTTCGGTCTACGTCGATCAGAAGCCGGACAACGATCTCTCGGCGCAGCGGGCCAGGGAGTTCGGCTTCACGGTCTATCCCACAATCGCAGAAGCCCTGTGTTGCGGGGGATCCCAACTCGCGGTCGACGCGGTCCTGGTCATCGGTGAGCACGGCGACTACCCGCTGAGTCCCATCGGCCAGAAGAAGTACCCGCGCTATGAGTTCTTTCAGCAGATCACCCAAGTCTATCGCAACTCCGGCCGTTCGGTTCCGCTGTTCAACGACAAG
>JANRLN010000451.1:0-1549 GCA_033762515.1 Planctomycetaceae bacterium
CCCGCTCCTCGTCCACTTCGGCGAGAACAAGACCGAGACCTACCTGCTCGTCCGCCTGGACGCCCAGGACGACTCCACGACGGACAACCCGCAATAACACTGATGCACGCTTGCCAGATACGAGTGCACTTCTTTTCAGTACCCCGTGAGTTGTTCGTGGGAAAAATCACGATCCTGCAGATTTTCGCCAGAAAACCCGGCTGAACCGCCGACTTCTCGCTTGAATGTCAGACAGCGAGCCTCTACAAATCGCCACTTGCCGATGCATTTCCCCGGCATTCTGCCGCGCTGGTCGCTTGCTCGATCGTGTTCCTGAGCGACCAAACCAAATCCCCTGATCGTGTCATTCCTCGCAGTTCTTGCGATTGGTTCTTCGTCCGTTCACTGGAGCCGAAACTGATGTCACACACGATCGTGTGGAGGCGTTGCTGCGCATTTGTCCTCGCCTGTCTGATCGCTGGATGCGGTGGCAGCAGCGAATTCACGTTGCACCCCGTCAGCGGCAAGATCACCAAGGGCGGCCAGCCGCTGCCCGACATCACCGTGTCACTCGTCCCCGCAGACGCCACGATCAAGGCTCCGCCCATGATCGGTCGCACGGACGACCAGGGCCAGTACTCCATCCGCACCGTTTCCGGGGAGACCGGTTGCCCCGAAGGAACCTTCAAGATCGTGCTAACCGCGCCGGCCCCCGAGATGAACTACTCCGACCGGAAGGCCAAGCCGACATTCAGCGACGTGATTCCCAAGCCCTTGACATCCGCGTCTTCCACGGATCAGTCCATTACCGTTGTGGCGGGGAGCAACGTCAAAGACATCGATGTGAAATAGCCCTTTCCTGCTGGATGACTCCACTTCTTGCGCGGCTGGTACTAATCCGCCGCTCAATTCATTGTCTCTTTGCCGTGTCGGTTCTGACGCTGATCCTGATCAATTTCCCCTCTTTCTTTTCCCGTCGTTCAGGAGCTCTCTAATGCCCTCTCTCAAGTCGAGGCAACGTCGGGTCGGCTTCACGCTGATCGAACTTCTGGTGGTGATCGCGATTATCGCGGTCCTGATCGCACTGCTGCTCCCCGCGGTTCAGCAGGCTCGCGAAGCGGCTCGCCGCACGCAGTGCAAGAACAATCTCAAGCAGATTGGTCTGGCAATCCACAACTACCACGACACCTTCGGGCAGTTCCCGCAGAACTACGAAGCAACGCGCGAGGGAAGCGGCATCGGAACTTCGATTTCCTGGATTACCGCCAGCCTTCCCTACTTCGATCAGGCTCCGCTGTATAACCAGGTCGACTTCCTCACAACCCTCAACGTCGAAAGGGACCGAGAGCGCAATGCGCTCGATAACGCCGCCGCTCGTATCGTGCGTCGGCAGGTTCTGCCCGGCCTGCTCTGTCCCAGCAACCCGCAGCGACCACTCGGAAACTTTGCAGCCATCTACGACAACGGTCAGTGGAATGGGAATGGTCGAGACATTGAAGCCGCCCGTACGGACTAGGTCGGCAGCATGGGCTTCGTCTGGACTGGTTGGAAAGACTGCGGTCCTGATGCC
>JANRLN010000452.1:0-9518 GCA_033762515.1 Planctomycetaceae bacterium
GATTCCCGCCGAGCGGGTCCGCCTGCAGCCCCTTCCAGGCACGGCCAAACAGAAGGACCTCCTCGATCCGAAGCAGCGCGAAGGTCGTCCGATACGGCTGGAATTGGTTGACGGAGTCCTCGTGGAGAAGGCCGTCATGGGCTCAAGCGACTCGCGATTGGCAGCCGTGTTGGTCGGCTATCTGTTTCATTACTTGCTGAAGAACAATGTTGGTGCGGTGAATGCCGGAGGCGACGCCTACATTAAGCTGGAGCGAGATTTGATTCGCGTTCCTGACGTCTGGTTCGTTCGCTGGGATGCTTTGCCACAACGCCAGTTTCCGAAGGTCCCGTGCCCCGAGTTGATTGCCGATCTGGTGGTCGAAGTCCTCAGCAAGAGCAACACCAAGAAAGAGATCGAGCGCAAGCGGCAGGACTTCTTCGACCATGGCACGAAGCTGTTTTGGGTCGTCGATCCCCGGAAGCAGACGGTGACCGTACATCGCTCTGTGCACGAGAGCGAGATTCTCCATCTGGATGATGAAGTTTCCGGGGAAGGAGTCCTGCCAGGGTTTTCCTTGAGCATTCGCGAATGGTTCCAGGTCGCCCAGGACGGTACGAAACCCCCCGCCAAGAAAAAGTAACGTCAACACTGTCACGGCAATCGCGCCGTGATGTTCGATGAGGAGCGCAAGACATGTCGACAGAGACAACGACCGCCGAGGAGATCGGCGTGGACGATTATCAATACGGCTTTCACTACGGCACCGACGATTACGCCTTCCGAGGGAAAAAGGGGATCAATCGCGACGTCGTCGCGCAGATCTCCGAAATGAAGAAAGAGCCGGCATGGATGCGGGACTTCCGCCTGCAGGCGCTCGACATCTTCTTTCAGAAGCCGATGCCCCATTGGGGGGGCGACATGTCGGAACTCGACTTCCAGGACATCTTCTATTACGTCCGCGCTTCCGACCGGCAGGAGAAGAGCTGGGACGATCTGCCCGCCGACATTAAGAAGACTTACGACCGCCTCGGCATCCCCGAAGCGGAGAAGAAATATCTCGCGGGAGTGAAGGCGCAGTACGAGTCGGAAGTCGTCTACGGCAGCCTGCAGGAGGATCTCGCCAACAAGGGCGTGATCTTCACCGACACCGACTCGGCGCTGCGGGACCATCCCGACTTGTTGCGCGAGCACTTCGGCACGGTGATTCCGTCGTCGGACAACAAATTTGCCGCCCTGAACTCGGCCGTTTGGTCGGGAGGCTCGTTCATCTACGTCCCCAAGGACGTGCACATCGAGTTTCCGCTGCAGGCCTATTTCCGCATCAATTCCGAGAATATGGGTCAGTTCGAGCGCACGTTGATCATCGTCGACGAAGGGGCCTCGGTCCATTACGTCGAAGGGTGCACGGCGCCGACGTACAGTTCCGAGAGTCTGCACTCGGCGGTCGTGGAAATCATCGTCAAGCGCAACGCCCGCTGCCGGTATACGACGATTCAGAACTGGTCGAGCAACGTTTACAACCTCGTCACCAAGCGGGCGATGGCCTATGGCGATTCGCTGATGGAATGGGTCGACGGCAACCTCGGCTCCAAGCTGACGATGAAATACCCGGCCATCTACTTGATGGAACCGGGCGCCCGCGGCGAGACGTTGTCGATCGCCTTCGCCGGCAAGGGCCAGCACCAGGACGCCGGCGCCAAGATGGTCCATTGCGCCCCGCATACGTCCAGCCGCATCATCTCCAAGAGCATCTCCAAGAACGGCGGCCGGGCGAGTTATCGTGGACTCGTGAAAGTCCAGGGAGATGCGCACCACTGCAAGTCAAACGTGGTCTGCGACGCCCTGATTCTCGATCCTGAAAGCCGCAGCGACACGTACCCGTACATCGAAGTCGATCAGGACAACGTCGCCATCGAGCACGAAGCCTCGGTGTCGAAGATCGCGGAAGAGCAACTGCTCTACCTGATGAGCCGCGGGATGACCGAACCGGAAGCCTCGGCGATGATCGTCACCGGCTTCATCGAACCGCTGGTGAAAGAGCTGCCGATGGAGTATGCCGTGGAGATGAACCGACTGATCGAACTGCAGATGGAAGGCAGCGTGGGATGAGGTGTGCGATTTCCCGCACATTGTGGAGTTCTGCCATGTCCGCGGCACCGGACACTTGCATTTCCGTCGAGGAATACCTGGATCTGGAACGCCGCGCGGAACGGAAGGCTGAATACTACCAGGGCCGTATTTGTTTGATGGCTGGCGCGAGCGTCAACCACAACCTGATCGCGGCGAATCTCATTGCCGCGGTTCATGGCAGAACGAAAGGAACGCCCTGCCGTGTCTTTCCATCCGACCTGCGAGTGAAGTGCCCGAGCGGCCTCTATACCTATCCCGACGCAATCATCGTTTGCGGCGAGCGGGACCTAGAAGACAAGCATCGTGATACTCTGTTGAACCCGACTGTGCTCTTCGAGGTCTTACCGCCGTCGACGGAAACGTATGATCGCGGCGCCAAGTTCGATCACTACCGTGCGATCCCTTCGCTGCAGGAGTACGTGCTCATCGCGCCGGATCAACTGCGGATCGAGCACTACCAGCGCGACGACAATGCTGACCGCTGGACCTTCTTGGCCCACCATGAGCCGGCGGCGATTCTGCGTCTGAAAACGGGGGATGTCTCGATTCCTCTGAACGAAATTTATGCGAACGTTGAGCTGGACGAACCCCGCGTGGAACTGCGAACCATCGACAACCACTGAGAGCATGCAGATCTCTCCTGTTTCGACCATGATCCATTGATTCCAATCCTTTCGACCCGATTGAGCCTGTGCTTTCATGACCGCACTTGCCGCCCCAGTTGCGTCCTTCAACGATTCGACCTTGCGCGCGCTGATCGCCGCCCGACAGGAGCCGTCGTGGATTGCCGATCGGCGTCGCCAGGCCTTCGAGATCTATGAAGCCAAGCTGACGGAAGCCCTCGACCCCGAAGAGTACCGCCGGGTCGATCTGCGGGCGTTTCGACCCGAGAAGTATCGCTGGATTCCAGAGCCTTCCGCTGAGGTGCAGTTCGACACGCTGATGGCCCAGCGGGCCGAGTTCGCCGGCAATGTGGCCCACGTCGATGGTCACTGCGTGCAGTCCCGATTGTCCGCCGATGATGCGGCCCAGGGGGTGTTGTTCGGCGATCTGTCGGTCCTGCTCCCGCAGCACCGCGACGTGCTGGAGCCCCATTTTCTGTCCCACGCCGTGCGGGCGACGGGCGACCGCTTCGCCGCCTGGCATGCCGCATTCTGGACAGGAGGGACCGTCCTCTATGTGCCGCGCAACGTGGAGCTTCTGCAGCCGTTGCACAGTCTCATCGGGCTGTCGCGCGACGGCGCCGTCGATTTGAGTCACACACTGGTAATCCTTGAAGAGGGGGCCAAGGCGACCCTCCTCGAAGAGACGATCTCCGCAACCGCCGCCGCCGGCGGGGCCCACATCGGAGCCGTGGAACTGATTCTCAAGCCCGGTTCGCAGCTGCAGTACGTGCAGTTGCAGAACTGGAACGAGAAAGTCTGGCACATCGCCCATCAGGCGGGACGCGTCGACCGCGATGCGACTCTGCAGTGGACGGTCGGCGGCCTCGGCGGCAAGCTGGCGCACATCCATCAGCACGTCCATCTCGACGGCCGCGGCGCCCATGCCGAAGTCAACGGGGTCACATTCGCCACCGATCGCCAGGTGCTGTCGTACTATACGCAGCAAACCCACCACGCCCCCGACACCCGCAGCGATCTGCTGTACAAAGACGTGCTGCGCGACAAGTCGCGCGTGATCTGGCGCGGCATGATCAAGGTCGACAAAGACGCCCAGAAGACCGACGGCTACCAGCGCAACGACGCCTTGATGATGAGCGACGACGCACGCGCGGACTTGATCCCAGGCCTGGAAATCGAAGCCGACGACGTCCGCTGCACCCACGGGGCGACCGCCGGCCGCGTCGACGAAGAGCAACTCTTCTACTGCATGTGCCGGGGCCTGAGCCGCTCGGAGGCGATGCACATGATCGTCGAAGGCTTCTTCCAGCGGGTGTATGATCGGATTCCGGTGGAACTGGTCCGCGAAACACTCAGCCAGGCCGTGCAGAAGAAGCTGGGTCTGGGCGAGTAGTTTACCGGCACGGAGACGCGATCCATGACGACAGAACTGCTCACCGCACCCGCAGAGGCGGACGAACTCCCGCCGGTGACATACCTCGACGCATCGTCCAACGGCCTGGAACTCACGCCTGACGAATTCGATGCCATCGACGACTATGACGAGGAGTACGAGTACGAACTGATTCATGGAGTCGTCATCGTGAATCCGATTCCTTTGGAAGGCGAAGTCGATCCCAATGAACAATTGGGCTTTCTCCTGCGAGAGCACCAGCAGCGTCATCCGCGAGGTAAGGCCCTCGACCTGACGCTGGCTGAGCGATACGTGTTCCTGCCCAGCGGTTCACGACGCAAGGCCGACCGTGTCATTTGGGCCGGCCTGGGCCGACGTCCCCAACCGAAGACGGACATTCCCACGATCGTCGTCGAATTCGTCTCGGCCTCGAAACGAGACCAGCATCGGGACTATGTGATCAAGCGTCGGGAATACCTCGCCCTGGGCGTCAAAGAATACTGGGTCATCGACCGGTTCCGCGGTGAGATGTCGGTCTTCCGGACCGCGGAGCAGGTGACCATCAAGCGCGGCGAATCGTACGCGCCGCCGCCTTTGCCGGGGTTCGTCCTGCCGTTCGATGCTCTGATGGCGATCGCCGATCGCTGGCGTGACCTTGAATCCTGAACCGACCTCTGGAAAGTTGACGCAAGATTTATGTCCGCAGCACCGACATCCGCCTGGGAACACGTTGCCGACGTTTCGGAACTGAATGACGGCGATCGCAAGTCGATCTTCGTGGACGACACTCCGGCGCTGCTGGTGCGTCTCGGAGACACTTACTTCGCCATCGAAGACGTCTGCACGCACGATGGGCAGCCCCTGACCGACGGGCCGATCACCCACGGAGCGATCACCTGCCCGCGGCACGGGGCGCGGTTCGATCTCGCCACCGGTAAAGCCCTCTGCATGCCGGCGACCCAAGCCGTGCAGACCTTCGCCGTGGAAGTTCGCGAGGACGGCGTCTACGCCGCCGTGCGCACCGCGAACGGCGGCTCGACGGCTTCCGAACAGGCCGCCGCGACGCCCTCGGCGACCGCCGCGGTCACAGCCGAGGCCGTGCCGGCGGAAGCGTCCGCCGGGGAGAGCGTCGAGGTCGATGATGCCGAGATCATCGATGCGCTTCGCCAGGTGATTGACCCCGAATTGATGGTGAACATCGTCGACCTGGGACTCGTCTATTCCATCAACCACGCCGATCGCAAGGCGGTCGTCGAGATGACCCTCACCAGCCCCGCCTGCCCGGCCGGTCCGCAGATCGTCGGACAGGCGAAGATGGTCATTGAACGGATGCCGGGCATCGACGAAGCCCAGATCAAGCTGACCATGTCGCCCCCCTGGACCCCGGACCGCATGACCGACGAAGCCCGCGACCAGTTGGGCTTCTTTTAGGCGACCTAGCGTCTCGCGAACGGGGACGCGCGGCGGTATCCTGATCGGCATTCGATCAGCCATTTCTCCGCCGCGCTCTCGGAGTTCGTGCTATGCGTCTGGCTTCTGGGACTACGCTCATTCGGAACGGGCAAGTCGTCGATGGCACAGGAGCCGCCCCCCTTGCCGACGGCGCGGTGTTGATCAAGGACGGACGCATCTCGTTCGTCGGACCGATCGCTCAATTGCCCCCGCTGCCGGCCGATGTCGCCACCCTGGACGCGTGCGGCGGGACCATCCTGCCCGGTCTGGTCGGGGCTCACTTCCACCCGACGTACTTCAATGTCGCCGCGCTGGAAGATCTCGACATCAAGTACCCGGTTGAATACGTCACCATCCTTGCGGCCTGCAACGCCAAACTCGCCCTCGAATGCGGCTACACCGCCGCCCGCAGCGGCGGCAGCCTCTTCAATATCGACGTCTGGCTCAAGAAGGCCATTGACGAAGACCTCGTCCCCGGACCGCGGCTCGTCGCCAGCGGCCGGGAAATCTGCGGGGTCGGGGGCCTCATGGACTGGAACCCCGACTTCCGCAAGCTCGGCATGGAAGGCCTGGTGATGCTGATCAACGGGCCGACCGAAGCCCGGGCCGCCGTCCGGAAACTCGTCAAAGACGGCGTGGAATGGGTCAAGACCTACCCCACCGGGGACGCCGCCGCTCCCGACGTCAACGACCATCACACGCTCTGCATGACGTTCGAAGAGATGCACGCCGTCGTGCAGACGGCCCACAATCACCACCTGAAGGTGACGGGCCACTGCCGGGCGACCGCGGGGATCAAGAACGCCTTGCTCGCCGGATACGACGCGCTGGAACACGGCACGTTCATCGACGACGAGACGCTGGATCTCTTGCTGCAGCGCGACGTTCCGGTCGTGCCGGCGCTGTACTTTGAACTCGCCAGTGTCGAGCGCGGTCCAGAGTTCGGCCTGCCGCAGCGGGTAATCGACGGGCATCAGGAGACGCTCGAAGGGGGCGCCGAAAGCGCTCGGCGGATCCTGCGGGCGGGCGGACGTCTCGGCATGGGGGGGGACTACGGCTTCGCCTGGAACCCGCACGGCGACTACGCCAGGGAGCTCGCCTTCTTCGTCAACTACGTGGGCCTGACGCCGCTGGAAGTCCTCAAGTGCGCCACGAAAACCGGCGCCGAAATCATGGGCCGGGGGGACGACCTCGGCACCCTCACTGTGGGCAAACTGGCGGACATTCTCGTGGTCGACGGCGACGTGGTCGCCGACATCGCCGTCCTGCAGCAACGCGAGCGCTTCCTTGCCGTGATGCAGGGAGGCGCCGTCAAAGCGGGGCAGTACGCAACCTCCAAGAGCGGCGCGGCGTGGTTCCACCGTTGATGACGGGGAAATTCGAAATCCGAAGCACGAAATCCGAAGGAACTGGAAACCTCAAAAGCAGAAACCAGGCCCCGACGACATCTGGTTTCGAATTTCAGAATTCGAATTTCCTTCGAATTTCGGATTTCGAATTTGAGATTTGAGACTTGAGACTTGAGATTTGAGATTTGGATTTTGGAATTTGAAATTTGAAGTTTGAGATTTGTAACTTCCCCCTTCCCGTCGGCAGACCCCGGTCGCTCACACTCGCGGCTCGCCGGTTACTTCGCCGCGGTTGGTTTCAGCAGCCCCTGAAACTCCGCGTCCCCGTGCAGGGCCGCGAGGTCCGCGTCCTTACGGGCGTCGTCGAACTTGTCGTAGCCCTGAGCGACCGCCGCCTGGAACGCGGCGAGGGCTTTCGCACGGTACTCCTGGCGGGCGGCTTGCTCCTCCGGGGTCCCCTCGGGAATCCCCTCTTTCGGCGGGAAGTCGCTCCGGCCGTCCCAGCCCGAGACCAGCTTCAGGCACAACCCAAACCCGCAGGCGGCGTTGTACAGGTTGTCGGCGGTGACCGGTTCCAACGACTGCAGATGGGCCGCCGCCTGGGCCACGTCGGCGGTCCGTTGCTTCTTTGCCAGCCAGGTGCAGCGCGCCGGCAGGAGGAGTGCGACGCTCTCGGCGGGCAATTTCAGAAGGGCCTCCCAGTCGCCGACGGCAATCTCAAGGACCTGGCAGAGTTGAAGCTTCTGCTGCAAGCTCAGGCGCGATTTTTCGGACTGCTCCACGTTCTGTCCAGCGGCGATCATCTTGTCCAGAACGGCGATGCCACTTTGAAAGTGTTCCGCGGCGCCGGCAAAGTCGCCGTCGGACTGCAGGAATCCTCCCAGCAGGTTGTGCGAGACCATCAGGTCGCGTTGCGACGTCACATTCCTCGGGTCCATCTCTGCGAGTCTGCGATCAATGGACAGCGCGTCTTCAAAGTACCGACGTGCGGCCAGGCGATCATTCGATCGTTCGCTCGGGCTGCCCAGTTGAGTCAGTGAGAAAGAGAGATCGCGTTGGGCCTGGGCGTCGTTGGGATCGGCGTCGGCGAGTTTCTGGCGGATGTCGAGTCCCTGCTGGAAGAACGCGAGGGCGGCCTGGGTGTCGCCGGTCTTGAGCGTGACGTCGCCGAGAAAGTTGTAGACAACAGAAGTGAATCGCTTCGCTTCAGCGCTGGCCGGATCGGCCTGCATCCGCGCCTCGGCTATGACCAGTTCCTTCTCGAAATAGTCCCGCGCTTTTGCCAGGTCGCCCAACTGAATGTGAATTTGCCCGAAGCGCTCGTAAGACACCGCGAGATCGCGTTGGGCCTGGGCGTCGGTGGGATCGGCGGCGGCGAGTTTCTGGGCGATGGCCAAATCCTGCTGGAAGAACGCGAGGGCGGCCTGGGTGTCGCCGCTCTGGCGCGTGACGTCGCCGAGTTTGTTGTACGAGATGGAGAGATCGCGTTGGGCCTGAA
Organism: Planctomycetaceae bacterium; assembly: GCA_033762515.1. Taxonomy (GTDB): domain Bacteria; phylum Planctomycetota; class Planctomycetia; order Planctomycetales; family Planctomycetaceae; genus DSVQ01. Next base: position 8,428 of record JANRLN010000452.1, read on the forward strand.
CATCTTGCGGCGCCGCGCGCGACAAGTGAACAAGTGTATCGTTCGCGGATCGCAGCAGCTCCAGGCTCCGCGCGACCTGCCCCAGCGACAGGTAGACCTCGGCCGTCTTCAGCTGGGCTGCCGCCGTCAATCGGTCCGACCGGCTGTCCCCCGCTCCGAGGGCCTGCGAGATCCGATCGAGTCCCGCCAGTGCCGTGTTCAGAATCTGCCGCCGTAAATCGTGCAGCGCGGGCCTTTCTTCCAGTTGGTCCTGGACGTCGAAGACGAGTTGATGGAGCGTATCCAGGGCCACGTTTCGCTGCTGGTCCGCCAGTTTGGCGTTGTCATCCGCCCGTGCGGCATTCGCCGTCGCGATCTCCGAGGCCTCCTTCGCGAGCTGCGCCTGCCGCCTGGCATCGGCCGACGCCTCTTCCGCGGTCTTCCGGGCGGCGATCGCCAAATCCTCTTGCCGCTTCGCTTCTTTCGCGCTCTGGTCCGCCGCGATCCGCTTTGCATCCGCATCGGCGCGGGCCGCGTTGGCGGCGGTCTCATTGGCCTGTGCCCGCTGCCATTGCACGTAGCTCACGCCGGCCAAACCGCCGAACGCCACCACCAGCACGCCGGCTCCGACCACCCAGCGGCGCAGGGTGCGATACCTCGCCGCTGATCGACGGCGCTCTTCGAGAACCTTGGCGTGGGCGGCCTCCGCAATCTGCTGATCGAGGCGTTCCTGTTCCGCGCGTCGCTTTCGCTCGCGCTCGTTCTGGACTGCCGCCTGGCGTTCCCGTAATCCCGCCAGTCGCTGCGCGACTTCGTCCGCGGCCTGAAGACGATACGCGACATTCGCATCGACCGTGTCGCGGATGTCGGTCCGGAGCAGATCCCAAACGTCGGCGACCTTCTGCCGCTCATCTGGCGGAGAGTTGTCCACCGCCCGCCGCGCAACGGCGTCGTACTCCCGGTCCCAGCCCACCCCCAGCGGCTGCTGGAAGTTCCCAACGAGCATCTGATACAGGAGCACCCCCAGCGCGTAGACGTCCCCCTGCGGACTGGCCTCGCGGCCGATCGCCGCCTCCGGGGGCTGATAGAGTCGCGTCCCCGTGCGGCTGCTC
>JANRLN010000453.1:0-1619 GCA_033762515.1 Planctomycetaceae bacterium
CATGATGGCGGCATTCATGGACTTCTCACCGACGGCTCGGTGCGATTTGTCTCCGATAATGTCGACTTCGGAATCCTGCGTCAGATCGGGTCGCGCGATGACGGTGTGTCCGTCTCCGACTACTAAGGCGGATCTCCGCGATAGACATTTCTCGATCGCATTCCCACGCGCGAGCAGCTGTTTTTCAGATGCCGTCGCGAGTGGGGATTGGCCGTCGCGCGACATCGATCCCACGTTACGGCGGACTATTTGACGCCCGCGACGAAGGTTCTTGTCCCGCAGACATGTTCTTCGGCCGTCTCGCGTGCCGCATCAACGGGATTTACCCAATTGATTCATGACCGATTGCTTTACGAACTGAGGAGCAGCGTCTTGCAAAGGACATGGCGAAACGGCGGCGGGACTCTCCGGGGAGCCGCTTGGGGCATCTTGTGGTGTTCCTTGCTGGTGATCGCAGCCGGTTGCGGCGGGAGTCGCGACACGCGAACCACCGGCAGGGTCAAGGGCAAGGTAACCCTTGGCGGCCAACCCTTGAGCGAAGGGATTGTGACTTTCTCGTCCCCTTCCGTCGGGAGCGGGGCTGAAGCCGTCGTCGCCGCCGACGGGAGCTTCGTGGTCGATGGCGAGTTGCTGGCGGGGAATTATCAGGTCGCGGTTCAGCCTCCGGGCCCCACGCCCGACAACCCGACCCCGCGGGAGTCCAGCATTCCCAAGAAGTATCGCGACCTGGGGACGTCTCAGTTGGCGGCCGAGGTCGCCGTGGGCGACAACGAGGTGAGCTTCGATCTCGTGCCGGAGTGATGGGGGAACCGTCGCGAACTTCCCGCCCGTCCCTGATGATCGGACCAGCAGCCGCCGCGAAGGAGCAGCGTGCCTTGATCATCCCTTCCCCCGTCGGCGTTTTTCGGTGACTGACCGCGCCGGCGGGGCGCACGAAGCTCGCGTACTCAGCGATCCCACCGGATTCCGTCCGTCTCGGCGGCTTGATTGGGAAACTCGGTGACATCGTGGTAGCCGTACAACTGGATTTCGGTGCTGTGCTCGCGCGCCAACCGGCGGAGCTGGTTCAGACTGGTTCGCCGCAAAGTATCGTCGTCGGCCCGCTGGGCTGCCAGAGTCGATACGGGATGATCGTCGCGGGTCAGCTCGACCCTCAGATAATAGGCGTCTCCGACGTGGAGCAGCCATCGCTCCCCGTCGCGCACTGCCACGCCGCAGTGCCCCAATGTGTGGCCGAAGAGCGGGATCAGCGCGACATCGCCGCCTGACCCGATCGGCAGCCACCGGGCCTCAAGACCAAACCAGCGATCCGCAGCGGGTGCATGCGTCCGCCAATGCGGCTTATGCGCGAAGTGCCCGGCCAAGTAACGCCAATGACCTTTCTGAAGCTGCGTATGCTCCTCGAGGGAGAGATGCACGGCGGCGTCAGGAAAGTCGGCCAGCCCCCCCGTGTGGTCGGGATCGGCATGAGTCAGGACGACGTCCGCAACCTCCTCTGCCCGAAAGCCGAGACGCTCGATGTTTCGGATTACGGTCTCCTGCTCATCGAACTGAAATCCGGCGATGTCGATGAGGGGTTGTCCAATCCGTCCGACGGGATCGGCCACATCCAACAGACC
>JANRLN010000454.1:0-8425 GCA_033762515.1 Planctomycetaceae bacterium
CGCTCATCAAGCAGGCGATGACCGTGGAATCGCGCGGCGCCACAGGCGGGCCGCGGGTGATCACCCGGACGATCAAGACCGGCAAGGTCCATCACGTGGACATCGCGTTCGATCCCCATGCTCCGGCCAGCGTAACGATGCGCGGCACGGGCACCACGCAGTTCGAAGTCCTCGGAAACAAGGGCAAAGTTCTCTGGCATAGCAAGGGGACCTGGGGATTCTACAATTGGCATCCCGGCAACGGCGGCCTCAGCAATGTGAGGATTAAGGTCATCAACGGCGGCGGCCCCCCGGTGGCTTACACCATTACGACGAATTGATCGATCGTCATCGCCAAGACGATTCGCCTGCCGGCTGTCCGCAGCCGGCAGGCGTCTTCGACTCGCATCCATCGTATGAGACTCCCCATCATGATCCGCTGGCTCCTCATGCTCGTGTTGGTCTGTACAACGCCGCCGCTCCTGGCGCAGGGCAAGGCGAAGAAGAAAGCCGCAGCGGCCAATCCCGCGGCCGCCGCTCCAGACGATGCGCCGGTCGACGAGAACATTCCGCGTGTCGTTCCCGTCTTCGATCCGGGGTCGCATACCCGCATGATTCGGGCACTCGGATTTAATCGCGATCAATCCCGTCTTATCACCGTTGGCGAAGACTCCTCGATTCAGATCTGGAGCACCTCGACCGGCGAACGGCTCGACATTCTCCGCTTGCCTGCGTACGGGCACGAGCAAAGCTACGTGACCCGTGAATGGAGCGTGGCGGCGATCTCGGCCGATGGAAACTGGGTGGCCCTGGGGGGCGGGGCCGACCCCGTCGACGACTCGATGCGAACGGGTCGGCTCGCGCGGCTGCTGATCGTGGATATCGCGCGACGGAAGTTGCGCGTGATCGACGACCTGCGCGGGCAGGTCACGGCGCTGACGTTCGGCAACGACAATCGGCTCGCGGTGGCGCTCAATGCGCGGCGCAAAGTCTATGAGATCCTGATGTATCCCGCTCCGATTCCGGGATTGGCGGAGTATGGCCAGCGCTCGCAAGCCCGTATCACAACCCTGCAGGACGTCAATCGGCAAATCGAATTGATGCAATTCAGCCCAGACGGGCGTCGCTTCTATGCCTCCGCTCCGCTCGAGTTTTACCTGTTTGATGTGGGTGCGGATGGGCTGAAACTGAACCGGAAAGTCGAACCGGAGGGGTCCCATACCGCACTGGCCTGGACCCCGAACAGCCAGCACGTGGTGCGGTGCCGCACCGCGTTCCTCAACCAGCCGAAGGGATTGGAACTCTGGTCCGTCGCGGGAAAGTTGGAGTGGGACTTGGTCTACACAGACGAGACTTCGCCGTTCCAGCGCGACACCCATGTTCGCTCGATCGCGTTCCTCGATCAGGAGACCATGCTGCTATCGGCAAACGACGGCACTGATCCGAAAAGCTTCGGCGCCACGACGATTCGGTTTAATCTGACGACCAAAACGGGGATGCGGCTGCGTAGCACCCCGGAAGCAGCCAGATATCACGTCTTCGGAACGCTGTCTCCGAAGAAAGACCTGGCAGCGATCGCGGTCTCGACCGGCCTCGACGTTGTCGTCTACCGTGTCGCCGACGGTAGCGAAGTCGCGCGGTGCGGCGCCGCCTCGCCGGTGCCGACGCTTGTTGGCTGGTCCGCCGCTGGCAAACCTGCATCCATCGCCTGGTCCGAAACCGGCAAGCTCGGCAAGGTGAATACGGAAGTGTCCGATTTGCAGTTCGCGTTCGATCTCGCGGAGCTCCAACCCGTCGGCAATTTTGACCCGGCGAACTTTGAGGTCTCGCGACGAAAGCTGCGCGACTGGACTCTCCGCCTAGCCACAGCGAACTCGGTAGAGCTGGTCCGCGGAGATGAACGGCACGGAACCGGCCAGGGAGGGACGAACATGAGTGCCGGGGCGCTCATCCCTCGTGGTGCAGAGTCACCTTGGTTCGTCTGGTCCGCCAACCTGTCCCAGAAAAGCACCTGCCATGTCACGATTGCCAAGACCGACGGAACCGTCGCGGCGCGCTTGAAGCCCGCCTCGATCTTCGTGCGCGACCTCGTCCCCTCTCCCGATGGTCGCTATCTCCTGGTTTCCACGGGGATGCACCGGTTGGCCATCTACGCCGTCGATGGAGGCGGCTTTCCCCTGCTGTCGTTTGCCCGTGTGAATGGTGAGTGGGTCGCCTGGGCCAGCGAGGGCTACTTCACCGCCAGCCCCGGCGGGGAAAAGTTGTTTGGCTGGTCAGAAAGCCATGGCCCCGAGGCCTTCGCCACGTTCCATCCCGCGGAGAAATTCGCCAAGCAGTTCCGCCGCCCCGACCTGTTGAAGCGGGCGATTGAACTGGGCTCAATGTCCGCCGCCCTGCAACAAACCGAGACGCGGTCACCGGTCATCGAAGACATTCTGCCGCCCAAAAGTGAACTGGAGTTAGTGGCCGTGAAGGGGAACCGCGCTAAAGTTCGGGGGAAGGCCGCCTCGAGCGCCAAGGACAAGCCGATTATTTCCCTGCGGCTGTTACTGGATGGTCGGCCGCTGGCGGGCGGGGTGGGACAGAAGTCGCTGCAGACCGGCGAGAAGGCGGAAGCCACCTGGGAGATCGACATTCCCGCCGGCAGCCACGAACTCAAACTCCTGGCCCGCAATGCAGACAGTTCCGCAGTCTCTGCGCCCCTGATGGTCACCGGCCCCAAATCCGCGGGTTCTCAGCCGGTGCTGCACCGGTTGTGCGTCGGGATCAACGAATATCAACTCTCCGCGTTTAATCTGTCGTCCGCGGCCAAGGACGCCGCCGATGTCTTCGCCGCTCTCGAACAGCATTGCGTCGGGCCGCAGAACCGCTTCGGCTCCGTCAAGGGAACCGTCCTCACCAACCAGCAGGCCACACGGGCCGGCGTCCTCAAGGCCATGGGCGACATCCGCAAAGCCGCCAAACCGGGAGATCTCGTGGTCTTCCTCTTTGCCGGCCACGGCATCAAGCAGCAGGAAGAATTCTACCTCATGACCCACGAGGCCGACCCCAGCGACAGTCTGGCGGGAAAATCGCTGTCGGGAGCCGACCTGCGGCAGGCGCTCGCTGACATGGAATGCCCCGTGCTCTTGATCATGGACGCCTGCCACTCCGCCAGCGGCGTGAAGGCCTTTCGCCCGGCGACCGACGACCTCACCCGCAGCCTCACCGACGACACCGCCGGAGTCACCGTCATGGCCGCCGCCATGGCGCACGAAGTCGCCACCGCGACCCGCGAGAACGGCCACTTCACCGCCGCTTTTCTCAAGGCGCTCCAAGCCGGTCAGGGAGTCCCTTACGATCCCTACGAGCACGTCCTCTACACCCACCACATCTACTCCGTCGTCTTCTCCGAAGTCCGCAAAGCCACCAACGGCAAACAAAACCCCTTCCTCAACATGCCCTGGACCGTACCCCCCCTCGCAATCCGAGACGTCCCCTAGCATCGACAACGCGTGGCGAGGAAAAGTGACGGACGGCTGCGGACCCAGCGTCTGCGGCCAGCAAGACCGGGTGCGGGCGGCGTTCCGATCGATTGCGAACGGCGCAGACTCCACGCGCAAACCCTTGCGGCTCGCAAGGGGGTGCAACTACACGACCGCAGCGATCACCTGTCCGCGGGTCAGCGGCATCGGGCGGCCGGTGATGTCGTGCACGCTGGTATCGGGTTCGTAGCCCAGGCAGTGAAAGAGGGTGGCGAGGTAGTCGCAGGGGCGGACGGGGTCGCTGGTGGGGAAGGCGGCCTGGGCATCGGTGGCGCCGTGGACTACGCCGCCGCGGATGCCGCCGCCGGCGAGGGCGATGGAGAAGGCGCTGCCCCAGTGGTCGCGACCGAGGCGGGCGTTGATCTTGGGGGTGTGACCGAATTCGCCGACCCAGCAGACGAGGGTCTGATCGAGGAGGCCCCGTTCGGCCAGGTCGGCCAGCAGCGCGGAGTAGACCTGATCCATCAGCGGCATCAACCAGCCTTTCAGGCTGGCGCTGTGGGCGATGTGCGTATCCCACGAGCCGTTGTTTTCTTTGTCGTCGAGCCGGGGCCAATTGATGTGGACCACGGAGACGCCCGCTTCGACAAGGCGGCGGGCCAGGAGCGCGCTTTGGCCGAAGGGGGTGCGGCCGTAACGGTCGCGAACGGCGTCGGGTTCGCGCGACAGCTCGAAGGCGGAGCGGGCCTCGCCGCCGACGAGCAGATCGAGGGCCTTTTCGGCCTGGAGGTCGTACTGCCGCTCGGCGGCGGTGGAGTCGGCCAGACGGCGGTCGCGGAGTTGCTCCAGGAGCGACACGCGGGAGCCGAAGCGAGTGGACGTGATTCCCTCGGGGAATTCACAGCCGGGGACGGTGAACTTGGGATCGGAGGGATCGCAGGTGAGAAGCCAGGGATCGTGCTGGGGGCCGATGACGCCGCCCCCTTGTCCCGGCCAGACTTTCTCGCCGACGTTGGCGAGTCGGCGGGGGAGCGTGACCGCCGGGGGGAGCACCGCCGGCTGCGAACGCAAGGCGGCGACCAGCGCCGACAGCGACGGAGAATCGTTGGGCTTTTCGGGAAGGGCGTTCTCGCGGCTCAACGGGATGTGGGGCACCCCCGTGAGCATCTGATAGCCGCTCGAGGAGTGGGCGTTGTCGCCGGTGACGAGGCTACGGATGACGGCGATCTGGTCGGTGTGGAGCGCCGTGCGGGGCATCAACTCGCCGACCCACAATCCCGGCGTGCGGGAGGGAATCACGCCGAAGTCGCCGCGGATTTCACGGGGGGCGAAGGGTTTGGGATCCCACGTCTCGTGCTGGGGAACGCCGCCGCCGAACCAGAGAATGATCACCGATTTCGCCCGGCCGAAGGACCCGCCGGCGCCTGCGGCCCGAGCGATCGACGGCTGAGACAGGCGGGAAAGGGCGATGTTGCCGAGCGACAGGGTTCCCAGGCGCAGCCAGTCGCGGCGCGGCACGAGGAAACCCGCGGACGAATTGGACATGGAGAGCGTCATGACCAAGTCTCAGGGAGGTGGAAGGGAGAGACCCGAAGTCTGGGAAGTCTTCGGGTCTCGCGATGTCAAAGTTGAAAATCTCAAACTCGAAATCCGCAAGAATCTCAACCGTGGAAATCCGGAAACCAGACTTCCTCATCCGGACGTTTGAGATTTCGAAATGGAAAATTCTTTCGAATTTCGTGCTTCGAATTTCGGACTTCCACCGCCCCGCCGTCACCGACGCCGCGGGTCAACCGGTCAGTGCTGGAACAGGAACTCCTTGGAATTCAGCACGGCCCAACCGACGTCTTCGAGGCCCAGGCGGCGATCGGTCTGGGACGCGATGTGCTGCTTCGCCGCCGCCAGCTCTTCCGGAAGGGGGTTACGGGCGACAGCGGCGAGGTAGAGCGCCGTGATGATCTCGTCGTCGGTCTTGTTCTCGGCGAGCAGCTTGGCGATGCGGCCGTTGTTGTCGCGGAGCTTGTTGTGCACCACCGGGCCGTTGATCATCTGCAGGGCCTGCGACAGGTTCGATTCGCTCGAACGTTCGCACTGGCAGGCCATTTCCCGTTGCGGCTGGCCGAAGATCTTCAGGAAGTAATTGTCGGCCGGAGGTTCGGCGAGCTCCGTGGCCCGCATCCCCGCGGGCGCCCCCGGGAACGACTCCTTGACGTCGGTGACGGCGCAAATCGCATCGAGGAGCTGCTCGGCGGCGAGGAGCCGGGTCGAAGCGTGCGAGTTGTACAACTCATCCTGCTTGTTGAGATCGTTGCTGCGGGAGCTGAGCTGATAGACGCGGCTGTTCATGATCAGCTTCAGCACCGCCTTCTGTCGGAACCCGCTCTGCACGAACTGGCGGGCGAGCTCGTCGAGCAGTTCGGCGTTCGAGGGGGGATTCGAATCCCGGAAGTCGTCGACCGGCTCCACGAGTCCGCGCCCCATCAAGTGACCCCACATGCGGTTCACCAGCGACTTGGCAAAAAAGGGATTGTCGGGCTGAGTCAGCCAGTCGGCGAACACCGCGCGGCGATCCTGCTCGGGGGGAACGTCGACGTCTCCCTTGAGGAGCAGGTGGACCTTCATGGTTTGACCCGTGCGCGGCTGCGTCACTTCGCCGCCGGGCAGCGTATAGATGACCTCTTCCTCAGCATCGACCGAGTTCTTGCGACCGACGCGGGCGAAGGCGGCGGCGATGCCGTAGTAGTTGTCCTGCGTCCAGCGTTCGAAGGGGTGATTGTGGCACTTGGCGCACTGGATGCGCACGCCCAAAAACAGTTGCGCGGTGGTTTCGGTGGCGTCCTGCGGATCGCGGCTGGCGCGCCAGTAGTTGGCGGCCGGGTTTTCAAAGGCGCTGCCGCTGGCGGTGAGGAGTTCACGGGCGAACTGATCGAGAGGGCGGTCGTCGCGCATGGTCTCGAAGACCCAGCGTTTGAACTTGTGGACCCCGGCCAGTTTGATCTTCTTGCTGTTGGAGCGCAGGATGTCGCACCACTTGAGAGCCCAGTACGACGCGAAGTCGTCGGTGTCGAGCAGCTGGTCGACCAGCACCTGGCGTTTCGCCGGGCTGGCGTCGGCCAGGAAGGCTTGAGCTTCAGCAATGGTCGGCAGACGTCCGGTGGTGTCGAGGTAGACGCGGCGCAGGAATTCGTCGTCGGCGCAGAGTTCCGACGGGAGGATCTGCAGCGTCTTCAGCTTGTTGAAGACCAGCGTATCGACCACGTTGTGTTCGGGGGGATTGTTCCAGGCGAATCCGGGAACGTCTTCCAGGAAGGTCAACTGACAGGTGGCCATCTTGTCGAGATAGCGGGCGAGGACCGCGGTTTCCCCGCGTCCCTCTTTGGTGACGAGGCCGGTGACGTCAACGCGGCCGACCGCTTCGCTGGACGAGGAAAAATCGGCGAGGCTGGTGAGGTCGCGAACCGAGCCGTCGGAGAAGTGTCCCATCACCACGAGTTGCTGGCGGGCGGCGGGAGCGCGGAGCACGCGCTTCGCGGGAAGCGTCTCAATCTTCAGCAGGTTGGGTTCGGTCGGGGGATCGACGCGCAGCCCTTCGGCAATCCAGTTTTCGAGGACGCGATGGAGTACATCCCCCTTCTTGAGACGCTTGCCGCCGCCGTGCGCGACGTCCATCAGCGGCTTCTTCAGGAGCAGACTCTCGGATGGTTCGAGGATGTTGGTCCGGCGCCCAAAGAATTCGCTTCGGAGCGTCATGATGTCGAGTTCGTTGTCGTAGGCGCGGAGCGAGAGGCGGAAGCCCCCTTTGCCTGAAGGGGAGCCGTGGCAGGCCCCCATGTTGCAGCCCGCCTTCGTCAGGGCCATCTGGGCTTCGTTCTTGAAACTGATCGGCGCGGGGAGGTCCATCCGCTCGACCTTGCAGGTGACGGCTGCCGACAGTCCCGGAGCCGTGACCGTAATCTGGCACTCACCGTTGCCGACGGGGACCACCTGCGTCCCGTCGATCTTGGCGACCGCGTCGTTCGACGAGGCGTATTGGACGGCGGCCGTGAGGTCGCGCACTTCGTTGCCGGAGTATGCGCCGGTGACCAGCAACTGCTGACGGGCGCGGCTGCCGAGGAGGGTGAAGCTCCCCGGTTCGAGGACCAGTTGCGTGGGCGTGCCGATCTCGGTCGCCGCATCTTCGGCAACAGCGGTCCCCAGTCCGGCGAGGAGGGCGGCAAGGGCCAGAGGCAGGCGGGCCATGTGCGTCATTGGTACTGGACTCCTGGCTGTCGAGGGCGTAAGCGAATGAGCGGCGGAGGAGATTCAGGAACCCTCTCGTTCGGCGAAAGGGGGAGGCGTTATTCCACGGTCAACGCGAGATTCGGCGAAACGGCTTCGAACTTCACGTTGTTCACCGTTGCGGTCGTTTTGACTTGAACGTTGTTCACGGCGCCTTTGGCGGCATCAGCGGCGGCGGTCAACTTGATCGTCGCTTCAGTCTGGTCGGCGGGAATCGTGGCGGCGGCGGCAGTCACACCCGCGGGCAGATTTGCAAACGCCACGTCGACGGGTCCGCTCAGGGCGGGATTGCGTTCGATTTTCACCGTCACCGCCAGTTCGCCCCCAGCCGCCAGCTTGCCTTCACCCGCGGCGGCGGTGGTCGTCAGGGGAGCGGCCAACCTCAGCCGCAGGGCCACCGGCTGGACCACCGTTTCCTTGTCCTTCTTCAAGGTGCCCAGGAGACCAATGGTGAATTCTCCCAGCGGCGCCTTGTCGTCGGCGGTGATGGCAATCTCGACTTCGCCCGCCCCCTTGTCGATGTTCTTCACCGCCACAGCGATCCCCGGCGGCAGTCCATTCTGCGGGGGCTGCAGCGTCACAGCCACGACGTCGTCATAACCCATGCCGCGTGCGGCAATCAGCTTGGTCTTGGTCGCCAGTTGTTTGCCGAAGACCACTTCCGCAGGCTCCGCCTTCCAGGTGAATCCGGGGGCGGCGGCAGC
>JANRLN010000455.1:0-34596 GCA_033762515.1 Planctomycetaceae bacterium
GCGATGATCCGCGCCTTGAGCGCCGCCGTGACCAGCCAGACTCAGCGTGCGCTGGGCGTGCTGCTTGACCTGGACTCGGGACTGCATCGCACGGGGGTCGGCGATCCGCAGCGTGCCGCCGCTGTGTACGCGCAGTTGACCGATTCGCCGGGGCTGACTCCTGCGGGTTTTCATCTGTACGACGGCCAGAACCACCAAACCCCGCTCGAAGAGCGCTCTCCCGCCGTTCTCGCGGGTTGGGAATTCGCCCGCCGTCTGCGCGACGACTTCGCAGCCCGCGGCTGGCCGGTGCCGCGGATTGTCTGCGGCGGCACCGGGTCGTTTCCGATTTTCGCCGAGTTGACCGATCCTGCGGTCGAACTCAGCCCCGGCACCTGCGTCTTTCACGACACGGGATACAACACCGCGTTTCCCGAGATGCGGTTCGAGCCGGCGCTGTGGATTCTCACGCGCGTCGTCAGCCGCCCCGCGCCGAATCGCATGACGCTCGACGTCGGCAACAAAGCCGTGGCTTCGGATCCTCCGAAGGGGCAGCGGGTCTTCTTCCCCGATCTGCCGGAGGCGGAGCAGGTGCTGCACAACGAGGAGCATCTTGTCCTGCAGACCCCGCTGGCGGAGCGCTATCGGCCGGGGGATGTGCTTCTGGCGATCCCGCGCCACGTCTGCCCGACGTCCGCCCTGCACAAGTGGGTCTACGTCGCCGAACAAGGCCGCATCGTGGATCGCTGGGAGGTGACGTCACGCGACCGACAGTTGACGATCTGACGCGTACGTGCGCGACGGGCGGGCGAACCTCCCGCGGAACCGTCTTCCGAGAGAAAGACCGCGTCGACGTGAGCGTTCGCGGCTCGGCGGGAGCCTCGTCCTCCCGATTCATTCGGGCGAACCGGAACGGAACGTCACTTGGCACACGCCGTGCAGTGACCCTTGAGCAGGATTTCCGTCACGCTGCCGACCTTAGTCCAGCTCTTCTGCGCGGACTTGGGCAGTTCGACGTCGTGCAGGCAGGTGACCGATCCGCAATCGACGCAGACAAAGTGGGGGTGCTGCCCGTCTTGATGGGTCGGATCGCGCAGTTCAAACCGCCAGACGTGATCGCCCAGCTCCGTACGCGAGACGAGGCCGGCGTCCACCAGATCGGTCAGATTGCGAAAGACGGTCGCCTTGTCGAAACCGAGCGGCACGAGTTCTTCCGCCACTTCGGCATGCGACAGGGGCGTGCTGGCCTGCTGCAGTCGGCGCACGACGGCCAACCGCGCCGCGGTGGTCCGTAACCCGACTTCTCCAAGCAGGGTGCGAATGCTGGCGACAGAGTCGATCTCGTCCTGACGCGTCATGCGACCGGATTCCTGGTGAAACGCGGCGTCCCAACCGAAGGCGCACCGTGCGTCGAGTATAAACGCAGGTGAAACCACTTGGCAATCAGCTTTGCCGATGAAGCCTGCCGCTGAAACTCGGGGTATCCACTCCATCGGCGTCGGGATGTTGTTCAGGAACTCCCAGCACGAGTCCCGCCGGAAATCCAGCGTTGTGCAATTTTTCGGAAATCGAGTGACATTTTCTGCACGACTTCGCCCACAGGGGTGTCGGCCGACTGTTCTCACACCAGGAGCCTGTCATGTCCCCATGTGTTCGCGCGACGCAATGTCTCTGTATGTCGATGGTTATGTGCTTGACTGGTCCGGCGGCCCGCGGCGCCGAGGATGTCTCGCCCACTGTCGCCGGGCACCTGCAGCAGGGCCATGTCGCTGCGGCGGAGACTTACTTGAAGTCGCGTCTCCTCGCAGAGTCGACGAATTCGCAAGCGCGATTCGCCCTGGGAGTCGTGCAGGTGCTGTCGGCGATCGAAAAGCTGGGGCAAGACCAGTACCGCTACGGTGCATTCAACGGCAGCGTCCGCACTCTGCCCGTCCTGCGTCTCCCGGTTCCCGTCAATCCCCAGCCGGAACCCGTGACCTATCAGCAGGTGCGACAGGTCTTTGCTGATTTCCAGTCGCGATTGATCGCCGCGGAAGCGGAACTGGCCAAAGTCGATCTGAAGCAGGAGGTCAAGCTTCCGCTCGATCTGCTGTCACTGCGACTCGACCTCACGGGCGACGGCGCCAGCGGCGCCAAAGAGAGTTTTCTCGAAGTCCTGGGAGTCGCCACGCGTCCCCGACCCGGTGTGCCGGGGACCGACATGCGCGTCACGTTTGACGCCGGCGACGTCCCCTGGCTGCGGGGCTATTGCCACTTCCTCGCCGGGTTCTGCGACATCGTTCTGGCGTACGATCATCAGCGGTTGTTTGATCACACAGGACAGCTCCTGTATCCCCGGCATGTTTCGTCTCAGCCGATCGACGAACCGCTCGATCTGACCCAGGGGCAACCCATGGAGTTCGATCGCCAGATTCTGGACTTCGTCGCCGCACTGCATCTCGTGAGCCTTCCGTTGAAGGAACCCGGACGCATGGAGTCGGCCCGGGGACACCTGCTGGAAATGATTCGGACCTCACGGGAATCGTGGGCTCTGATTCTCGCGGAAACCGACAACGACCAGGAATGGCTGCCCAACCCCAGGCAAGCGGGGGTCCTGGGCATCCCGGTCACCCGCGAGGTGGTGGATGGTTGGCACGGGGTGCTGGCCGAAATGGAAGACCTGCTGGAAGGTCGCAAACTCGTCCCGTTCTGGCGCGACTACGCCCGATTCCTGGGAGGGAGTCGCCCGGTTCCCGCCGAAGGTCGCGGGGTGAATCTTCGGCGGTTCTTCGCCGAACCGCGCGACTTCGACCTGATCCTGCTCATTCAAGGGACGGGTGCGCTCCCCTACGTGGAGCGCGGCACGCTGTCGCGGCCGGAAACGTGGGAGAATTTGACGCGGATTTTCCGTGGGCAGTTCTTTGGGTTTGCCGTCTGGTTCAACTGAAACCGCGGGAGACTTGTGGTCTGGGGAAATCCGAAATTCGAAGCACGAAATCCGAAGAAGAACTTAAGCCCCAAATTCCAAACGGGGTGCCGCTAATGGCGACGTTTCGCATTTGAGATTTGAAATTTCGTTCGGACTTTCCCATTCGAATTTCCATGGTGCGCGATCGTTCGATCGTTCGCGCCCCGGAATCTCACCTTGACGGCGCGCCCGTTCAGTCGTTATTCGATCGCCGCGACAATCTCCGGGAGCCGGTCGACAGGGAAGGGTCGTGTCCAGAATGCGCGCCGAGCCGATGGGGCTGCCGTTTCGCATGCGTCCCGACCTGCAGGTGACTCCGGTCGAGTGGGCCGGAGAGTTGCTTTACGTCGTCAAGGATCCCGTCGCGCTGCGGTACTTTCATTTGCCGCCGCTGCAGTATCGCGCGCTCAGCGAACTCAACGGCGGCGGCAGCCTGGGAGAATGGGCCGATCGCGTCGAAACGAGCGCCGCGGCGTCCCTCAGCTTTCCCCAGCTGCGGGCCTGGCTGCAGGAGTTTCTGCGCTGGGGACTGGTCACCCGCGAGCGCTGGTCGAACAACGTCCCCACGAAGTCCCAGCACTGGCAGACGATGCGGGCGCTCTGGGCCGTCGCGTCGAACCCCCTGTACATTCAATTCCCCGGATTTGATCCATCACGACCGCTGCGGCTGTTGGAGAGCTGCTGCGGAGCGCTGTGCAGCGCAGCCGGAGTCGGGTTGACGTTGCTGTTTGCGGCAGTCGTCTGGCTGCAGACGCTGGTGTCCTTCGAAGAGTTCATGAATCGGCTTCCCGGCTGGGAAGTGCTCCAGGATCCGGTCACGTGGCTGTCGATCTGGGGGGCGCTTGGGGCCACCAAAGTCGTCCACGAACTGGCGCATGGACTCGTCGCTCGAAGGCTCGGAGCCGAATGCCACACGATCGGCTTCTCGCTGGTGATGTTTAGTCCGTGCCTCTACTGCGACGTGTCAGACGCCTGGCGGCTTCCGTCGCGCCGCGCCCGCATCGCGATTGCATTCGCGGGAATCTGGGCTGAAACCGTGATGGGGGCACTCGCCCTTGCCGCCTGGTGGGCCACCGGACCCGGCCTGTTTCACGAATGGTGCTGGCACGTGGCGGCCGTCAGCACCCTTGCCACATTGCTCGTGAATCTGAACCCGCTGGTGCGGTACGACGGGTACTACATTCTGAGCGACCTCACCGGCGTTCCCAACCTGCGCCAGCAGGCGGAAAACCATCTCGATCAACTGCTGCGCCGCATCGTGCACGGCCGGACGGGAGTGAGTCCGCTGCCGGGATATTCCTGCGCGATGCAACTGGGGCTGGCCAGTTACACACTCGCCGCCGGACTCTATCGCGTCACCATCGTGGTCTCCATGTCCTGGGGACTCTACGCCTTCCTCGCGCCGGCGGGTCTCGAATCGCTGGTGTGGCTCTATGCGGCCTCTGCATCAGCGGCCCTGGGACTGGGCGGAGTCAACCGGATGCGGCGGGTCGCGGCCGGCGCCGAAGGGGGCCGTCCGCGGTTCGTCGGGCTGTTGATCCTCGCGGGACTCGCCCTCGTCAGTTGGGGCCTGCTGCAGGTCCCTGTCCGTTGGCCGGAGCGAGCCCCGTTCGTTGTTGACGTGGTCGCCCCTCAGCCGATCTTCGTGAGCACCCCCGGCGAATTGACCGCGGTTCATGTGCGACCGGGGGACCACGTCGAGGAGGGTCAGGTCCTCGCCGAGTTGAGCAACCCCGAGTTGGAGCGCCGCCGCCTGGATCTGCTGGTCCGCTGCGCCCAGCGCGAACAGGACATCGAACTGGCCCGCGTGCAGGATCAGCAAGGGGTCCGCGAGGAGGCCGAAGCGGCGTTGCGCACGCTCGCCCAGCAGCTCGCGGAACTCGAACGGCAGAGGGCCCGTCTGCGGATTTGCGCCCCCGGTTCCGGCAGCGTGATTCCGCCCGATTGGAAGGCTCCTCCCGCGGATGACGCCGAAGCGGAGCGACTGCCGTCGTGGTCGGGGTATCCCCTTGCCGCCGATCAACGGGGCGCCTGGCTCGAAGCCGGAACGCTGCTCCTCAGCATCTCCCCCAACGCCGATCGCCGCGCGCTGGTGGAGTTGGAACAGCATCAACGGCCCGACCTTGCCGTCGGCGTCCGAGTGGAACTCCAACCTGATGGTCGACCGCGCGAGCGTTTTCCCGGTGTGATTACGGACATCGCCTCACGCACCATCCACGAGCGACCGCCGGAACTGGGGCAATACCCGACACCCCTCGCTCAAGGCACACAGGCCAAGGGGGCGACGGCCAATGTCTCGGTGACCGTTGGCGTGTTCCCAGCGGTTGTGACCGTCGACGCAGCCGACTTCAACCTTCCGATCGGCAGCACGGGCTGGGTCCGCCTGACGACGCGCCCCCGAACACTGTGGGAGCGCGGCTGCGATGAGTTGCGGCGAGTGGTGCCGGTATTGTGGTGATGGGCAGGATGTTGATTGGAGATGGCTGTACGCGGAATGAAAAGCACGAAATCCGAAATCTCAAAGAAATCCAAATCTCGAAATCATAAATGAGTCTGCAATGGTTAACTGTTTCGAGCTGAGCAGTTGAGATTTCGTTCGAATTTCGTGCTGCGAATGTCGGATTTCCCTCCCATGTTTTTCCAACGCCACCGCATCGCCGCCCGCGTCGAACGGAGCCACCGCTACACCGCGGTCACCGATTTCGAGCTGCTGCAGGCATCCCGGCGGCTGAGGAGTCTTGCCCGCGAGCGCACGCTGCAGGTCGGGGAGATCGCCGAGGGCTTGGAACTCGTCCGCGAGGCGGCCCGCCGGGCGCACGGCACCCCTCATTTCCGCGTGCAGTTACAGGCGGGATGGTCGTTGCAGGCCGGCGGCGCCGTCGAGATGGAGACCGGGGAGGGGAAGACGCTGACGGCGCTGCTGGCAGCCTATCTGCTCGCGCTGCCCGGAGACGGCTGCCATGTGCTGACGGCCAACGATTATCTCGCCGAACGTGACGCCGAACATGCGCGCGACGTCCTGGAGCGACTGGGGCTCTCCGTCGATTGGATCAGTCAGAACGCCGCTCCCGACGTCCGTCGACGGGCCTATGCCTGCGATGTGACCTTCGCGACGGTGACGCAGGTGGGATTCGATCTGCTGCGGGACCGCGTCGGCGAACGTGAGGGGATCTACCCCGGAAACTCCACGCAGCGCGTGCAACGACGTTTGGCGACCGCCGTCATCGATGAGGCGGATCTGGTAATGCTCGACGAAGCCCGCACGCCATTGCTCCTGGCCGTCGCAGAGCCGATTCCCGAGTCGCAGTCGCATCATTGCCGCTGGGCGGCGGACTTGGCGAATGAGCTGCAGCGCGATCGGGATTTTGTGTTGCATCCCCAGCGGAAATCGGTGCACTTGACGGAGGCGGGTTTCCGACGGGTGCTGCTCGCACCCGCGTACACGGCTGCCGTCCCACTGATTGCCGAGTCCAGCTACCGCCTGGTCGAACGCGCCCTCGAAGCCCGGCTGATTTACATTCGCGACCAGGATTATCTTGTTCGTGACGATAAAGTGGCCATTATCGGTCCGACCACCGGCCGCGTTCTCGACGGCCGCCAGTGGCAGAATGGGCTGCAGCCCGCCATTGAGTGGAAAGAAGGCGCGCGGTTCTCGCCGCGGACCCGCAACAACGGTTCCATCACCATTCAATCGCTGCTGAATCTCTACCCCCGGCGCTGCGGCATGAGCGGCACCGTATGGAACGACCGTCACGAGATGCGGGCCATCTACAACATGCCGGTCACGCGCATCTCCCCGCGGCTTCCCTGCCTGCGGCGGCGGTGGCCGACGCGCTGCTTTGCATCCATGGAAGCCAAGCTGCAGGCGCTCGGCGTGGAACTCCAGCGGCTGCAGGCGCTCGGACGTCCGGTGCTCGTGGGGACCCCTTCGATCGAAACCTCCGAACGTCTGGCGGCGGTGCTCCAGGCGACCGGGCTGCCGCATGAACTGCTGACCGCCCGCGACCCGGCCCGCGAAGCGGAGATCGTCAAAGAGGCCGGGCAGCCGGGCCACGTGACCATTGCCACCAATATGGCCGGGCGCGGAACCGACATTCGCATCGCCCCCGAGGTTCGCGACACCGGCGGGCTGCACGTCATCGTGGCCGGCCTGCAACCCAGCGCCCGCACCGATCGACAGCTCATGGGCCGCACCGCCCGTCAGGGCGAGCCGGGGAGTTATCAGGAATTCCTGTCATTCGACGACGAATTGCTGCAACAGTGGCGTCCCGAGACCGCCCAGCGGTGGAAACGCCGCATCCGCGGCAACCGCCAGGGGGAGCTTCCCCGGTGGGAGCGTTCCCGCTTCCGCCGCGCGCAGCGTGAATTGGAGCAACTCCACAGCCGGCACCGTCGCCGCCTGTTTCGCGAACGTCAGGAGATCGAACGTT
Source organism: Planctomycetaceae bacterium (assembly GCA_033762515.1). Taxonomy (GTDB): domain Bacteria; phylum Planctomycetota; class Planctomycetia; order Planctomycetales; family Planctomycetaceae; genus DSVQ01. The sequence continues at coordinate 7,357 of JANRLN010000455.1, forward strand.
GGGCCCGTTCCGTCGGACTCGATCCGTTCCTGGAATGGCTCGACGACGAACGGGCGGCGTAGCTCCAGTGCACCGATTTGCCGACGCCCGAATGCACACGCTCACCTGCGCCCGAAGTCAGCCGCCCGCGAAACAACGATCGATTTCGGCACGCGTCGGCATCGAAGGTTGAGCCCCTGGTTTCATCGCCGCCGCCGCCCCCGCCCCGCAACCCCAGCGGACGGCCTCCAGCAGCGATTCTCCGCCGGCCCACGCAATCCCCAGCGCCGCCGTAAACGCGTCGCCCGCGGCAGTGGTGTCGACCGGTGCAATCCGCAACGCCGGCACATGGGCCGCGAGTCCACTCCGATCGATGGCAAAAGCCCCCAGCGCCCCCAGTTTGATCACCACGGCCTGCGGGCCGCGATCAAGCAGCACCCGCGCAGCCTCAGACGCGGACTCCACACTCTCCACGAGAAATCCCACGAGTTGTTCCGCCTCGACCTGATTGGGCGAGAGGAGATCCACCGTCCAGAGTTCTTCCGGCAACGGCTCGCCGGGAACCGGGGCGACATCCAGCACGATTCTCACGCCGTGACGCCGAGCCATACTCACGGCGGCTGCCACGGCGTCGAGCGGGACCTCCAACTGCAACAGCAACAGGTCCGTCGCCTGGATCGCCGGTTCCCAGGCCCGCACATCGGCCGGAGTGACGCGGCCGTTGCTGCCGGGAATGACGGTGATCGCGTTGCGACCCGAGTCATCCACGCTGATCCAGGCCACACCGCTGGCGCAGTTGGGCGTCGTCAAGACGAGGGACGCATCAACCCCCGCGGAAAGCAGTCCCTCGCGCAGCGTCGACGAGCAGGCGTCGTCTCCAAGTCGACCGCACATCCGCACGTCGGCCCCCAGACGCGCCGCGGCGACGGCCTGGTTGGCCCCTTTGCCCCCGGGAACGTACTCCAGCGATCGACCGGTCAACGTTTCCCCGGCCCGCGGAATCGCCGGCACCCGCGCCACCAGATCCATGTTGATCGAGCCCAAAACGAGCACGCGCGGCGGAACACGGTCGGAGGGCATCATCGTCGTCCTTGAGCGCAACTTCAGAGCATGATCGCGACTGTCCACGTCCGCTCGACACGCGGAGCGTGCCGGCTACTTTGCTCCGGAAAGCCGTTCGCGCCAAGTGTCGCCAACCCTTGCCGCCATCACGCTCCGCGTGATGGGCAGTGTCGCACACAGCACAGATCGTCGCCGAACAACGACACCACGGCGCAGTTCGCGTCCAACGTTGACGCCGACCGACGGCAACGAACTCAACCCAAAACCCGAGTTCGACCGCTCAAACGCCCGTCAAACCCCAAATCCCAGACGCGCGCCTGCAGTCCGCGAGTCTGGGACCTGGAAATTGGCGATTGACTGAGATTCGAAGCTGGGGGATGAGGAGTCTTACACACTAGTGCGACGCTTTGGCTCCAATCACCAGCGACGTCTTGGCGTAGTCCCCGACCATCCAGCGGACGAGCAGGTCCAACTGGGCGTCGGTCAGCTTCCCTTCAAAGGGGGGCATCTGATTGCTCTCGCCGTAGTAGTCGGCGTGGGCCGGGTTGAGGATGAAGGCTTTCAACCACTCCTTGCCGCCGTATCCAGTCAGCGTCGGCACGCCCGCCCCGGGATTCTCGCTCAGGGCTTCCGCGGCTCCGCTGAGTTTCATCGTGTGGCAGTCAGTGCAGGCCGACGTGAGGCTGGCCCCCGATTTCAGCATTGCTGACTTGAAGACCGCTTCCCCCGCCGTCGCCAGGGCTGCGTCAATTGGGCCGAGGTCGGTCCGTCCAGATTGCTGCACAATGAACTCGGCCAGCGCCTTCAAGTCGTCGGCGTTCTCGGCCGCTGTCAGGGCTGCTGAGTTTTCCTTCGACCAATTGGCCATGTCGCCGGACAGAAAACGATCTCCCTTCCCGTCGCCGATGTTCTTCAGAGGAGCGAAGACGGCGTCATACTTGGTCAGCACTTCGATCGTCCACTCACGGGAGCCGAAGTGGCCCAGGTCCGCCGCAGTGGGGAGGACATCGGTGCTGGTCTTGACGTGATGCTCGTCGATTTTCGTTTCCACGATCAGCCGCCCCGTGCCGTCATGTCCGTGGTAGCGATGGCAACTGGCGCAGGCCCGTGCGAACAGTCGCGGCCCCTGCGTGAAGGGATCCTGCTTCAAGAGGGCCAGGGCCCCTTCCGGCGGGATCTTTTCCACGCTGGCCAGTTCGACCGCCCGCGCGCCGTCGCGATGGGCTTCCGCCACCGCCGATTGATAGTCGACGTCGGCGCCGTCTTCTTTCAGCGCCAGCACGGTAAGATACGCCGCTCCCAGCAGCAGCCCGAAGGTAAACGCGACGTTGAAACGATGTCCCAGCTTCCAGCGACCCACGAAGGGCATGAGAGCGATCACACCCATAATCGCCCCGGGGACGTAAATCGCCCCGAACGCCAGTCCCAATCGGTCGACTTCCTCGAACTTCAGGAACCGGAAGAGGAACAGAAAGTACCACTCCGGTCGAGCGGCCGCATACGCTTCCGACGGGTCGGCGGGGCCATTCAACTCGGCCCCCTTCGTGACCACGAAATAGAGAATCGTCGCCAGCACCGCCAGACACGCCACCGCGTCTTTCAGAATCTGATCGGGCCAGAACATCGCCGCTGGCTTTGCGGCATGTTGCTCCGGGACGCAGATCCCATGTCGGCGGAACACGGCGATGTGGGCGCCGAGGAACACGATCAGCAGCGCCGGCAACAATCCCGCGTGCAGGGCGAAGAACCGCGTCAGTGTGTGATGACCATACGAAGATCCCCCCTGGGCCATCTGTTGGACGTAGGGGCCAATGACCGGCGTCACCCCTGCGATGTTCGTCGCCACCTGGGTGGCGTAGTAGCCCTTCTGATCCCAGGGGAGCAGATAGCCGGTCAGCGACAGCGCCAGGACGATCTGCATCAGGATCAGGCCGAGCCAGAAGTTGACCTCGCGCGGGGCTTTGTAGGCGCCATCGATGATCACCTGCAGAAAGTGCAGCCCCAGCAGAATCATCATCGCCTGCGCTGCAAAGTGATGAATGCCGCGCACCAGCCAGCCGTACGACATCTCATTCTGGATGAAGTAGACGCTTTCCCATGCGGTCGTTGTACTGGGACTGTAAGCGGTCCACAGGAAGAATCCCGTGACCATCTGGGTCACAAAGACGAAGACCAGCGTGCTTCCCCACACGTAGCGCCAGCGCGCCCCGCCGGGGATCGGTTCGTACAACGCGTCGTGCAGAATCCGGCGGTGGCCGATACGATCGTCGAGCCAGTTCAGGAGGACGTTCATCAGATCACCTTCTTTTCGGCCACGCCGCGCTGAAAGTTCTGATACTTGACCCACACGCGACCATCGGGATCGACCCGATTCTCAAGTGCATCCATGCCGCGCGGCGGAATGTCGTTCAACTGCTTGCCTTCTTTGTCGAAGGAACTGGCGTGACAGGGACAGAAGAAGGTCCCTTCCGACGATTTGTAGTCCACCTTGCATCCCAGATGCGGACAGGTGTCGTTGAACGCGATGACGTTGCCCGCGATGTTGCGCAGATAGACCGTGCCCACCGTCTGCTTGACGGAGATGCTCCAGGCGTCGAGCTTGTCGGCGATAATCGAGAACCGCAGCGGCGTACCATCCGCCGGCAGTTCCGCGAGGGTTGCGACGGGGAGGTAACCATCTTCCGTGGCCCCGCGCATCGTGGGACGCCGTTTCAGCAGCGGATCGAGCAGAAACGCCACGCCCGCCGCAACGGGAGTGAGCGCCACGATCGACCCGGAGATCACCGCGGCGACGGCGGTCAGGAAGCTGCGTCGCGGCGGCGGAGAGTCCGGCGCGTGAGGAGACGACGGTTCAGGGACCATGATAAACCCTCGAAAGTCGGTCGGTGAGACGGAGGCGAGCATTGCGCACGAGGCGGTCGCAATCAGGCGGGGACGGCCGGAGGCAGTGGGCGGGATAACATCAAAGAATGTTAATCGAAGCACGACCCTCTGTCAGCGCAACCGTTCGGCGAAGTCGGAATTCCTGGCGCCGATTTCGCGGAGTTTGCCGAAAAGGCGCAACGGTGATCAAGCCAACGCCGACCGCATCGCCGCCAGAGCCTGCTGAAGCGCCTGGCCGAATGGACCGGGAAGCGTCGCTCCGGCGGCCTGTTTGTGCCCGCCGCCGCCGAACTGTTCCGCGACCGCAGCGACATTAACGTCATTACGACTGCGAAAACTGACTTTAACCTGACGGTTGGCCTGCTCGATGGCAATGAACGCCGCTTTGGTTCCGGCGATCTTGAGACCCTCATTGACCAGGTCTTCCGTATCCGACGACAGAGCGCCGAGTTCTTCGAAGTCGGACCACAGGACCGTGGTGTAGGCCAGTTGGCCGTTGCAGTCCAGAACCACGCGACTGAGCACCCGGCCGGCGAGTTGCACGCGGGCCAGAGTCCCCTGCTCGTAGAGCTCCCGAAAGACGACGTCCGGTTCCGCTCCCAGCCGCACCAGCTCCCCTGCGACGCGATACGTCTCGGATGTGGTCGCGGAGAATCGGAACCAGCCGGTGTCGGTCGCCATCGCCGCAAATAGGGCGATGGCGGCAGGTTTCGTCAGGGTCACGCCGACAGCCTGCGAAAGTTCGTAAATCAGCGATCCCGTCGATTCGCGCGTCGTGTCCTTGAGAGTGACCGCCCCCAGGTCATCGGAGCTGACGTGATGATCGATCACCGCCCGCGGCTTCGTCGATTCGCGAAAGATCTTGCCGATGTCCGAAAGCTGTCCCCAGGCGCTGGTGTCGACAATCAGGTGAGCATCCGCCGCGGTGACTTCGGCGGCGGTCGCCGTCGCGCCGAGCTGGCGAACTTCGCCGGCCGGGTCGAGAAACTTGAGATTCGGCGGGGTCGGCGAGACGTTGATGATCGTCGCCGACTTCCCGAGTTCGCGCAGCACGCAGGCTAGACCGAGCTCAGATCCGAGGGCGTCGGCATCGGGGCGAATGTGGCTGGTGATCACGAAGTTTTCGTGGGCGTCCAGTATTTGCTGCAGCGGTCGCCAGTCGATGTTCATCGACGCATGGTAGCGCACGGCTGGTCACGAATGCAAGTTGCCGACAGGACTTCTGCAGCGCTCGTGCGGCAGGGCTATCGCAGCACATTCGTCTTGCGCATTGCGGAAGTGCCCGGCGTCGCAGCAGACGCCCGTGGGACCGCAACGGCTGGCGAACGTCCTATGGCGTCCGACCGGGGCGGCAAGTGCGCCACACGAGGTCGGAACACGACGGCGAGGACCAGGGGGAGATACCAGAGCACGTAGATGCCCCCTTCGTGCGGATACCAGAACTGAGTCGCCACCACCGTCGACGCCGAGTGCCCGAGAAGGTGTTCGAGGTTCTTCTCCAGCGGCCAGATGGACAGCATCACCAGGACGACGCCGAAGAGGGTGAAGACGGGGATGCGGTAAGCCGGATCATAGACCGACCAGAAGCCGACGCCGTAACCGGCGTCGAACTTCAGCGCCGCCCAGTCGATCGATCCCAGAATCTGCCGCGTGAAGGAGTAGGAATCGGCCGACGTCAGCAGCAGGCTCGCGATCAAGACGGCGGCCACCGACCCGAGTGCCGCCGCAAACCTCCAGGCGCCGCGTTTCCAGTAGAACGCCATCCAGACGGGAAGGAGGAAGACCGCAAAGAACATCGTCCCGCAGGCCAATCCCAACAGCGTTCCCGCCACCATCGGCCGCCGATAAGCTACGACCGCCCAGATGATGAGAGCCCCCGGCAGCACGTGGGTCACCCGGCCGGCGTCGTAGGCGGTGCACGGGAGGAGCAGATACAGCGTCGCCATCGCCAATCCGAGGTGCGTGTCGCTGAAATGCCAGCGACCGATCAGCACCAGCCCAATCATCACCGCCACGTGGGCCAAGACCGCCAGACTTCGGGCGGCGACGGCTTCGACTCCCCCCGAGAGCGGTACGACCGGGGTTGCCAACAGCCGCCCCGCGGGGCCTGCCGCGCCCGGTTGTTCCGGCTGCCCTTCGGGGCTGTCTTCGCGGTTGAGGAGATTGTCGGCCAGCCGGACCGTCGCCAGACTCGACTCGTGAGGCTCTTCCATCACGATCCGCGTCGTCTGAAAGGCGAGTGCCGAGAACATCAGGAAGGCCAGCCCGGCGGGGTTGAGATTCTGCTCGTACCGCGGACGGCGCGTGAACAGATTGTCCGCCAACAGCCGGCCCCAGAGCAGCAGCGTGATCACAAACAACCATACATACCCGAGCGGCGACTCAGGTCCGGCGGCGTTGACCAGCAGCAACCCCGGCGACAAACCGAGCAGCAGCGCCAAGTCGAAGTTACGCAGAGACCAGACGCGGTTGAAACGATAAAACACGGCGACGATCAGCAACAGCGACAGGTAAAACCATGTCGCCCCGTTCACCTCGTAACCGAGCAGAATCTCGTTCATCGTGCACCTGAGGAGACCAGCAACATCGCCATCCTGTTGCGCGATCCCTCGCACTCAGCAGCACTTATGCGCATCGGTACAGCATACCCCCGGCTTGAGCGGAAACCAAGGATTCTCATTCCTGAGAATCTAATCTCCCGCAGCTCTTGAGCGGGCTGGGCGCAGCCGTCACAACCGATCGCAGCGGGTTCCTCTTCCGCTCTGCGATCCTGCGGTTGCTAAGCGATGGAATGTTGTCGCAGGAACTGGTCCGTGCGACGGTGTCCGACTGGATACACAGGCATCACTGGCGAGCCTGCAGCAATGCCGCCGTGAGTTTCAGGGGCTTCATCACTTCAGGGTGGAATACATCGCCAGCGACTGTTCTCGAACCACGTGGTTTGAACCGCCTGGGAGTTCGAACATCAGCGACAAATCTCAGTCGACGGGTGGATGCAATTGCTCCTGAATCGCGAGAATCGATTCGGGCGTCAACACTTTGTACACGCCGGCGACCCATTGCGCGACGCCTTCCAGCAACTCCGCCCGCGTGGTTCGCAGCACGCCGTAATCATTCCCGCACGCTTTATAGAACAGACCAAGCGGCGTGCGGGTTGGCGGGAGCACGTCGGCGGCACCCAGATTCGCGTGCGACGGGGGGGTGAATCGCTCGACGAGGCGATGAAATCCGAGGCGTGCCAGCGCGCGCGGATTCGAGTGGTGCAGCGACGTCTCCATGAACCAGCCGCGGATGTCGCCGAAATCGCGGATCAGTTGTTCTTCCATCCGCGCAAGGAGGAGTTGCACGATCCGCGGTCCCCGCAGCGGCGGCTCGACCGCAACGTAACCCACGAATCCGCAACCGGGAAACGAAAAGAACGACAGCATGCCGGCAACGTCCGACTCCGGTGTTTGACGGACGGTCCACAAGTGATATCGGTAAGCGGGGGGCGGCGATGCCGACATCGTGCTGAGTTCGGCCTGAAACGCCTGCGGACCGATGGTCGTGGGACCGGGCGGAAAGGATCGTTGAAAGACCCGCATGGCGGCGGCGAATTCGTCATCCTCGGCCCGCACCTCCTGCACCAGGAAGGGGCAGCGCAGGTCGGTTCCGAGATAGGCGGCGAAGGGCGTCCACGAGACCGCACGACGCCGCGACAGATCGGCGGACATTCCCTGAAACTGAGGATTCGCCTCAGGATTCTCAATACGCATCGCCCAGCGCAGATAGCCGTAGACGATCTGGCGCACAAGTTGTGGAGGAAAGCCGCCACGCAACGGGTCGTCGAGCGGCTTCGCTCCGAGGATCAAGTAGTCGACCGCACCTTGATCGGTCGACAATGCAGGCTGGACATAGGGGAAACCCAGCGCGCCGTAACCCCAGCGTCCCCAAAGTCGGGCGCGAGCGAAGGGGTCCATATTGTCGTCGGCGGGATTCACGCGATACGGGTCGTTCATCTCGATGGCGATGCACGACACCCCGGCATGACCGGCCCTTCGGGCGTCGGTTTGCAGCAACGTCTCCGTGGCGGCATGCAGCTCCTGGCCGAGGCCCCGCCCGCGCTGCTGCGGATCGACCAGCAGGAACTCCAGCACTCCCGCATTGGGTTCCGCCAGGTAGTCGCTGATCGAACATGCGATCGGAGCGCCGTCCTCGACCGCCAGCAGGATGTGATAGTTGTTGGATTGATACCAGCCCGCGCGTTTGAGCGCGAGGTAGGCCTGCATGTTCTCGAGCGATTCGCGCTCGTTCGCGTCGGGGAATCCCGGAATGTAGACGTCGGCATAAAACCGGGCGAGCAACGCCAGGTCCTGCGGCTGATCGGTGAGATCCTGAAACGAAAGAGTCACCTGCTGTCCTTCATGAACGACGCCGGATCACCACCAACGATTCAGTCCTCAAGGTGCAGCGTGTCGCGGCCTGGATCTCGGGCGGCGAATTCCGGCAGCGAATCATAGAACTGGTGCACCAACTCCGACAGGTGACAGGCCGAGTAGCGGCCGGCGAATCGAGCGTCGACGGCTTCGTCCGAGATCCGCAGACGCGCGCGCTCGGCCGGGGTGAGCCTGAGTTCCGCCTTCTCGCGCAGCAGTTCCGTCATCGTCGGACGGGCGGGGGGAAACTGCAGCGGCGCACCACACTGGCCGTCGTCGGACGAACAGGCGTAGCGAAACGTCATTTCCGGCGCCGACGCCCACAAGTCCTGCAGGCAAACCAGGGCCTTCTGCACGACTTCTTCGCGGACGAAACGATACGTCTCGGCGTCGGCGATATTGCCGTGCGTAAAGAAGGGCAATAATCCCCGCCAGGGTTCCTCCGGGAAGAGCGGTTCGCCGGAGGCGTCGCAGATCACGAACATCATCCACACATAGGCCTGGTAGATCTGCCGGGCCACTTCTTCAGGACAACCTTCGAACTCGGCGATGTTCAACAACCGCAGCACCAGCGGGGCTTCCTCGACAGCGTCCCGCTGCGCCGGACACACACGCGTGGCGAACTGACTGGGGAGCCCCGGCACGACGACGACTCGGCACTGAAATCCGCGGCTTCCGGGATCCAGCTTCAACGCATTGTGCAGGAACGTGTGCAGCGGCGTTCCCCGTTCGCCGCTCTGGATGAGCGCCCAGGAGTTGTTTTCGTCTCCATACCCGTACTGCAGGACCAGGTCGAACGCGGCTTGCCGCCCGACCCCCGACTGCCATTGAGAGCACGAACAGTGCGGCACGCTCGGCCCCCACATCAGCCAGCAGAGGAACTGAAACACCTGCACGCGTCTGAGCTTCTCGGAGAGGCCCGGGGCCGGTTGCAGCACGGCCCGGCCGTACCAATCGAGGACCGGTCGCCAGTCTTCGGCGAAGTGGTCCTGCAGACCGGCGATGAGATGTTGCGGCGACAGGAATCCCTGGCCGATTTCGACGCGGCAAAAGAATTCGCCCGTGGGAAGTCGAAACCCCTTCTTCCCCGTCGCGGCCGATTGCCGGGGATACAGAATCTGGAGGAGGTTGAGATAGCGCTCCACGCCATCGGCGGCATTGTTCAGTTCAAAACACGTTGCCACCCGCAGTTGAGGTCGCTCCGCCGAGTTGGCGTCGAGTGCCTCCAGGGCGTCGGAGACTTCCCGGTTCACGCGAGTCTGCCAGAGCTGTTGAGCTTCGCGCCATTCGCTCAGATCGCGACGTGACTCCGCATCGTCGATCTTGGGCGCGGGCGGGTTGGGCGGAGGATTGAGCAACGCGACTTCCGTGCGCAATCGCGCCACCATCGCCACACTGGGCGCGCCCCACGCCTGGAGCATGCAAATCCAAATCTCCTGGTACGCCTTCCACCACCGACCGGGGACTCCATAGAACCGGGAGTCGCGAATCAGTCGAAAAATCTTCCAGAAGCGCCACACCGGAAACGTGAGTAAGACCGCCGCGACGGCAACTCCAACGAGAGCCACGAGGGCCGCCTGAGGAAATGCCAGCGCAAGTCCCAGCAACGGCCCGAGGATCAGGGCCAGCAGGAAAAACGTCAGTCCGTAATCCTGCAGCCAGACAGCCGTCTCGCTCCGGCGCCGCGAGCCCGCCTCCTGCCGCATGGCTTCCAGGAGGCGGTCGACTTCCCCTTCCAGTTGTGCATTGCCGGCGACGGTGCGCCCCTGATATTTGCTGAATTCGAGTTCATTCAACGATGGCGGCAGGTCGGAGGGGCGCGGGATGGAGACTCCGTCCAAGAGCACCGGCACCACCGGGATTCCACGGGCCAGCGCCACCTCCAGTTCGTCGCGCAGGATGTCATCCGGGCGAAACAGGCGCAGCCGCCCCAGCTCGTCGGTCGATGTGGCCCACGTCGGACCGATGATCGCCCACAGTGCCGTGGATCGCCGCAATTCGCGACGGAGCGATCGACGATAGTCGCGCCCCGGATCCAGCGCGTCGTCAAAAAACACACCGTCCGGCCCCAGCTTCTTCCGCAAGAGCTGTGCAATTTCGGAGGCGACGGCGAAACTGTCGCTCTTGCGATAGCTGATGAAGACACGAATCCGCGGCGTCGCAAACCAGGCCATCTGTACGTCTCCGCGAGGCGTCGAAGAAGACTTCCGGCGGCTGCCCCCCGGCAGCGATCCCGTGGAAACCTATTCCCGGCGACCTGCGATTGCAAGCTTCCGCCGAGAGGACGGTAACGGCGCGCGCGGAAGATGAACCGCATCCCTGCTCAGGGGATGTGCCGGAACTGCAGCCGCGCCGTGCGCCGCAGAAATCCACGGCATCCAGGACAGCGACGTCGACGGCGCTGCTGCACACGATCGTTCGTGCTGAGGAGCTGGTTCGCGGGATTCAAGACGAATGGCCGCGAACGTCGTCGACTCAGGAGTCGCGCTTTTTGGGGGTCTTTTTCACGACTTTCTTGACGACTTTTTTTGCCGCTTTGGTCGTCCGTCCGCCCTTCTTGGGAGACTTTGTGGCCCGTTCCGCCAGCCACACCAGGGCCTCCTCGAGCGTGACGGTGGTCGCTTCCCGGTCTTTGGGGATTGTGGCGTTGGTCTTGCCGTGTTTGACGTAGGCTCCGTAACGGCCTTCAAAGACCCCCACGGGTTGGTCGTCGTCGGGATGCTTTCCCAGGTCCTTCAGCGGCGCGATGACGGCCTTCACCCGGGCCTGACTCAGGAGTTCGACGGCGCGATCCAGACCGATCGTGAGGACGTCGTCTTCCTTGCCCAGCGATTTGTACGTCTTCTCATGCAAAACGTAGGGGCCGTACATGCCGATCCCCGCTTTGATCACCTTCGCCGTTTCGGGGTGTACGCCCACCGTGCGCGGGAGGCTCATGTAATTGACCGCATCCGCCAGCGTGAGGGTCTGGGGATCCCGATTCTTCGGCAACGAAACCCGTTTGGGCTTGGCTTCCCCCTCTTTGACTTCCCCCAACTGCAGGTAGGGGCCGAAGGGGCCGATGAGGAGATAAACCGGCAGGCCCGAATCGGGATCGACTCCCAGCGACTGCGGCCCGGCCTGCTTCTGCTCGATCAGTTTTTCCGCCAGTTCATTGGTCATGTCGCCGGGGCTGAGGTCGCGGGGAATTGAAGCGGTCACCGCTTCCCCGTTCTTCTGCATCTCCAGATAGGGACCGTACTTGCCCACGCGGATCTTGGGCGTCAGGCCGACGAGTTCCAGTGTGCAGGCTTCCCGGGGGTCGATCTGCTCCTCACGCGTTTTCACCTGCTCGTCGAGACCTTCATCACCCGCGTAGAACTGCCTCAAGTAGGGGAGCCGCTCGGCCTCGCCGTTGGCGATATCGTCGAGTTGCTGCTCCATCTTGGCCGTGAAACTAAGGTCGACAAGCCGTGGAAAGTGGGTCTCCAGCAGTCGCGTGACGGCCAGCGCCGTGAACGTCGGGACGAGCTGGTTTCCTTGTTTCACCGCGTAGCCGCGGTCTTGAACGGTGCCGATGATCGTGGCGTAAGTGCTGGGACGGCCAACGCCTTCGGCTTCCAGCGTCCGAACCAGCGTGGCTTCGGTGTACCGCGCGGGGGGCTTGGTTTCGTGGCCGACGGCGTCGAGTTTGTCGCACTTCAGGCGCTCGTTCTCCGCCAGCGGCGGCAGAGCGGCCTCCTGATCGTCGAGGGCGGCCTCGGGATCGTCGACTCCTTCGACGTACGCGCGGAAGAAACCGGGAAATTCGACGTGGCGACCCGTCGCCCGAAATTCGGCATCCGCGGCGGTGATCGTGACGGTCTGAAAGCGCAGTTGGGCTTCCGCCATCTGGGTCGCGACCGTCCGCTTCCAGATCATCGCATACAGCGCCGCTTCGCGGCCGGAAAGGCCTTGTTCCTCGGCGGTTTTCATTTCGGTACCGGCCGGGCGGATGGCTTCGTGGGCCTCCTGGGCATTTTTCGTTTTCGTCGAATACTGCCGGACTTCGGGGTGCAGGTAGTCCTTTCCGTAACGAGCTTCGACGCACTTGCGGGCGGCGCTGATGGCTTCCTGCGACAGATTCACGCTGTCGGTACGCATGTAGGTGATATAGCCGTCTTCATACAACCGCTGCGCGACTTGCATCGTCTCGCGAGCCGTCATGTTCAGTTTGCGGTTGGATTCCTGCTGGAGCGTGCTCGTGGTAAAGGGAGCGTAGGGCTTGCGGGACTGCGGGCGGGACTCAATCGCCGTCACGACCCACGGCTGACCCTGCAATCGTTGCTGCAAGGCGACCGCCGTTGATTCATCGAGCAGCAGCACCTCGGCGTCGGCCTTGAGCTTTCCAGTGGACTCATCGAAGTCCCTTCCGGCCGCAACCCTTTTTCCCCCAATGGCTTGGAGCGTGGCGTCGAACGCCGCTCCGCCGGCGTTCACCAGCGTGGTCTTCAAGTCCCAGTAGGTTCCCTTTTTGAAGGCCAGACGCTCGAGTTCTCGCTGAACGAGGACCCGAACGGCCACCGACTGCACGCGTCCCGCCGACAGCTTCGGAGCGATTTTTTTCCACAAGAGGGGACTGAGCCGGTAGCCGTAGAGGCGATCGAGCACGCGCCGCGTCTCCTGAGCGGCGACGAGATTTTCGTCGAGCTTGCGCGGCGAGCGAATGGCCTCAAGAATGGCCTCCTTGGTGATTTCCGAGAAGGTCATTCGCTTGACCGGGACTTTGGCATCCAGCAACTGAGCCAGATGCCAGCCGATGCTCTCCCCTTCGCGGTCTTCGTCGGTTGCGAGAATGAGCTCTTGAGCATCCTTCAGAGCGTCTTTGAGTTCCTTGACGAGTTTGCGTTTTTCCTTGGGGACGATGTACAGCGGTTCAAACGACTGCTCCACGTTCACGCCCAGGTTCGCCCAAGCCTCTTTCTTAAGTTCGGGGGGGATGTCTGCCGCGCTCTCGGGGAGATCGCGAACGTGCCCCATGCTCGCCATGACGACGTAATCGCGGCCCAGGTAGCCGCTGATTTTCTTCGCCTTCGCGGGGGATTCGACGATGACCAGTCCCTTGAGCGATTTCGCTGCCACCATGCGACCTGTAGTTCGATTAAGTTGCCGGAACTCGTCGAGTGCGTTGACCTTGTGCCTCAACGATGCCAAGCTACAATGCCAGCCGCTGAGGGCTGGAGCTAGGCCGCTCATGCTTAGAGCATCGCGAGACGGTCTGTCAAGCGAGTGCACAAAAGTCGGTTGATGTCAGTGCCGGGAGCGCGGCTGCGGTTTGGCCGTGCGCAGGCTCACTCAGGATGGGGTTTCATGGCTGGTTCGCCCTTTGACGTTTTTCGCCGGAATCAGCGTCAGTTGATGGTCGTGATGACCGGGCTGGCGATGTTCGCATTCATCTTCCTCGATTCCGTGTCGATGCAGTCGGGACGGCTGCCCCGATCGCTGGGCGTCGTGCTGGTCGCGATGCTGTGCGCCGGCGGCATGTGGGTCATTGGCTCGCCCCGCGGCAAAGGAAACGAGCTGGCGCTCTACGGGGCACTGGTGGGCGGCGTCATCGCCTTCTTCGGGTTGCGGGCGTCGGGGCCGGTGGCCGTGGTCGAATCCTCAATCGGGGCGTTCACTCCGGAGGACCTGCAGCGGTTCGCGCAGCGCCGGAGCATCGCGAACCGGTTTGTGAGCGCGATCTCCAAAGGGACGCGGGCGACATTCGGCCCCTCCGACCAGGAAGCGTTGTTGCAGCGGGCCATTCTGCTGCACGAGTGCCAGGAGCGCGGCATTCAGGTCACGAACGACGCCGTGAATGAATATCTGACGTCGATCACCGACGGGAAGCTGTCGATGGCCGACTATCAGTCGGTTCTCAAGGACCTGGGTCTCCCGGAGTCGGAGCTCTTTTCGATCCTGCGGGAAGAACTCCAGGCACAAATGGCCTTCCAGATGGACCTTCCGGCGGCCAAGCAGTCGGGGATGGGGCCGCTGGAGACGCCGTTGACCTACTGGAAGCAGTACAAGATGTTGCAGGTGCGAGAGACCCTGGACGTCGCTGCTGTTCCGGTGGAGCCCTTTGTGGCCAAAGTTCCAGAGCCGAACGACGCCGAGTTGCTGCAGTTCTTCGAACTGCACAAGAAGCGGCCGCCGACTCCAACCGGGGAGCCTGGATTTCTGCAAGAGCGCAAGGTGAATCTCGGGTACGTAGCGGCCGAATTCGAGGCCTTTGAACAGCGGGTGTCGGAGCCGACGGACGCCGAAGTGGCCGCCTACTACGAAGCCAACAAGCAGCGTTATCCGGTGTTGGAGATTCCAGACTCGATGGGCATCACGCCGGATCTCCAATCGCCAGGGGACGAGTCCCCCGCATCGGCGTTGGAACCGGCGAACACGACTCTCCCGCCGGCCCCGGCCCCGGCCGAGGCCCCGGCAGCCGACGCGACCAAGTCCCCGCCGGCCCCGGCCCTTCCGGAGAATGGGGAAGCTGCCGCGAAGCGCGAGCTGGTGATTCCGGTGCGGACGGTCTCGTTCTCCCAGAAGACCGACGCAGCCGCCGACGCCGCGGCGCCCGCCGCAGATGGGGACGTCAAAGCGGATGCACCAGCCCCGGAGCCGACCCAGTCAGAGGCGCCGGTGGAGCCCTCTCCGAAGAGCGAAGCACCGACGAGCGAGGCGCCGGAGGCTCCGAAACTGGACCTCCCCCCGGCTCCCGGCGAGAGGATGCCCCCCTCTCCCGCTGCTGCGGCAGACGCGCAGGAGCCCAAGTATCGGGAATTGGATGAGGGCTTAAAGCTGGAAATTCGCGAGACGATGCTGAAAGAGCGCGCCTTTGAGGCGATGGGGAACGCGATCGATCGCGCCTACAACCGCATGGCCAAGCTGGCCGACGAATACCTGGGAATCCTCGACGAAAAGGAACAGGCCGAGAAGGGCCAGGCCATCACGGCGGCCCTCAAAGCCTATGCCGAGCAGGAGAACCTGATCTACGCAGAGACCGGGTTGCTGACGCGGAAGGAATTGCGAAGTTCGGTCGACCACATGATCGGATTGGCCGCGGAGCCGAGCGCAAACCCCTTTCAGCAGGGGGTGACCGTGGATCAGCGGGCGTTCGATAATGATACGATTTTCTTCCCGAATCGAGCCGACTCGCAGGTGCAGGATCGCCGGTACGCCTACTGGAAACTGGCGGACGTGCCCCCCCGCGAGCCGGAATTTGCTGAAGTGAAGGACAAGGTTGTCGCAGAATGGAAAATCGCCCAGGCACGGCCCCTGGCCGAGCGTCGGGCGAAAGAATTGTCTGAAAAGGTGAGCGTCTCCAAGGAATCGATGCTGGATCTTCTCCCCAAGGAGACCGTGACGGGAGCAGCCGATGGGGATCGCCTGTCGGTGAGGACCACTCCCCCCTTCAGCTGGCTGACCATGCCGCGAAACCTCCCGTTCCAATTCAATCCGATGTTCTCGCCGCCGCCGCAATTGTCGACGGTGGAGGGGGTCGAGCAGGCCGGACGGGATTTCATGAAGGCGGTGTTTGAAGAGATCGGCCCTGGGCAGACGGGAGTGGCGGTGAACGAGTCGAAGTCGGTCTATTACGTGGTTCACGTTAAGGATCGCGACGCCACCCCCGCAGCGGAAGGGGACAATCTGGGCCTGAAGGCCTTGCAGCAGCAGTTTTTGACCGAAGGGCGCGGCGGATTCGAGCAGGGTCCCTACATGTATCTCGGTCGTGAGCAGTTGATGGAACTGGTGGGCAGTTGGCGCAAGGGTTATGAGGAGAGGTATTCGATCGCCTGGATGCAGCCGGCATCGGAAGCCGCTCGACCGGAGTAAGAAGTCTGGGCGCGACCGTCGGCAAATTCTGCGCGATCGGAACAGATTGGCACAGCAAGACTGGCCCTCGCCCTCGGGGTCGGCTAGGCTGCTGGGGCCGCTGTTCTAATGTCCGCCTGAGTTCAGCCTCCCCGGTCGCTGGACAACCTCCAACGCTCCCCTTAAAAACTTCGTAACTTTGACAGACGCCGTGTTCGGCGACATCGGGGTCCGCGGGCCAGTTCCTGTTTCCGCTCCCCGCCGCCTGATTTGGTGAAGGAAAAGAGCCATACCCATGACGGACACGCCCGCATCCGGTCCCGCGATGATCGAAGCGATCGGTCTCAGCAAGTTCTACGGGGCCTTTGCCGCCACACAGCATGTCACGTTTTCTGTTCCCCGCGGCCAGGTGTGCGCGTTTCTCGGCCCGAACGGCGCCGGGAAGTCGACCACGATGAAGATGCTGACGGGGTTTCTCGCCCCTTCCGAGGGGACAGCGAAAATCGGCGGCTTCGACGTCAGCACGCATCGCCTCGAAGCGGCCCCCCTGCTGGGCTACCTTCCGGAGAATGGCCCGCTGTATCTCGAAATGACCCCCTCTTCGCTGTTGCGATTTATGGGGGACGCCCGCGGGATGGATTCCGCCAAACTGCGCGACCGGCTCGACTACGTCGCGACGCAGTGTTCGCTCCGCAGCGTCTGGGGCAAGCCGATCGGGAAGCTGTCCAAGGGATTTCGACAGCGCGTGGGCATGGCCCAAGCGCTGCTGCACGACCCGCAGGTGCTGATCCTCGACGAGCCGACCAGCGGACTCGATCCCAATCAGACGCACGATGTCCGTCTGCTGATTCAGAAGCTGAGCGAAACCAAGACGATCCTGCTGTCGACCCATATTCTGCAGGAAGTCAAGGCCATCTGCAGCCGCGTGGTGCTGGTCAATGAAGGTCGGGTGGTCTTCGACGGCCCCACGGCCGACATGGAAGCCCATTCGGCCTCGATGGAGACCCGGTTCCGCCAGCTGACCGGTGCGGCTTAGTCCGCCCTCCGCCTGCTGCCCGTCGGAGAGCCGGTCGAGTTCCGGCCCAACCGACACGCCTTCGTTTCGTGTGAAATCGGACCGCCCTTAACCCACCTTGTGACGCACCCGCCCTGTCACATTCGTTTCTGAGGATTGCCGGAACATGCTGCGCAGCCACGTGATTCTCGCGGTCTTCCGTCGGAATTTCTGGAGCTATTTCTCGGGAGTCATCGGCTACCTGTTTATCGTGGCCTTTGTGCTCGCCGGGTCGTTGCTCGCATTCCGGGAAGAGTTCTTCACCGATAACCTCGCCAATCTCGACAAGCTCAACGAGTACTTCCCGCAGCTGCTGCTCTTCATCATCCCCGCGATCACGATGGGAGCCTGGGCGGAGGAAAAGAAACAGGGGACCGACGAGCTGCTGTTCACCCTGCCGGTCTCCGACCTGGAAGTGCTGATTGGAAAGTACCTTTCCGTGGTGGCGGTTTACACCGTCGTACTGCTCTTTTCGCTGACCCAGTGCGCCATGCTGGATGCGATCGGTGATCCCGACTGGGGCTTGATCGCCGCCACCTACCTCGGTTACTGGCTGGCGGGCAGCGCTCTGCTCGGGGCCGGGCTGGTCGCCTCGTTCCTGACCAACAGCAGCACGGTGGCCTTCGTTCTGGCGGTGCTGCTGTGTGCGGTGCCCGTCTATATCGGTTCGCTCCCGATGCCGCAGGTCATTGCCAACCTGCTGGGGCACGACCGCCTGTTCGACCAGTTGAGCATTCCCTATCACTTTCAGCAGTTCGGCCGGGGCTTCTTCCCGCTGACCTCGCTGTTCTATTTCATCTCGTTCATCATCTTCACGCTGTACGTCAATCTGGTGCTCATCGGCCGACGTCACTGGGCGGGGGGGAAACAGGAGACCCCCATGAGCAGCCAGTACGTGGTGCGGGCGGTCTCGCTGGCGATGATCCTGATCAGCGCGAACGCGGTCCTGGCCAATGTGCGCTGGCAGCCCGACCTGACGAGTGAAGGGCTCTACACGTTGACCCCCACGACGACCAAGGTGCTCAGCGAACTCTCCGATGAACGACCGGTCACCGTGCAGGCCTTCGTCAGTCGCACTGTGCCGCGCGAGTATGTTCCCGTCCGAACGATGATGCTGGGGATGCTCAGCCAGTATCAGGCGAGCGGCCGCGGGCGAATCACCGTGCGCGTCGTTGAAGTCGATCCGTTCAGCGAACAAGCGGAGGAGGCCCGCAAGTTCGGCATCGAGGCTCGCAAGGTGCAGTCGGAGCGCGGCGGCCGCGTGCAGGTCGACGACATCTACCTCGGCTGCGTGATCAACAGCGGTTCGAACGAAGTGGTGATTCCGTTCATCGATACGGCCATTCCCATCGAGTACGAATTGACCCGTTCGGTGCGCACGGTGGCCAATGAAAAGCGCCGCAAGGTCGGGATCTTGGAGACCGACGCCAAGATCAACGGCGGCTTCGACATGAGCACCTTCCGCAGCAATCCCGAATGGCGGATCGTGGCGGAATTGAAGAAGCAGTACGACGTTGAAACCGTCTCACCGGCGGCCCCCATCGACGAATCGAAGTTCGACGTCCTGGTGGCGGTGATGCCTTCGACGCTGAGCCAGGAGCAGATGGGGAACTTTGTGGACTACGTTAAGAAGGGGAAACCGACCCTGATTTTCGACGACCCGCTCCCTGCGTTCAATCCTGGGATGGCCCCCAAGCAACCCAAGCCGCGACCGGGCGGCATGATGGGCCAGGGGATGCCTCCGGAACAAAAAGCCGACAGCGGCATGGCGACGTCGCTGGTCAATCTGCTCGGCATTCAATGGATCTACGACCAGGTCGTCTGGGCCGACACGGTCATGGTCCTGCACCCGGAATTCGCCGACGTCGTCCGGCCGGAAATGGTTTCGATCAGCCCCAAGAGCGGCCTCGAATCGGCCTTCAACCAGAAGAACGACATCACTAGCGGATTGCAGGAGTTGCTCCTCTTCTTCGCCGGGACGATTCGTCCGCGCGAGGGGAGTTCGCTGACGTTTGAACCCCTGCTGCGGACCAGCACCGACTCCGGCCTGCTCGACTGGGATGACTTTGTCCAGCCAGGAATGTTCGGCGGGGTGGACATCAAGGACGATCCGATTCGGCAGATCGGAGACGTGGCGCATGTGTGCGGCGCGTACATCAAGTCCGATGAGAAGGCGCAGGGGGACAAGGTGAATGTGGTGTATGTCGCCGACGCCGACATCATCTCCGACTGGTTCTTTATGGTTCGCGAACGCCGGATGTACGGACTGGATCTCGACAACGTGACTTTCGTGCTCAACGCGGTCGACTTTCTTGCGGGGGACAAGGCCTATATCGACCTGCGGAAACGGCGTCCGAAGCA
This sequence comes from Planctomycetaceae bacterium, assembly GCA_033762515.1. Lineage (GTDB taxonomy): Bacteria > Planctomycetota > Planctomycetia > Planctomycetales > Planctomycetaceae > DSVQ01. The sequence goes on from JANRLN010000455.1 coordinate 26,923, forward strand.
TCGCACGCTGACTGCAGTGGAACGGGAAACGGCGGCGTTCATCAAGGAGAGCGCGATCGAACGGGAAAAGGCGGCGGAGGACGCCAAGGCGGAGTTGGAAAAGGCGAAGGAGTCCTTCAAGGAGAAGGTGAAGAAGATCCAGGAAGACAAGTCGCTCGATCAGATGGCGCAGTTGCAGCAACTGGCGATGGCTCAGTCCGATGAACAGCGCCGCGTGCAAGTGGCCGAGGCCGAGATCGAATTGAAGAAGGAAGAGAAAATCAATCAGATCCGCACCCAGACGGAACGGCGCGTGCGGGCGATTGAACAACGCTACTTTGCGCGGGCGACGATCGTCCCGCCAATTCCGGCCCTGGTGCTGGGGCTCATCGTCTGGTTCCGCCGATTGCAGAACGAACAGCGCGAGGTTCCCCCGGCACGGCGTCGCGACAAGTAATCGACGAGCAGCCCCGGGATCGTGATTCCGGGGCTGTTAAGATCCCTCAGTCTTCACTCGCCATTCCGCCTCCCCACGGGAGAATTTTCATGAACGAAATGCAACGCACTCTGACGTTTGTCGCCGTGGCCGCGGTCTCCCTGGTCGTGGCGTTGTTTGCCGCCCCGTCGACCCCCAAGCCGCCGAGCGGATTTGAGATCGTCGGCAAGAAGTTCTACGAAGACTTCACCGACCCCGATGCCGCCAAGTCGCTGCAAGTCATCGCCTTCGACTCGACCAAGGCGGAGGCGCGGCTGTTCGGCGTGGAATTCAAAGACGGGCTATGGCGGATTCCTTCTCGGCACAATTATCCCGCCGACGGCAAAGATCGTCTCGCCAAGTGCGCCACCTCGCTCATCGGCCTGGAGCGCGAAGCCCTCGCCGGACAGCGTCCCGCGGAACACGCCGATTTTGAAGTGATTGATCCGCTGGACGAAAACAACCAGTCGCTCAAGCGCGGCCAGAGGATCACCCTGAAGGACGCCGAGGGGAAAACGCTCGCCGACTTCATCATCGGCAAACAGGTGCCGAATCGGTCGGGCTATTACTACGTGCGTCGTCCCGATGAACCGGCCACGTACACGGCAAAGGTGGAACTCGACCTCTCGACGAAGTTCGCCGATTGGATTGAACCCGACCTGCTGAAAATCGACGACTGGAAACTCTCGGGCATCGAAATCGACAACTACTCGATCGACTACGACCGGGAAGCGATCGTCAGTCGCGACAAGAGCAAGCTGACCCGCAAGAACTCCTCAGACCCCTGGAAGCTGGATGGCCTGGACGAATCGGCCGAAGAAGTCAATCAGGACGAAGTGCGGAAGCTCGTCACCGGCCTGGACCAGATGAAGATTGTCGGCGTGCGCCCCAAGCCGGCCAAGTTGTCGCGCGATCTGAGACTGGGAGAGGGACTGACGATCGACCGGGCGGTGAGCGCCGACCTGGGGTCTAAGGGCTTCATGTTCGCCCGCTCGGAGGACGGTGGCAGCCAGCTCGTCTCCAAAGAGGGGGAAGTCATCGCCCGGACCGATCAGGGAGTGGTTTACGTACTGCATTTCGGCGAGGTCTTCTCAGGGACGGAAGAAGAGATCGAATTCGGGTTCGCCAAGGACTCCTCCAACGAGACCAAGGAAGAGGGAGCGGACGGCGAAAAGCCGGACGCGGCCAAAGCGGAAGACAAGCCTGCGGACGAGGGATCCAAAGACGGCACATCCAAGAGCCGGTATCTGTTCGTCACGGTGCAATTTGACGACTCGTTGATCCCAAACAAGCCCGTGGAACCGGCCAAACCTGAGGAACCGGCCAAGCCGGCGGATCTCCCGACGGCCGAGGCCGACGGAGCCGCCGATGCGCTCCTCAGCGAGAACTCGGGTCCGCAGGCCGATTATGTGCGGAAGCTGGCCGCGTACGAGTCGGCCAAGGCGGGCTACGAGTCGGCAAAGACCAAATATGAAACCGACTTGAAGTCGTTCCAGGAGAAGGTGGATGCAGGCCAGAAGACGGTGCAGGAACTGAACGCCCGTTTCGCCGACTGGTACTATGCCATCTCCGCGGGGAGCTTCGAGAACCTGCGGCAGGGCCGCAAGACGCTGGTGAAGCCCAAGTCGGCGACGCCTGCCGGGAATTCCGGTGCGGGTTTGCCCGGAGCGAATTCCCCCTTGCCGGGATCCTTCCCGGCCAACTAAAACGTCGCCGACGCGATTCGCTCAGTCAGGGAAACCGAGGCCGGGACGGGTGCGTCTCGGCCTCGTTCGCATTGGCACGCCGTCGGACTTGGCAGACTTTGACGGTGACTCCCTGCGGAAACACTGCAATCCCCCGGTTCGGGATACGTCCCGCGATCGGTACAACCGATACCAATGAGCGTCTCGTGTGGGAAAGTGCGAAAGGGATGTCGCATGCAACGTCGCCAGTTTCTACGGCAAGCCGCCGCCCTGTCGGGGCTGGCCTGGGTTGGAAGTCCCGTCTGGGGCGCGACCGGCGCAGCGAAGCTCACCTGGCAAACCGATCTGCGGGAGGCCCACACCCTCGCCGTCGAGCAGGATCGGCCGATCCTGCTGGTCTTCAGTGCAAAATGGTGCACCTATTGCCATAAGCTGCTGCGCGAGGTGGGCGCCGACAAGAAGCTGGCAGCCTTTGTCTCGGCGAACTTTGTGCCTACGCAACTGGATTTCGACAAAGAGAAGCGCATCGCCGAGGTGCTGGACGTGGAATCCCTGCCGACCACACTGCTGCTGACGCCGAAGGTCGATCTGCTGCAGAGAAAGGCGGGTTACATGAAGCCCGACGTGTTCCGCAAATGGCTCGACGAAGGGTTGGCCAAACAGGCGGAGATTCGGCAGGTCAACGGGACGCTCGCCCCCTAGCCGCCAGAGCGATTTCCAGCGTGCTCAGCCGTTGACTTACGCGGCGCGCCGCTCTTGGGGCTGAGGCTGTGCCGGGCCGACTTTCCCGGTTCCCGGTTTCGGCCGCTTGGGCAGTGTCGTCCAGCGCGGCACCTGGAACAGGTGGCAGCAGCGATGACAGCGGGCGGCGATCGTGAACAGTGACAGGACGCCTTGATTCCCGCTTTCGCTGAGGTAGACGTCATCGGTTCGGCAGCGGGGGCATTTCATCGGAGGTGTCTCCGGGAGGGATTTCCGGCGAACGCAGGGAGATTGGCCGCCGGGAAAATTAGTCGAACAGTGGTGGCCTTGGGAACACCAGTCTTCACAATTTTCTGAGACAGCGGGCGGGGCCGCTGCGGATGTTGGAGAAGTTGGTTTCGCCCCCCCATCCTCTCAAGTATTAAGGATCGATGAAGCCTGGCGATGGGTCGTAGACACTCCACCGAACGCTGAGTAGAACGGTGGAGAAGTGCGCAGTTCCGACAGGTGTGCTCGGTTCGGCGCGCCCAAGGGAGCGATCGCGCGCATGAGCTTCGTACCGGGCTTCACTGTCGGGATAGATCTGGGGACCTCGTCGTCGGCCATTGCCACGCTGGACGGCGAGGGGGAACCGCACGTCATCTTGAACGCCGACGGCTCCCCGATCACCCCTTCGGTCATTGTCGCCATGGAGGACGGACACGTCGTCGTGGGGCCGACGGGCGACTGGATGCACACTTCCGACCCCGATAAGGTGATCACGGGCATCAAGCGGCAGATGGGGAACGCCGAGTACACCAAGATCCTCGCTGGCCGCCAGCTCAATGCCGAATTCTTCTCAGCCCTGATTCTGCTGAAGTTGAAGCAGGACGCAGAGCAGCGGCTGGGCGGCCCGGTCGCGAACTGCGTGATCACGGTCCCTTACTATTTCAACGACCCCTGCCGCCGGGCGACGCAGAACGCGGGAGCGATCGCCGGCCTGAACGTGATCGACATCCTTAACGAACCCACCGCGGCGACGCTCGCCTACGCCTGGAACAAGGGCGAACTCGGCCGGGCCGATCTGGCCAACACCGAGCGGACCATTCTGGTCTACGACCTTGGGGGGGGGACCTTCGACGTCACCCTCGTGAAGTATTCCCCCACGAGCTTTCAAGTTCTGGCCACCGACGGCGACACCTTCCTCGGCGGGCTGGACTGGACCCGGCGGCTCGTGAATCACGTCGCCGAACTGTTTCGCAATCACTTCCGCCTCGATCCGCGCGATGACGGCCGCGCGCGGCTGGCCCTCACGGAAGAGTGCGACGACGTCAAACGTCTGCTCAGCGAACACAGCGAATGGCTGCTGGAATTCACCTACAAAGACAAGACCCTCAAGACCGTCATCACCCGGGCCGAGTTTGAGAAGCTTACGGCCGACATGCTGCAGCGCACGCGCGACACCACCGAGTTCGTGATCGACGGGGTGGGCATTGATCCCAGCGAAATTGATGAGGTGGTTCTGATCGGGGGCTCCACGTACATGCCCGCGGTCACCAACATGCTGGAAGAGATGCTCGGCCGGCCCCCCGTGCGGATTCTCGATCCCCAACTGGCCGTGGCGCAAGGAGCCGCAATTCACGCGGCGATTCTCGAAGTCCGCGCGACCGGCGGCTCCGGGAGCCTGTCGGCCGGCGTCCTCAAGCGGTTGTCGTCGATCAGTTCGATCGACGTCAACGCCCACTCCCTGGGGATCGAGATCACCGACCCGGCGGACAAGTCCCGCAAGCTCAATCACATCATGATTCCCCGCAACACGCCGCTGCCCGTGGAGTTCAAGCAGCGGTTCGTCACCAACACCGCCAACCCCTCGGGAATCCTGGTGCGGCTCCTCGAAGGCGAGACCAAAGACGCCTCCGGATGCACATTCATCGGAGACTTCCGCATCTCCGGATTGCCTCCCAATCTTCCGGTCGGCACGCCGGTGGAAGTCACCTACCGGTATGACGAGAACCGCTGCATCCAGGTGGCGGCCAAGGAACTGGTCGGTCACAACGGCGCCTCGTGCGAGATCCGCTGGACCAGCAACGTGCGTCCCATCTCGGTCGACGGCATGACGGTTCTGGCCCGCGACTACCGCGTCGATTGAGGCTCATCCGCATCGGATCTTGCGCGCCCCTACCTCAGCAGGAGCGCGCACGTCCCCAGGACTGCCAGCCATACGGCGTCGAGGAAATGCCAGTAGCGGGCGGTCAACGTCAGCCCCAGATGGTATTCGTGATCGAAGCGGCCGCGCCAGGCGCGGATGCTGACGACTCCGAGGATTCCCAGGCCGACGAACACATGCGCGGCGTGCAGCGCGACGAGCACAAACAGCAGGATCCAGGTTTGGCCGTCTGCTCGGACCGCCAGATGCCGCGAACACAGATCCCACATGCCGAAACTCTGAGCGGCGCAGAATCCGACGGCCAGAACCAGCGCCGCGGCGATCCAGCCCCGGAACGCCGTCTGGTGTTCGCGACGCACGGCCCGGCAGGCCCGATGCAAGGTGAACGACGTCGCCAGCAGGCAGATGGTGGCCAGCGACAGGGACCCGGGGATCGATGTCGCTTGCGGCAGTCGCCGGGCGACGAGCAGAACCGCCGCAATGCCGGCGGCAAAAAAGACCGACAGTGAGGCGATCAGCAGGTTGACCGCCATCTCCGCCTGTTGCAGCGTGCGTCCGGCCGGCATGGAGAACCGCTCGATCTACGGCGCGGTGACCGCCTGGATATCCGCCTGATACGACTGCGAGTCAATCAGCGTCAGACAAATGAAGAGCGCCACAAAGCCCAGCGAAAAGATCAGCAACAGCGCATTGAGGGGTTTGTCGTACCGCAAGTGCATGAAGTAAACCGCGACCAGACCAGCCTTCACGGTGGCGATCCCCATCGCGACGAACAACTCGATGCTCCCCAGCGGGAAGTACGAACTGCCGACCGTCAGAATCGTCAGACCGACCAGAGCCAGAAATGTGCCGATCAGAATCGACGGGGGCATCACGTGTCCGGCGTCGCCGTGGTCTTCGGCGTGGGCGTGATCTGTCATGAGCACTCTCGATCAAACAGGCAGGGACGGCGTGGGGCGCTTGCTCCGTCGGGAGCAAGCCAGGAAGGCCGCGGACGCGGCGGGGACCATCAGTGAATCAGATACAACAGCGGAAACAGGTAGATCCAGATCAAGTCAACGAGGTGCCAGTACAGCCCGACGAAATCGACGGGGCCGTAGTAGCGCGGACCGAAATCTCCGCGAACCGAACGCCACAGCACCCACCCAATCGCGCCCATCCCCGCGAGAATGTGGATCCCATGCAGGCCGGTGAGCGCGAAATAAATGCTGAAAAAGATTCCCAGATTCTTCGGCAGCGCCGGGTCGTGAGGCGCTGCGGCGTCCCCTTCCGGGGAATGTGCGTGGTCGCCGTGCGCGGCGGGGGATGATGCTTCGTGCGCAGCGCCGTGATTCCCGCCGCCCGCGGGAGTCTCAGCATGCTCGGCGGCATGATGCTCGGCAAGATAGTGAGCCGCCGCCTTTTCGTCGAATCGCCCCGCCCACAGCACGCCGTGGCGGATTTTTGCCGAGTATTCGAAGTACTTGATCACCAGGAAGAGCCCGGCGCAGGCAAGTGTGAGGCTGAGGCACCAGACGAGCAGCTTCTGCTGCCCCAGTTGGGCCGCCCGGACGCCCCACGCCATCGTCAGGCTGCTGAACAGCAGCACGATCGTGTTGATCGCCCCCATCTGCTTGTCGAGGAACTGGTGCCCGGCGATGAAGATCTCGGGATGATTCGCGCGGTAGACCGCGTAGACGCAGAACAGCCCGCTGAAGAACAGGACTTCAGTGATCAGAAACAGCCACATGCCGAGTTTGCAGGCATCGAATTGATGCTGGTGCGACTCAAAGTGGTGCGCCAGAAACGGATCGTGCCCCTGCTCATGCACCGCATGATCGACGGCGTCCGCAGGGGGTTCCAGAACGGTGGTCATGATGGTCGTTTCGTAAACAAATGTTGCGGATGCGGGGCTGAGGGTCTAAGGCTCATGGTCTAGGGCTGAGGGCAAATCCGTCCGACGATTGTTGTAAGACCATCAACTCTTAACTCTTGACCCTTAGCCCTTAGCCTTCTACACGGTCGCCGGTCGATAGCCGCCGAGACGTTCGTCGTAGAGGACGCGGTCCATATCATACGGGTCGTGGGCCTCGGGGGTCTTGGTGAAATTGTCGTGCGGCGGGGGAGAACTGCATTCCCACTCGAGCGAGGCCCCGCCCCAGGGGTTGGCCGGGGCCTTGGCTCCGCGGTAGAGGGAATAGACGAGCACTCCTCCGGCGATCGCCAGTCCAATCCCCAGCAGAAACGCCCCCGCCGTTGAGACCTGGTGATAGAACTGAAACTCGGGCAGATAGTTGTAATAGCGTCGCGGCATGCCGCGGGCGCCCATCACAAACTGCGGGAAAAAGGCCATGTTGAAGCCGATGAAGGTGATCAGCGCTCCGATACGGCCCCAGGTTTCGTCGTACATCTTGCCGACCATTTTCGGCCACCAGTAGTAGAGCCCTCCCAGGAAGGCGATCAGCACGCTCCCCATCATCACGTAGTGGAAGTGGGCGACCACGAAGTAGGTGTCGTGCAGGTGGACGTCGGTGGCAAGCGCCCCCAGGAACAGTCCGGTCAGCCCGCCGATGCTGAAGAGGAAGATAAACGCCAGGGCGTAGCACATCGGCGTCGCGAGGCTGATCGACCCCTTGTACATCGTCGCGAGCCAGTTGAAGACCTTGATCGCCGAGGGAATTGAAACGCTGAACGTGAGGGCGCTGAAG
>JANRLN010000456.1:0-3480 GCA_033762515.1 Planctomycetaceae bacterium
CGCCGTCGACCCGAATGGGCGGTTCATCAACGATGCCCATGCGCATTTCACGGTCATCGACCCGCGTCTGGGAGAGCAACGCCTGGAAGTTCCCCAAACCGCCCCGGGGCGCTACGAAGTCGATTTGCAGTTGCCGGTGTCGGGAGCATGGCAATTGCAGGCCCGATTGGAGAAGGATGGCCAACTGTTACATCAACAATCGCGAGGAGTCGTCGTGGGTTATCCCGACGAGTTCAAGTTATTGCCGACCAATGAGATTTTGTTAAAGTCGCTGTCGCAATCAACTGGCGGGCGTTACGACGTTGCGGCAACGGATGTCTTTCGTCGCGATCCGGCGGAGACGGCGTTCCGCACCACTTCTTTATGGCCGTGGCTGCTCACGATGGCAATTTGCCTATTTCTTGTTGATGTCGCCCTGCGCAGGATTGATTTTTCACTATTCACCCCGCAACCCCTCTTGCGGCGATCGAAAAAGTCCGGCACAGTATCTCGCGTCTCCGGAAAAAGTGTCGACGCCGGAATGTCTCACAATGCGTCCACTCCCGCGAGGGCCGTTTCGGGGACGTCTCGTTCTTCTCATTCGTAAGGATCGAGTCATGCAGCGGCAACTCCGACAGATTCTGACCCCAGTCCGGTCGCGGCAGCGTTGGCAAACGGCTCTCGCTTCGGCCCTTTACGGCTGCTATGGCACAGGTGCGGCAGCCCTGCTGTTGACCGTGGGGAAGTGGTCGACCGGCGCCTTGCCTCAACCGGGCGTGGTCGCTTCGCTGCTCGCTGCGGGGCCGCTTCTCGGAGCTCTCCTCGGAATTTGTCGGACGGCGCCTTGGCGACGCGCTGCCGCCGCTGTCGATGTCCGTTATTCCTTGAAGGATCGCACAATCACCGCGCTGCAGCTGCTGTCGCAGCCGGCGGCCAATCCGCTTCACGAATTGCAGGTGGAGGAGACTCTCGGACGACTCCAGAGCGTCGACGCATCCCACGTGGCGCCGATCACCTGGCCGAAGTGGTCACGGTGGGCCATCGGATCCGCTGTTACCGCGCTCGCGATCTTGGTGTGGCCGTTCGCGTCCCAACCTGTGGAAGCGGTGGTGGACCGTCCTGACGGGATCGCCGAAGCCGCTGCAATCATCGCGGAAGAACTCGAGCAATTGAAAGACATCGCTGAAGACGAGTCGCAGACGGAACTGGCAACCGCTGTCGAGGAGTTGAGCGACGAATTGGAGTTGCTGGAGAAGCCGGAAACAGACGTTCGGGAGGCCCTGGCGACGATCTCCGAAATGCAGGCCGAAATGGCCGAGATGATGCAGAAGTACGACACGGCTGCCATTGATGCGCAGATGCAGGCGCTGGCGGAAGCGTTGTCGTCGGCGGCCGCATTTCAGGGAGCCGCCGCCGAACTGAAGGACGGGGACTACGCGGAAGCGGCCGACGAGTTGGAGAAGCTTGAGAAGGCGGACCTGAATCGCAAGGAATCGCGATCGCTGGCGGAACGGTTGGCCGAGGTGAGCGCCGCGATGAAGCAGTCGGGCCTGAGTGAGCTCAGCGACACCGTCGACCAACTTTCCGACGGCTGCAGGGATTGTGATTCCGACAAGCTTTCGAAGTCGTCCAAGAGCCTTGCCGGCCAATGCCGCGGCCAGGCCCTGCGAAAGGATCTGGCGCAACTGTTGTCGCGGAAACTCAATCGGCTGAGCGAATGCAAGTCGATGTGCCAGGGTGGCCAATGCAAGAAATGCGGCGGCAACTGCGGGAGCGGCCAATGCCAGGGCAAGAACTCGCTGGCCCGGGGCGAATCGGCAACATCCGAGAAGGCGTCCAAGAATTGGGGACAGGGTTCCCACGGCAAGCTCGACGGCGAGGCCACAGCGCTGGATTCGCAGCGAACTCAGGAACAAGTCACCGGAACTCTGGGAGATGGATCGTCAGAATTCGAGACCACCAGTTCGCCGGAAGGCGAGGAGAACGCTCGCCGGGGCTATCGCGACACCTACGGCAAGTACCGCAAGCTCTCGGAGACCGTGCTGGAGAGCGAGCCGATTCCTCTGGGACAACGGCAATTGATCCGCAACTATTTCGAGATCATCCGCCCCGATCGCGATTCCGAAGTGCTGACCGAGACGGAAGCCAAGTGACGCAGATGGGGATCAATGGATGACGATGGACTATTGCCGCGCAATTTTGAGGAGCGGATTCATGCGGTTTCGTCGAGCGCTGATCTTCGCCGGAATTTGGGTCATGGCCTGCGGAGTCGCAGCGCAAGTCACAGCAGAAGCGCAGTCCGTTCCACCGCGCGACGCCGTATTTGTGATGAATGCGGACGGCACAGGTTGGCAAAAGTTTTTCGAACTGCCGCAGATCACCAAAATTGGCTCCCCGAGCGTTTCTCCCGACGGCCAGTATCTGGCCTTCGACGGCTGGATGTCGCAATTCGGGGAGAGCAGCAGCGACTCCCGGATCTTCGTCGTCAGCGCGGCGCGGGACGAGTTCTGGCTGCTCGGAGCCGGCGCCATGCCGACGTGGGGCCCTGATGGTCGCCGTCTGGCCTGTTCGTTCTATGGCGGCGGGGTGGGGTTTCTATCGATCAACGATCTGAAGACGCAGACAATCGATCCGCAAGGTTGGGGCGCGCAATGGTCCCCCAACGGCAAGTGGGTCGTTTATGCCAAGGGTCCGCAGTTGTGGCTCTACGACATCGACACCGAACAGACCCGCCTCGCGTATGACGCGACGGGCACGTATCAGTCGCTGTATTGGAACTCGTGCTGGTCGCCTGACAGCCGTCGGATCGTCTTCTGCGGTGGTCGCGGCGCCAACGGGCGCGACATTGCCTCGGTCGACGTTTCGGGAGGCGACGTACAGTTCAAGCAACATGTCACCGGCAAGAGTCCGGCACAGAAGTACTCCTGGCATCCCACCGCGCCGCGCGTCGTCTTCCCCATGCACAGCCCCGAACGAGGCCGCAGCCAGCTGTGGGAGTTCAATCCGTTGACTGACGACCCTCCCAAGCTCGTGGCCGGTCAGGACTCCGAAACGGCGGTCGAGAGCGGCGTCTGGTCGCCGGATGGAAAGCTGCTGTATTGCACCGGCAAGCTCAGGTAGCCGAGCGCTCAGTGCGGAATGCGGAGTACACGGATTCCGACGGTGCTCTCGATTTCCAGCGCGCAGTTCGCCCAGACATCGTCGACGCTCAGACGGTTTTCGATCGCCTGAAGGGTGATGAGCATTGGAGCAATTCTGATCTCATACGCCGGTGGTTCCGCTGCAACGGCCCTAACCAGTTGGAACCGCTCACTTCAGGCCGAGCGAAAGTTTTTGTACCCTCATGCCTCGGAAACATCGACGATTCCGGGCCGGCCCGGCGTTGACGATCTCAACCGGCGAAGCCCTCGCGAACCAATTTCGCGACGATTCCTAACAGGAATCGACACTACTCACGCTCGATGAACTCTCATGCCCAATCCCTGGACAGGCGTCGGCAAC
>JANRLN010000457.1:0-19545 GCA_033762515.1 Planctomycetaceae bacterium
GACCAGCGTCTGCGCTACGGCGAGGAAAGCGTTGCGCCGCAGGCGGAATTCCCCAAATATCAATGGTCCGCCAGTGATGTGAGCCTTGCCCCCGGCACGCCGACTGCGGGTCCGAACGAACCGAGCCTTCCCTCTCCGGCAGTCCCTGTGTTCGAGCGGCTGCGCAACGAGACCCCCGCGGCGCTTGCACAGGAACTGCGCAACGTTGAGGAAAAGCAGCCATTTCACTTTTTCGCCCTGGCGGTGCTGGAGGACGTCCTTCCCGATCGGGGATCGCAGCCTTTTCTCAAGTGGCTCTTGAGAGGATTGCAGCGTTGGCCGCGGGATCCCGGACTGTGCGAACTGCTGACGACGTACCTCAAGCAGGAGGTGCCGCCGCAGCACGCCGGATCGATTCTGCGAGCCGTCGCGAAGGTGATTCGCGATGACCGGTTTTTCTACCTCACCGAAGAGCTGTGGGATCTGCATTTGCGGAATGCCAAATTCCAGGAGTTTCGGGCGACGCTGCAGGCCTGCGAGGCGCAACTCGTCGACCACCGCATCGCCGCCAGACTGGCGTTTTACATCCACATTCTAAAACCCGCGATGTGGCTGGCGGATGACGACTGGGTCGATGAACTCCTGCACTTCATCAACAGCGAAGGGGCGCGGCTCGCCTGGCGGTTCGAGGGAGATTTGGAGGTCTTGTTTCAACTTCGCGAATACATCCAGCATCGGCATGACCTGTTGGACGGCAATCCGATTCGTGCGGAAATGGACCAGGTCGTCCGCAGTTACTGCGTCGACCGCGAGCCGGAGTTTGATACCAAGTATTTGAGCTGCGCCGTACGAATCGGGAGCGCCGCCGATGAAGTGCTCACGGCATTTGCTCCTGGGAAAGACGTCGAACGCTACGGTCCGCTGTACCGGTTGTGGCTGTGGATCGACAATGAGGTTTCGGCGCGTCACGGAATCACCGAAGATTCGGGCGATGCGTCGAAACTGGTGAAGTCGGCGCGCGGTCTGCTGAGGCGAATTCAGGAATTGTCGGACCGGACGAATGTCGGCTCGGTCTGGACCGTGACGGGGTTGTTGTACCTCAGCCTCAAGGGAGGCGTTTATGTCGCGACGATCGCGCTGTTGTGGGGTGGACTTTACGCGGTATTGGGCTGGTTGATGGGCCCGGACAGCCGACAAAACACCGCAGCCGCTCTCGGAATCGTCGGAGGAGCGATCCTCGGCTGGTGCGCCGACAAATGGGGAATGATGCCCTTGTGGCATAAGTTCTGCCGATATTGGGCGCTTGTCTGTTATCGCCGGGTCTGGCGCGCGGAATTGTTGCCCTTCCTGAAACAAACCCGACTTCCCTACGGCGACTTCGTGCACCTCCTCAGCCAAGCGGAACGGGACGACATCCACTGTTCGGGCTGGATTTGTTACTACTGTCAGTTGGACTACGGGCTTGCGTTCGCCGGACTGGCTCAAAGGTATATCGTCTGAAGCACCCACGCGCGCTGTACGCTTGCGTTCGGTCGTGCGGGCGTCTACTGATGTGGGCTGTCCCATCGACCGCCTCCCACCCAGAAAGCGCCCCCTATGGGTTCCTTTGGACATGAACCGGCCGTGAAGAGCGAGCCGGAAGATCTCGCGGTCGCCGCGCGGAACTCACGCTACGGCCTGGTGCTGTACTCGCTCTACTTCGCGTTCTACGCGGGATTCGTAGGGTTGAACGCGTTCGCCCCCGCCGCAATGGCGGTCGATCTGGCGGGGATCAATCTGGCAATCTGGTACGGACTGGGACTGATCGTCGCTGCGATGGTTCTGGCGGTGATTTACACCTATCTGTGCAGCGGGAAAGTTGAGAGCTGAGGGGAAGGGCGGGCAAGCAACCGCCGGCTTGAAACCTTGCTGACTCTCCACTCCTGAACTCTCAACCCTCAACCGGTTCCCCCATGATTCCCCAGCCTTCACCGCTCGCGGTTTTCGTGTTCTTTATCTTCGTCGCCATCACGTTGGGGCTGAGTTTCTACTTCGGAGCGAAAGCAAAGTCCGCCGCGGGCTATTTTGCCGCCGGGGGACAGATTCACTGGTTCGTCAATGGCGTCGCCTTTGCAGGGGATTATCTGTCGGCAGCATCCTTCCTGGGAATCTGCGGAATGCTGTCGCGCTTCGGTTATGACGGCTTCTTATATTCCATCGGCTTTCTGGCGGGCTGGGTGGTGGCTCTGTTTGTGATCGCGGAACCCCTTAAACGGCTGGGAAAGTATACGTTCGCCGATGCCCTGAACAGCCAGTTTCAATCGCGGGGGATCACCTTTGCGGCGGGTACCAGCGCGCTGGTCGTCAGCGTTTTCTACTTGATCCCCCAGATGGTCGGGGCCGGCTCGCTGATCTATCCCCTGCTCGGATTCCCCCACTGGCTCGGAGTACTGATGGTGGGAATCGTGGTGACGCTGATCGTGACCACCGCAGGGATGGTCAGCACGACGTACGTGCAGTTCATTAAGGGGTCGCTGCTGGTCCTCTTCAGCGGCATCCTGACGGTGTTGATTCTGATGCGCGGGCTTTCGGTGGATGAGCGCCCGGAAGCCACCGCCGTACAGACCATTGCCAGACTCCCCGACGGCAAAGTTCTGGTCAATGGTTTGCCGCAGGGATTGGAAGCAGGGCAGGGGGACTTGCGGCCGGTGGGCTCGATCAGCCGGTTGCCCGGCGGCGCGACGTCAACGGGACCGCTCAATCCCCTGGCCTATCTGTCGACGTTGCAGAACAGTGAGATCGTGCTGTGGACCGAAAAGACGGAAGTCGTCGATGGGGTCAAAGTCGTAACTTACTCGCCCAAACCGACGTCGGGGGCTGAGGTCTTGCGACCCGGCATGAGTCCCCTGTTCAAAGATCTGCGCGGCGACTCGCTCGTCACCAAGTTGAACTTCATTTCACTGATGATGGCCCTGTTCGCGGGCACGGCCTCGTTGCCTCACGTGCTCATTCGGTATTACACCGTGAAAGATCAGGCGGCGGCCCGGCAAAGCACCGTGGTGGGCATCGCCACGATCGGCGCGTTTTACGTCCTGACCTTGTTTCTCGGTCTCGGGGCGATGACCAGCGGCACCATGGATCTGACCGACAGCAACATGGCCGCTCCCCTCCTCGCCAAAGGATACGGAGAGTTGCTGTTCGCGATCATCTCAGCGATCGCCTTCACGACGGTCCTGGGGACGGTCAGCGGCTTAATCGTCGCCGCGAGCGGCGCTGTCGTTCACGATCTCTTGACCGGCGTATTGAAGATCCAACTCACTGACCACGGCAAGGTGCGGGTGGGCAAACTCTCGGCCCTCATTGTCGGCGCCGTTTCGATCGTGCTGGGCATCTGTTTCCAGGGCATGAACGCCGGATTCCTGGTCGGTTGGGCATTCAGTGTGGCGGCGTCGGCCAATCTCCCGGCATTGATCATGATCCTGTTCTGGAACCGGACCACCAAGCAAGGGGTAACAGCAGCCATTCTCGTCGGCATGCTGTCGTCTCTGGGCTGGATTCTCGTCAGTCAGGAGACTATGCAGAAGGTCTACGGCTTTTCCGCCGAACGGTCGACGGAACTGGCGCTGGTGCCGTTCAGTCAACCGGGTCTGGTGACGATTCCACTGGGTTTTCTGACCTTGATCGTCGTATCGTTGTTGACGGGGGGAACCAAACGGCCGGTTTTGCCGATGAAGGTTTAATTCCGTTCAGTCACCATCATCGGAAGCCGATTTAAATGTGTTCAGTCGGATTTTCCACTGCGTTCTCAGTGTCAATGGGGTTAACATGCGAATTCGGCAACGACTCGGGCCACCGTTGAGCGATGCATTATGAAGATCCAATTTCTCGGCACAGGCGGGTTTCACCCCACTGAGCGACGGCACACCGCAGGAGTCCTGCTCCCTGAAATTGGTGTTGCCTTCGATGCCGGCACGAGCGCCTTCCGACTCGCCCCGCGACTGAAGTCCCCAAATCTGTTTCTGTTTCTGAGTCATGCCCACCTCGATCACATCTGCGGTTTGACCTACCTCCTCGTGCCGCTGATTCAGAAGTCGATTCAGACCTGCGTGATCCATACCACTGCCGAGGTGATCGCGGCGTCCGAAGAGCACATGCTCAAGCCTCCGATCTTTCCGATTCGTCCGCGGCTCGACTTCGTCGAAATTCCCGAAAAGGTCGAGATTCCTGCGGGAGTCGTCCGCTGGCATCCGTTGCACCATCCCGGCGGGGCGATCGGCTTCAGGCTCGACCTGCACAACGGCAAGTCGATCGCCTACATGAGCGACACCAACGCCAACGACGACTCGATCGAGTTCCTGCGCGGCGTGCAGGTGCTGATTCACGAATGCACCTACCCCGACAGCCAGAAGCAGTGGTGCGACATCACGGGTCACAGTCACACCACACAAGTCGCAAAACTCGCCCGAGCCGCCAATGTCGGACGGTTGATCCTGACCCACATCGATCCATACGTCGAAGGGGACGACCCGGTCGTCCTTCCCGACGCGACGGCAATCTTCCCGAACACGGCGCTCGCCGAAGATCTCTCGGAATTCGAGTTCTGAATCACGTCGGTTCAACCGGCTGGCGAATCACCGCCGGATACGGCAGCGAGCCGAACACTGCGGCGCAAAACAGCCTCTCCCGCATCGCATCGCAAATTCAGGAAACCTGGTTCTCACATCCCAGTCTCCCCTCCGAGCGGCGCTGAACCACCGCATCGGCATTGCGAACCTTCCAAAGATCCCTGTGTCCCTTGTCGGTTCGCCGGCTTGCAGGACGCCTCTGCAGGGGGCGACATTCAGGCAATCGCCCTGCGGGAGTCATCAATGATTCGCCCGACGACGCTGGCTGACAAGTGCGCCTTGATCGCGCTGGCGGCGGAAACCGGACTCTTCGAATCCGAGCAGTTATTGGAACTCTCGGCAATGCTGGATCAGCACTTGGCCGTCGACGCCGAGACACACGACCTTTGGTTCACCGACGACGACCATGGCCCGGTGGGTGTTGCCTATGCGGCTCCGGAACGGATGACGGAGGGAACCTGGAACCTGTATCTGATTGCAGTTCATCCGAACCGACAGCGCCAAGGACGGGGTACAGCGTTGCTGCGACGTATCGAAACCGCGTTGGCAGATCGCGGCCAACGAGTGTTGCTCGTGGAGACTTCCGGGCTGGAAGACTTCGCACACGTGCGAATGTTCTATCGCACGTGTGGATTCATCGAGGAAGCCCGGATCCGAGAATTCTACAAGGCGGGCGACGACAAGGTCATTTTCCGCAAGGGGCTGAAAGAGAACTAGCCCCGAACGTCGTGTTGAGCATCGCTGTGTGTCGATGCCCCCAACACAGAGATGGCGCCAAATCTCGAGCGAACGTGCCGCGATTACCGCACGAGTAAGTCGTAAACCAAATGCCCGCGCGAGTTCGTATGCCGGGTCAATCGGAAGCGGCGTGCAAAGACTCTGGACTTGGCGAAGCCCTCTGCATCGACCGGAGCAGTGCGGAACGCGGTGCGACCGCGGGTTTGGATTTTGAACACGAGGTCGTCCCCGCGGGCGTCGACGATCCAGTATTCGCGGACACCAGCGGCGAAGTAGGCTAACGGCAGACGTTGTGTGTCTTTGTTGACGGATGAAGGACTGACCACTTCGACCACCAGATCGGGTCCACCAGTCACTTCGAGATACGAAGTCTTTCCGCGCTTTCGAGGCGACGATAGTTGGACGCGGCCGGCATCTAAACTTTCATGAGACACAAACAGTAAATCAGGTTCGGCAGAAAGTTGAACGGCATCAGCAACGACGCGAATGCGATCGATCCGCAAATATCCCAGAGCCTCCGCATGCACGATAGGTCCCAAGGTTCGCGCGAGAGCTTCTTTCGGTCCGCCGTGGCTGAAAAACTCTTCGGGCGACATATCCACCTCGATTTGACTGGCGACGTAGTCAATACGGCCGGTGGTCGGAAAGGTTTGAGACTTCGTCCATGCGCGGAAATCGCTAAACGATTCAATCCCCCCCGGAATCGAGATCGGCGACTTGTCGTCATGCAACAGGATCGGGACCATTGAGGCCTCGCAAAAAACTGGCGGTCGAGCAAGTTCACGTCCAGATTGGCGTATCAATCGTACCGCGCTCCCACCACCGCAACAGCGCCAAATCCCTGCCAACTCACGTTCGCTTCCCAGCGCCCCGACCACCACGCTGGCGGTTTCGCGTCCCTCTCACGAATCGCACCGGCGCCGTCATTGGTGATTGCGGTTTCGCGCATCCGTTTGTCATACTTGAGCCGAGAAGACATCCCCGTTCCCGCCCGTTCTGGGAGGCTCCCATGCGTCACTGTCCCGACTGCGATTCGTCGCTCAATCCCACGGTCTCGCGCCGTCAATTCGTCCAGGCTTCCAGCGTCGCCGCGGCTGCGGCCGCCGCCGTTGCTCCCACCTGGCTGCGGGCTGAAGACGCGGCAAAACCCCAGCCGGAGAACTTGATCGTCAAGTTGTTCGAATCGCTGACTCCCGCTCAGAAGGACGAGATCTGCTTCGCCTGGGATCACACCGACGATCGCGGCCTCTTGCGGATGCACGTCTCGAACAACTGGCACATTACCGACAAGCGGATCGGCAGCGACTTTTTCACCAAGGATCAGCAGGACATGGTCGAAGCCGTGTTCTGGCAGCTCTACACTCCCGACTGGCACGACCGCATCAAGAAGCAACTCCAGGACGACGCCGGAGGCTACGGCAAGGAACAGTCGATCGCCCTCTTCGGTCAACCCGGCGCCGGACCCTTCGAATTCGTGATGACCGGCCGTCATCTCACCATCCGTTGCGACGGCAATGCCGTCGAACACACCGCCTTCGGGGGACCAATCTTCTACGGACATGCGGCGCAGGGCTTTAACGAAGCGCCGAATCATCCGGGAAACGTCTATTGGCATCAGGCGCTGCTGGCCAACGACCTCTTCAAGATGCTGGACGGCAAGCAGCGCGATCAGGCGCTGATCGCCGCGGCTCCGAAGGAAAGCAACATCCACTTCCGCGGCAAGTCCCCGGCGATTCCCGGACTGCCGATTTCGGAACTGACGTCCGATCAGAAGGCGCATGCACAAAACGTTCTGGAGGCCCTGGTCGAACCTTATCGCCAGGTCGATCGCGATGAAGTCAAGAAGTGCCTCGACGCACAAGGGGGCCTCGACGACTGCCGCATCTCGTTCTACCAGAGCGGCGACCTGGGCAACGACGGCGTGTGGGACATCTGGCGGCTGGAAGGGCCGTCATTTGTCTGGCACTACCGCGGCGCTCCGCATGTGCATGTGTTTGTCAACGTCGCCGACGACCCTTCGGTGAAGATCACGGCGCGCGGCTGAACACGGCGCGAGAACGAGATCCAGGCGCGGGTCCTGAGCAGGCCCGGCCTGCGATCTCGTTGATCGCTTCCGAAATCATGCGACTGCTCTTGGCATTCGCGCGCTGTCTCGGCACAATGCCGCCCCGTTGAGTGTTCATGAATCGAAACAGGCTGCCGCTGATCGCTTGCGTCACCGCAGCCGGCCGAGTTGTTCCTGCAGTCCGGGATGTCGATATCGGCGGAATCGCGACGAGCGGCTTCCGCGGTCGATCAGCCATCGATTCCTGCGATTCGGTAAGGATAAGACAGCGTGACGTCATCGCCTCTTGACGATGGAACTCGACCAGCCCACCCGGCCCGATTCGCGCTGCAGACGGATGATCCGTTGCGCGTCGCCGTCAGCGAGACAGCCTTCGGCGAGCAGGACTTGCCCGATCGGTTGCTCACGGCATCAGCCCACGGCTGGCAACGGATCGGCCTGCTGCGTCAGTCGGTCTGGAAGTTCGGCGAGGAACGGCTCGCGGAACTGCTGCAGGCGCGGGGGCTGCGGGTTTCATCCCTCGCATGGACGGGCGGGTTCACGGGTTCCGTCGGCTTCACCTACCGCGAAGCGATTGAGGACGGCCGGATCGCCGTCGCGGAGGCCAAGCGCCTGAATGCGGAGACGCTGCTCGTCGCTCCCGGCGCGCGGGCTGGCCATACCTTTCGCCATGCACAACGAGTGGTCGCCGATGGCTTGCGGCACCTCGGCGACATCGCTGCTCGCCAGGGCGTGTCCATCGCCGTGATCACCGCGCCGACGCGCCGCCTGCTGGCGCGATGGACGTGCATTGATACGCTGGAGCTGGCCGGCCAGTTGCTCGAACTCGTTGACAACACCAACGTCGGGCTGGCGGTTCCTGCGGATCGCTGGCATGGACATCCCACGGCGTTGCCGGCGCTGCGGACGCTGGCCCCGCGAATCCGTATCGTGACGTCTCATCTCAGCCGCGCCGGCGACGTGGATCCGACGACTCCCGTGCAGAATCTTTCAGTCACGCCGACGCTGCAACTGTTGCTTGAGGGAGGGTTCCAGGGAGTCTGGGAGTTGGAAGCCCCTGCGGAAACGACGTTGCTGGATCGCAGCGAGGAAGCATCGGTCCTGCGGTGTCAGGCGCAACAATACCGCGAGTTGGCCAGCAGCCTGGGTCGCCGGGGTGGCGTAAGGCTCGGACGTTGGTAACAATACGGTGATTCCCGCTCCGCCTTGCCACGGTCGGGGAAGGCTGACAGGTCCAGAAATTGACGCTGTCGGCAGAGAGTGAGATCCTCCCGCCCACCGACTCCCACACGACGGCCCACCTATGTCTCATGATTGGTTCAGCCTGGATGAGCTGGCGCAGCATCTCGGGCGCGACCGCCGCGAGATCGAGAAACTGGCCAACCGCGGTCGCATTCCGGGACGCAAGATGGCGGGCGACTGGCAGTTTCATCCCACGGAAATCACTCACTGGCTCGAACAGGAAATGCGCGAATACACCGACAGGGAACTCGCGCTGATCGAACAGACCAATCGGTCGACGGAGTTCAGCGAGACGAACCCCGTCTCGTCGCTGCTCTCGATCGACACCGTGCAGGTTCCCCTCGAGGCGAGGACCAAGCGTTCGGTCCTGGAGACGCTGGTGGAAGTCGCCGGACGCACCTGGCAAATCTGGCAACCCGCGGTCCTGCTCACTGCAATTCAAGAACGCGAAGCGGTGATGTCGACCGCCTTCGACAACGGTGTGGCGATTCCCCACCCGCGGAATCCGCTGCCGGAAGCCATTGGGCAGTCGATCATCGCCTTTGGCCGCACCGAGTCGGGCATCCCGTTCGGCGCCCCCAATCGCGGGTTGACGGACCTGTTTTTCCTGGTGCTCTGTCGCGACTCCCGCACGCACTTGCAGGTCTTGGCCCGTTTAGGTCGGATGATTCAACAGCCGGCGTTCCTTGCGGGGTTGCGTGCCGCTCCCAATGGCGCCGCCGCCCATGAACTGATCGTCGAAACGGAACTGCAACTTCCCGCATAGCGATGTCGCCAGAGCCAGAATCGGGTGGAACCGTGGATGGGGTCGTCCCTGTAGCAGAGCCGGTTTCCTGCGCCCACGAAACCTGCGCACCGTCGGTCGATCCGATTCCCTCGGAGGGCTGTCCTCCCCCGCTCCGTTGCCGCCACATCGCGGCAGCCCTCGATTCGACGGCTTCGGCTTGGGAGCTTGACGATTCGCCCCTCGGGACTCGCGGCTGGTGCTGGGGGAGCGGCCCTCCCCTTTATTTTTTGAACCCGCTGGGGGGTTCCGCCAGGCTCTTCGCGCTCACCGCCTGGCTGCTTCGCGAAGATTTTCGCTGCATGCTGGTGGACTGGCCGTCTCCGCGTGCGGGCGTCCGTGCCGATTTGGATCTCTTTGCCAAAGACTTGCAGTCGTTGGCGGAATCGGCTGGGGACTCCCAGATCGCGGTTTTCGGCAGCTCGTTCGGCGGGGCCGTCGCCTTAAGGTCGGCGTCGATGTCGCCGGGGTTGGTTGACCGACTGATCGTGCAGGGAGCAGCCCAAGTTCGCCACTTGAGCATTGCGGAACGGGTGTTGGCCTGGGGAGCACTGCGGTCCCGTCGAACCGTTCGAGAATTGCCGTTTTCCGCCCAGGTGCTGCGAATCAACCATAGCCGCTGGTTCCCGCCGCTCGACCCTGACCGCTGGCAGTGGTTTCTCGACCTCATCGGCGAATTTCCCGTCTCCTTATTGGCCACGCAGGCGTTGGCACTCCATAACGTGGATTTGGCGCGGGATTTACGGCGAATTGAATGCCCTGTGCTCGTTCTGGATACAGAGGGAGCCGGTCCGCGAGCGCGTCAGGATCAGGCGGCGCTGCGAGCCCATTTGGCCCAGGGGTATGCCGCATCGATGCACACCACCGGACTTTACCCCTATTTGACTCATCCCCATCGATTGGTGAAGTTGATTCGGCAGTTCGTGGCTGATCCGGCTGCGATGGCTGCGGCGTCTTCGGAACCGTCGTCTTTTGCCCTGAGACCCACATGACGACGGAACTTCCAGAGCCTCTTGACGTTATCGCCGTGGGCGCGCATCCCGACGATGTCGAGATCGCCGTCGGTGGATGTTTGGCGCGCCTCGTCCAACAGGGCTATCGCGTGGGCATCATCGATTTGACCAACGGTGAACCCACTCCGGGCAGCCCAGGCCCGGAAGCCCGACTGGCCGAAGCCCGAAAAGCCGCCGAAATCCTGGGGGTGCAGGTTCGTGAGACCTTACCACTGCCAAACCGGTGCCTGTTTGATTCGTTTCCGGCGAGAATTGCGTTGGCGCGACGCTTGCGGGCCTACCGGCCGCAGATTGTGATGGGTTTGGCGGGAAAGACCCCGATGGCTTCCCCGGATCACTGGCAGGCGATGCAAATTACCGACGCCGCGGTGTTTTACTCACGATTGTCGAAATGGGACGACGAATTCGGCGGACTGCCGGTCCATACGATCCGAAAACAACTGTGGTACCCCCTGGGTTTTTCATTATCCGACTGGCCGGAGGGCGGCGGGCGATTCGTCGTGGATATTTCATCCGCTCTCACGTTAAAATTAGAGGCGATCCGCGCCTATCAGACGCAGTTCCCCCCCAGTAAGGATCAGGTGTTCCGGCTTGTTGAAGCCAACAACCGGTTGTTGGGCACTTCCGCCGGTTTTGACGCCGGCGAGTTGCTCATCAGCGCCACCACGCTGGGAATCACCGATTTAGTTGCTACTGTCTGCCCATAGGGCCGTAGGGAGGCGGTCTGCAGCAGCCCCTTCGCCCGTCGAGGCCTGGTACGACGACATGAAGCTCCGAGCCGGCTCCCTCAGCATCACTGGTCGCTTCCGCGACAACAATGAAGACAACTGCTACGCCGACCCGCAGCAGCGGTTTTTCCTGGTTGCGGACGGCATGGGGGGACAGTCCGCGGGGGAACGGGCCAGCGCCCTGGCGATGGAAATCGTGCCCCAGAAGCTGCAGTCGATCGATTTCGTTAAAGGCCAACCCGAACAAACCGTTCGGATCATCGATGAAGCGGTGGGCCAGGCCAACTTTGAAATCATGGCCCTCGGCGAGCTCGACAACAAACTGAAGAACATGGGAACGACGATCACGTTCCTGGTCAGTGTTTCGGGGTTGCTCTTCATCGGCGGCATCGGCGACAGCCGCGTCTATCGGCTCCGCGCAGGCCAGCTCGAACAACTGACCACCGATCATTCGCTCGTGCAGGCCCTCATCGACGCCGGTACCTTAACTCCGGAAGAAGCGGTCAATCACCGGTATCGGAACGTCCTCTATCGCTACCTGGGATCCAAAGAAGGGGGCGCCGGGACAAATCCCAAAGCGGTCAAACCGCAGGTCGGCGATCGCTATCTGCTCTGCACCGACGGCGTCACCGGCGGCGCCTCGGACGCCAAGCTCGCGGAACTCCTTGCCGTCGGAAATGACCCGCAGAAGATCGCGGAAGCGGTCGTCAAGGCCGCTGAAGACGGCGGTTCCAAAGACAACATCACCGCGACGGTGGTGTTCGTGGAAGCCTAGCGAGTCCCGATCCAAGAGCGCTGCCGGCGTCACGATTCCGAAATCCCCATGCTGAATCGTGTGACCGCCGCGATTCCGTTGGAACGGTGATTCCTGAACCCTGCAGCCGTCGCAAGGCTCAATCGGCGTACCGATACAGCGGCCCCGGAATATGGATCGGCCGGATGTCGAGTCGGATCCGCACAATCGTGTAGTCATCCCCCCCCGAGGCTTCCGAATACCATGCGATGCTGTCGTCATCGCGGAGGAAGCGAAACTCGAAGCCGTCTGCGGGTCCAAACCGAGCCCGTTCGCCGTCGAATGCCAAACCGATGGCTTCGGGATCGGCGCTATCCATCAGTTTCGACATGACGTCCTTCACTGTCGTGTTCGCGAGGACATCGTTGAAGAACAGCTTGGGCCGGATCACGGGTTGAAACTCCGCCGAGCGGGGATCGAGCACCTGATCGTCGAGCTTCTGCAACGAAGGAACGACCTCGCGGGTTTCCAGATCAAAGCGATCCCCCTGATCCAGGAAGGTCAGCCGGGCATTCTCTAGATTGAATCGTCCGAGATCCGGGTCGTGGCGGGCGTTCGACAGGTCAAACACCATCGCCCCCCGAAATCCAATGACATGCAGGTCGCGTTCGCCGCGAATGACAACGGCGGAATTCTCATCGATCCCCAGACCGAACCGAAAACCCTGATCGACCATCGCCACAAGCGCCCGCGCAAAGCGTCCCCGGACCAGACAGTGCTGGTCGACAAACCAGTCGCCGGGCAGGAAGCCGAGTCCGTGATCGATTTCCTGTCCCATCCGCACTCCCTGATGGAGCGTCTCCAGGACCGAATCAGGGTCCCGGTACATCACTCGGCTCATGATCGCCGCTCCGGCGCTTGTCCCGGCAATCACTCCACCGCCCCGATAGACGTCCCAAATGGCGTCGAGCAGCGGGGTGCGGCGTCCTTCTTCATCGAGCAGCGCACGCGTAATCCGCTCTTGCCCACCGCCGATGAAGAACACCCCCCCCGAATTGCGCACTTCGTCGGCAACCTCGGGATCGAAGGCGACTTCGGCAGGATCTTGGGGCATGTGCCGCCAGGCGAGAGGGACGAGAAATGCATCGGCTCCCGAGCGGTTCAGGGCTGCGATCACCCAATTTCCCCGACGAACGGGGTCGAGACTCGCCGTCGGAAAAACAGCGATGCGCGCTTTGGCGCCCCCCGCGAGTTGGACGATCTCGTCCCAGAACTCACGGTGCTCGAAGCGTTCGGCTCCCCCCATGATCACCAGAGCGCCGGTGCGGACAGGGATCTCCGAGTCCTCGTCAGGGGGGCTGGCGGCCCAACCGACGCCGCCGAGCGCCAGCAAGGCCAGTCCGCAGGTGCACAGCCTTCGCGCAGACCCCATCCTTGGCATGGCAAATCTTGTCCTGAAAGGGACCCCGCCCGGCAACCGCCCCGCACGATCACCGCGGGATTATATGCCCGGTCGAACCAAATTGGACAAGAGGAATGCGCGAGATCTCCACGCGAAATTGACACAAAAACCCAGTAACACACAAGCATGCGTCGACGCCGACTCCAGGCACGATTTGCCTGAAGAGGCGGCGAGTGATCCCGCGCATCGGCATTCCGTGTCTGGCGACCTTGGCGGCCTCAAATTCTGCAAGACGGCCATCGGCGACTCCGAACACGCCGCAGTTCGGATTGCTTACGACACGCGTGAACCTCTTGGTCCCAGCCGGATGTCGGAAATTCGGCCGTCGTCGCGACGCAGGCGCCCACACAGGCTGATCCGATGACGAAAACTGGGGGGACTCTGCGGATTTGTGAAGGGTTGACGTGCATTCGGTGGACTCTGAATGCCATAATTCGATGCTCGCTCGCGCGGCAGTTCCAACCTCAGATCAGGTTGTGCGATCGTCACGTCCCGCGCATTCCGCAGCTTTGATTCCAAGGACAGCTTATGGTCCGTCTGTGCTTGATTCTCTCGGCAACTCGGCAGGCTTTCCTGACCGCTTGCGTTGTGTCGCTGTTTGCGACGGCCGCGACGTCCACCGCGCAGGAGGCCGCCCCTGCCGCCGCCGCAACGCCCCCGGCCTCCAAGTTCGACCAAGCCGTCAAGGAGATGAAAAAGGTCGAGGGGATGTGGCCGATGTACTACAAGGAGCAGCGGCTGTACGTGGATCTCAAGAACAACCAGTTCAACAAGGATTTTCTGATTCTGACCTCGATCGCCAAAGGGGTCAGCAGCGGGATGGTCATCGGAGGCATGACCTGGGGCGACGACGTCCTGTGGAACTTCCGCAAGGTTGGGGACAAGGTCCATGTCTTGCGGAAGAATGTGCGTTTCAAGGCTCGTCCGGGCAGCCCGGAGGCCAACGCTGTCAAGGTGGCCTACACCGACAGCGTCCTGTATGCCTTGCCGATCGTGTCGGAGAGTCCCGGCGGACAGCTCGTTGACGTCACGCGCATCTTTCTGAGCGACGACGAACAGATCGGCCGTTTCCTCGGCGCGTCCTTCGTTCTGGATCGTTCGACCATCGACAAAGTGAAGGCCTTCCCCAACAACATCGAGCTTCAGGTCGCCGCCGTCTATCAGGGAAGCGGTTCCTCCTCCCTGGAGACGGTGCCGGATCCGCGGGGAATGCAGGTGCAGGTGCACTACAGCATCAGCACGCTCCCGCAGACGGGCTACAAGCCCCGAAAAGCCGACGACCGCGTGGGCTATTTCATGGCGGTGACCAAAGACTTCTCGGATATGACGGATGACCGCAATTTCGTCCGGTACATCACCCGTTGGGACCTGCAGAAGGCCGACCCCAAGGCCAAGTTGTCGCCACCGAAAGAACCGATCATTTTTTACATGGAGAAGACGCTGCCGATCAGTCTGCGGCCGATCGTGCGCAGCGGGATCGAAGAATGGAATAAGGCCTTCGAAAAGATCGGCTATGCCAATGCCATCGAAGTGCGCCAGCAGCGAGACGACGACGAATGGGATCCGGAAGACGTCACGAAGAACACCTTCCGCTGGATCACAGCAGAAGCGGGGTTCGCCATGGGTCCTTCGCGCGTGAACCCCATGACCGGCCAGATTCTCGATGCCGACATCATCTTCGACGCCAGCTTCCTGCGCTATTGGCGGCAGGAGTACGAAAACTTCTCGGCTCAGACCGCGGCCGAACTGGTTCTCCCGGGTTACGCGGCCACGCCGAAGGAAACGCTGCCGTTCCTGCGCGGCGAAGCCGAGTCGGCCTGCCAATTGTCGGTGGGGATGCAGCATCAGATGGGCTTTGCCGCCGCGGCGCTGCTCGCCCGCGGGATGGTCGATGCTCGTGCGGAGCTCCCGCAGGAGTTCCTCGAACAGGCGCTGAAAGAAGTGACGATGCACGAAGTGGGGCACACCCTCGGTCTGCGGCACAATTTCAAGGCCAGTGCCTGGAAGTCGCTGGCGGAAATTCAAGACCCGAGCAAACCCGCCGCCGAACCGACGGTTGCCAGCGTGATGGATTATTCGCCCGTCAACATCGCTCCTCCGGGAGCCAAGCAGACCTCGTACTACACGACGACGATTGGCCCGTATGACCATTGGGCCATCGAATACGGGTACAAGGAAATTTCCGGGGATGAGAGTGCCGAGCTGCTGAAAATCGCCGCCCGTTCGGCGGAGCCGGGGCTGGATTACGCAACCGACGAAGACACTCGGTCTTCCGATCCGGACCCCCTGGTCAATCGGTTCGACCTGGGAAAAGATCCTATCGAATACGCGCGCCAGCAGGTCAAGGTGGTCAGCGAACTGACGCCGAAACTGATGGAACGCGCTGTTCAGGACGGCGAGGGCTACCAGCGCGTACGTCAGGCGTTCGGGTTGCTCCTGAGCGAGTACTGGCGCACCGTGGCCTTCGCCGCCCGTTTGCCAGGCGGGGTGTATGTCCATCGCGATCACAAGGGAGACCCGCAGGGCCGCGCCCCGTTCAAGGTGGTCGACGCCGCGCAGCAGCGTGCCGCGTTGAAACTGATGACCGATGCCGCGTTCGCTTCTCCGACCTACGACCCGAACCTCTTGAATTCGCTGGCGTCAACCCGCTGGAGTCACTGGGGCATCACGGAGCCGAGCCGCATTGATTATCCGATCCATGAAACCGTCCTGCGGTTTCAGGACATCATCCTGTCTCAGTTGTTGAGCGGCGCCACGTTGTCGCGGATCCATGACAGTGAAGTGAAAATCGCCGCTGATCAGGACGCCTACACGGTCGCCGAGCACCTGAAACTGGTGGTTGACGGCGTCTTTGGCGAACTGGCTTCTCCCCCCGCGGGGGAATTCACCAACCGCAAACCCTTCCTTCCGAGTTACCGCCGCAATCTGCAGCGGTCGGCCCTGAAACAATTCAGCAGCATGGTGACCCCGGCCGGCGGATCGTCCAGTCTGCTCATTCTGCTGGGAGGGGGCGGAAGCGGAGGCGTGCCGTCAGACGCCAAAGTGGTGGCGCGAATGCATCTGCACACCTTGAAAGATCAGATCACCGCGGCGCTGGCCAAAGCCGATCTGAAGCTGGACGACTACTCGCGAGCGCACCTGCTCGACTTGCAGACCAAACTGAACCAGGTTTTGAATGCGTCGCTGACGGTGAATTCGGTGAATTGATCAACGGTCCGGTGCCGACCAGAATCTCGTGATTCGCCCCTTGCCCAAGGTCGGACCTCGCCGGATCGTTACAGCGGACGTCAGGCCGCTCTTGTCCAGAACCGAGAGGCATTCCGCTCTCGGTTCTGGCATTGATGGGTCGTGCGCATGCTCGCTCGCAATGTGTGGTGGCCGCTGACGATTACGGTGTCGTGCGCCGCATTGGCGTTTCTTTGGCTGACGCAAATTCCTTTGGGCGTTCCAGGGGAATGGACGTGGCAGCGATTGCCCGCCGATGAACTGTCCCCCGGGAATGCACTGCTGGCGGGGCTGGCGGCATTGGGTTACGCCGGAGCGGTCTACATCGGCGGGAAGCGGTTGGCGCACGAAGGCGTGCAGTCCGTGGAAATCGCAGGCTGGCTGATGGTGTTGGTGGGCCTGGCCGCGTCCTGGTTGTGGACGGTTCAGGAGACTGCACCGCCGCAAGGGCAATGGGCCAAGGGGCCCTTCGTCTTGTATTACCCCAGTTCCTCGGGCTACTTCTTCCATGTGCGCTATCGCGCGCCCGACGCCGCCAAGTTTCTCGCCGGGTACGAGCAATTGATGTCCGAAGGGGACGTGCTCCACGTTGGAACGCATCCTCCAGGCCTGTTTCTCCTGTTTCATGGTCTGATCGCGGTTCAAGAGCTCTGCCCGGGACCGGCTCAAGTGCTGTTGTCCGGGGCGCCGGAGTCGTTCCGCGAGGCCATGGCAATCGTTCGAGAAAACTCGGCGCAGACGCCTTTTCCCGCAGCTGCCGGGGACTCAATCACCCTCTGGCTGGCGTGCTTGCTGGCGCTGGTTTTCGCGGCGGGAACGGTGGTCCCCTTGTACGCCCTCCTGCGTCTGAACCTGCCTCGGGAGGCGGCCTGGTACGGCGCCGCCCTGTGGCCCGCAGTGCCGGCCATCGCAATCTTTCTCCCGAAGTCCGATGCGGCATACCCATTCATCGCGACAACGCTGGTCGCCGCGGTCGTGTATTCCTGGCGGCGACGATCGGCCTTCGGAGGAGCGCTGGCGGGCGTGATTCTATGGGTCGGATTGCTGGCAAGCCTAGCCGTGCTGCCGGTCTTTCTGTTTGCGGGACTCTACATCGCGACGGACCGTTGGCTCTCTCGGGGGATCAGCCAGTTAACCCGCGCCGAATGGCGCTGGGCGGCCGCGCTCACCGCCGGATTCTTTGTGCCTGTCGGCGTGATGGGGGTATTCGGTTCGGTGAATCTGCCCGTCGTATGGCTTTGGAACTACCACAACCATGCCGGTTTCTACGGAAAGTTCACGCGGACCTGGTGGGCCTGGTTATTGATCAATCCGCTCGAATTGACGCTGGCGGTCGGGCTGCCGATCGCCCTGTTGGCACTGCGCGCCGGGTTCGCCCTGTGCCGCGATCGACGACGTCACTCCAACGGCTCACGAGCCGCGCTCTGGATTGGGGCAGGGGTCTGGGGCCTGCTGTGGCTCTCCGGAAAGAACTCCGGCGAAGCGGCCCGCTTGTGGTTATTGTTGATGCCCGGCGTCGTCTGGCTGGCTGGTCAAGGGTTGATCCGGCGTGATCCAGCACCAGCCAGCCCTCGCTTCGACCGGCGACTCGCTCTGGGCAGCCTGTTTCTCGCCCTGACGGCAGGTCTGCTGACCGTCCATCGCGTCGGGGGATTCCATCTGTCGTCGGGATGATCGGTCTGTGCGGGAAACCCCGCGGTTGCAGCCCGATCCGCGCAACGCTCCATGACGTAAACTTACTGCAATCACGTCAGTTGCGCAGGTAGAGCGCGACTTTCACGACTTGCGGCGCAGCGTCAAGGAACGTGCGAAGTCGGGCACACCGGCGGTCGATAGCGCGCGGTGTGCGGCCACGAAACGGGCTGCCAAACGGTGGATGGCCCTGGATCGCTGATTCGTATGGTTCGTAACGATTCTCATCAACACAGCGATTTTTCGCGCACGCCGCTGTTCGGCGTGCTGACGGGACTGACGCTGATTGTGTCCGGCTGCGGGGAAGATCCGGCCATTGTCGGAGAAGCCCGCAAGCTCGATGAGGTGATCGCCAGTTCGGAATGGGACGCCTTCGTTCAGGTCGTCGACCTGCTTCCTGACCCCCGGTTGAAGGAACTCCCGGATCACCGACCACCGCTGCCTCAATGGCAGTCTGAACGAACATTGCCCGTCGAGGAACTCGCGGCTGAGGAGCGGAAAACGCTGCTCGCCGCCTGGGAACCCGCCAAGCTGGCCCGTGAACTTTCTCGCAACCGCGTGATCGTAAAAAAACTGCGGCAAGCCCAGATGTCTGTCGATCAGTTCGTCGGGATGGTCTTGTCTGTCGGCGCCGCAATGCAGCGGGCGCAGCTTCAAGACGACTTTGCGTTCGACGACCTGATCCGTCGCGGCGACGAAGTCATCCATGACCTGACGCAGGACCGACGCCTCTTCGCATCGCTGGCACTGGAAGACCGACATCGTGTGCTCGACGAGGCCGTTTGGTTGCACCGCGTTGATCGAGCCCGGCGGCTGCAGACGATCCCGACGGAAAACGTCGCGCTCGTGAAACAACACGGCGAATGGCTCAAGAAGGCGATGCCAGCCGCATTTCTCGCGCATCCCTTCGACAAAGTCGCCGACCTGCTGGAAGAGCAGGGGCTGCCGTTTGTGGAATTGCCCGAGTCGGGAAGCGACGCCGCGATTGAATGGAGTCCCGCCGATGCCATCGTTGGACGATAAGACCGCCGCCGATTCCGCCACGCCCAATCGTGCTGCCTGGCAGCACCCTCTGTATCATAGCGGTTTGCTGCAGGGTTTCGGCCTGGCTCTGGTGCTGTGGGTGATCGCCCTGCAGTTGCCGCTCGAGTTCTTCAGCGACTCGCAGGCTGCCGCATTCATCCTGGGCGCGCTGCTGCTGATCATCGGGGCCTGGCGGCGCCGACAACTGCCAATGTGAACGCGGCTTCAGCGTCAACCGTTATTGAGCACTGGTCACG
>JANRLN010000458.1:0-1630 GCA_033762515.1 Planctomycetaceae bacterium
ACCGGCAATGTGCTCGGCAGCCAGTGGCGGGCCGTCGAACTCCAGAACGCCTCACGCGTCACCATCACGGGCAATTCGATCTACGATTCGGCCGATCTCTCGGTGTTCGCCGCGCGATGCGCGGGGATCGTCATCAGCGGCAACACGTTCGTGTGGCGCGGCCACGATTCCGAACCCCCCAAGGACGGGCTGCGCTTCGAGGATTGCGACAACGTGCTCTTGAGCGGCGTTGCGACGCAGCGCTTTTGCGCGGGAACGCCCGACCGGGGCGCGGCGGTGACGTTCGTCCGTTGCAGCGATTGCGGCGTCTCCGACTGCCAAATCCTCGACCCGCTCCACCGCGGCCTCGAGTTGGACAACTGCGTCCGCTGTCGCGTCGTCAACAACACCATTGTCGATCGTCGCGCGACGCCGTCGATGCGGCACGCGATCCGCATCCTCGGCCAAAGCCGCGACAACCTCGTCGCACACAACATCCTGGGCGGGGCGACGGTGAAAGCGCTCGACATCGTCGGCGATCCCCCGGCCCTGCCAAGCAATCTGGTGCTCCCCGAATTGATCTCGGCCCCCGCCTCCCGTTCGTCTTGATCCTCCCGCCGCCGTCGGTCACGCTGTCCGGTCGTCGAGTACGAAAGGGAGTTGCCGTGTTCCTGCGAACCAAGTACCAGCAGGCGTTCTGCCAGCAAGTAGGTCAGGCTCCCGCCTGACTTCCTGCCCGCTGCGACAAATCCTCGGCCTCCCATCCCGCGATCCGCCGCAGACCGCGCTGTGTGCCACTGCTGGCTTGTCCAGCAGTGAGATTCCAGAACCAGTGGGGGGGGCGCAATGGGGACAGACGCTTAAATGGACCTGTCCCGTTTGTTACCCCCAGTGCATCGCTCTTCTACCTCAGAGGGGCTCTATTTTCGGAGCTGCTGCTTCCAAAAGCCTAACGGTGTTTTCCTCACCGCCAAAGAGCCATTTGAGGCGGCATACCGTTCGTGCGATCCCGTGACCACATCCTGGGCCAACAATATAGAATGTCTCGTCGATGTTCAGCGGACTGAGCTGGGTGTTGTATCGGCTCTCGATTCGATACTGCTTGATGTGGCCGGTGATAAGGTAAGCCAATACCCGCCTCAACAGGGTTGAATTGCCTCGACAAAAACCAATTTCAAGAATGCTGAACGCACGCGGATTCGACGAATCTGTCAACTCATCAAGCAACTCGTCGGGTACTACGATCTTGCCCGACGATAACCATCTTTCAGACAATTGCAGCCACTCGATTCGCCTCTTTTGGTCATCAATCCGGCCTTTCATCCAATCAGGAACCCTCTCGAACTGCTCTTCTGCACAGCGGATGACTCTCAAGACGCATGCGATGGTCTCCGGGGATGCCCAGTGAAGATCCATATCCACGACACTCCATGTCGCTGTCTCTTTTACAAGAGCAGAGGAGTGGTCGGATTCACAGATTGCCAGGAGTGACTCGACGGTTTGCGGGAGAAGACCGTTTTGTCCCCGCCCATAATAGCCCAAGAGGTTAAGAATGGTCCAAGACTCCGAATCGGAAGTCGCAAGCATGGCTCTTCGCAGCAATTGCGATTCCACTTCTGCAGGATCACTCCTGTCCAAGCGGTACGCGAGA
>JANRLN010000459.1:0-4308 GCA_033762515.1 Planctomycetaceae bacterium
CCCATCACCTCGAGCGCGACCCGCGGTCCCTCCGGAAGAATCGCCGTATCGACTCCAATCCACAGGAGCGCCGGAATCAGCCCAAGGACGCAGCCGGCCAGCTTGGAATAGCTGATGTAGGCGATCGATCGCGGCAGGGTCAGCAGGCTGACCATCGTCTGACCGCGAATCTCGTCATGAAACAATCGTGAGGCGCTCACCCCGGCCTCCAGGACCATGAGTCCGATCGCGACAAAGATGTGCACGCGTGTAATCGCTTCATAATCGAATTCATAAAACGGTTCCGTCAGCCAGCCCGCCAGGCCAATCAGCGGCCACAGGAATGCGTACACAAGAACCTTGACGATCATGTACGAATCCCCCCCCGCCAGGAAGTAGTAGTCCTTCCAGATGAGCGGGTTCGACCACGCGCGGCCGGCACGGAGCCAGCGCCCGCGACCCGTGCCGCGCAGCAGCAACCCCCGGCTGACGGCGGCATGGTCATCCGCGAGGGCGAATCGCCGGAAGACCGCCCAGGAAATCAAAAAACAGACCAGTGCCCCGAAGAGATTGGTGATCACCTGGGCTCCAATGATGGCCTCGGCGAACCCCGTCGATCGAATCTTCCACAAGCGGCTCCAGACACTGGAATTCTCGATCCAATCAAACACCACATCGGGATAGCCTCCAAGCACGCCCGGTTGCCCGCCGACGAAACCCAGCCAGCTGACAATGGTAGGCGTCATCGGCGGAACGATGGTGTAGAGCAGCAGGAACACGACCATCCAGCCCATGGCCGTTCCGCTGCGTTGGCACACCGTTGAAGCCAGTAACCCCGCGTTGGCGAACAGAATCGTGAAGGCCAGCAGGGATGCATACGCCGCCAACACCTGATTCATCAAGACTCCGCCGAGCGTGATCGCCAGCAGCGTAAAGGGAAACTGAACCGCGAGGAGCAGCACTCCCTGCAACAGCCGCGACGTCGATTTTCCCAACAGGAGTCCCAACGGGCTGATGCCGGCCATCATTAACAGCCCAATGGTATCCTCTTCTTTTTCTTCGGTGATCACGGTTGCGAAAAATCCGATCCCGCCGAACGTAATAAAGATCGCATTCAGAATCAGCATGCTGCTGAAAAACGAGAGGCCCGGCGCGCCGACGCCCGACATGGCCTGCACCTGCGCGATGAGCATCAGGAAATAGATGATGCCGGCAAAGACCGCCCGGTAAAGATGCGTCCTCAGCCAGTTGGCTTCCATGCGCAGGGAGCGCGCCATCAGTGCGGCGACGCCGTGGAACATTACTTCACCCCTCGCTCGGTCAGGTCCATGAAGGCCTCATTGAGATGCCGCCGATCGGCGGCGAACCCCAGTACGGGGACGTCCCATTCGAGCAGGCGCCGCAGCAAGTGATTGGTGGTCGTGACGGTATCGTCAAAGGTCACACGGAATTCCGGTCGCCCGGACAGGGGTTCGATGCTGATGATGCCCGGCAGCTGCTCCAGTTTCGGCGCGATGTCGGGCCGGTCCTGGTCGAGCGTCAGTCGATAGGTCGGATGCTGGCCGGTCTTAGTCAGCAGATCGTGCATGGAACCGGAATACTTGATCTTCCCGCGGTCGATGATCGTCACCGCGTCACACAGTTCGGCGAGTTCGCTGAGGATGTGTGAGCTGATGAAGATCGTTTTTCCCATCCCCTTGAGCTCGCGGAGGATTTCCATCAATTCGATGCGGGCGCGGGGATCCAGTCCGGAAGCGGGCTCATCCAGCAGCAGCACCTGAGGATCGTTCACGAGCACACGAGCCAGGCTGACGCGCTGTTGCATGCCCCGTGACAATCCGCCGATCAGGTCGTCTTTGCGGCCCGACATGTCGGTGAGGGCCAGCACGTCGTCGATCGTCTGGGTGCGCTGCTTGAGGGACAGACCGTATGCCGCCGCGAAGAAATCGATGTATTCGTAGACGGTCATCTGCCGGTAGGTGCTGAAGTGATCGGGCATGAACCCGATCCTCCGGCGGACTTCCCGGGTCTCGTAAACCACGTCGTGACCGAAGACCTTGACGGATCCGACCTGTGGTCGCAGGAGCGTGCAGATGATCCGCAGCGACGTGGTCTTGCCTGCGCCGTTGGGGCCGACAAAGCCATGGAGGGACTTGGGCATCACCGTAAACGTGACGTGATCGAGGGCGCGACGTCCCTTAAAGCTGTGAACCACGTCCTTAACGCTGATGACCGGCGCTGCTGCGGCCGCCGTATCGGAGTGGGGGCCGGGGCTTGATTCACTCATGGGTCACTGATCCAACGGTAGAGGTCATGCCAACGCAAAGGAACGACGTGATGCGCCGCGGCGTTACTCCAGCGGCACTTCCAGCGGGACGTCGACGACGCACAGCGCCCAGCCGGCCTGCTTTCCCAAATAGGGATTCTGCACAAACAACTCCGCCGGGATCTGTGTGAAGTAGCACACGCGCACGGTTTCGGCAGGCAAGTTAAAGGCCGCAGCATCTTCGGCGCGGGCAATCCCGAGGCTCCGAGTCAGCAACGGGATGAACATCTGACGGTATTGTTCAATAACCGGTCGCGTTTCCCGCCCATACGGCGAATTAAACGGGTAGGGATTGCCGTTGTACTGTCCCACACGCAAATAGCCGCCGACGTCTCCCATTCCGATGCCGAGTTCCAGGAGCGGGCCGTTCCGGCTCAGGTTGTAGAACTGTCGTCCGTGCAACAGCACCAGGTTCTCCGCGGTCTCGGGGATTGGGGGATCGCAGCGGAGCGTCAGCGACGTGAGACGATCCCCATTCCGCTGAAACTGGACTGTTTGAAGCCGAGGGACGGCAAACGGAGCCTGCATACGCTGCGCATACTCACGCGACGAAAATGGCGGAATGTCCACGAGGAATCGGGCGTCCGCCCCGCACTGAATCTCTCCGTTGACCGCTTCATTCATGTTGCAGGTGGAATAAAGGGTTCCGCTTCCCTGGTGGCGAATCTCGTAATCGCCGCCGGAAATGACGAAGGCGTTCGACCACAACGCGACATCGGCCTGCCCGTTCGGCAAGGGATGCACGATGGCCACGGAGTTCACGGCGGTCGACTCCCCATACCCGCGCTGGCCCACGTAAGCGAACAGCACGCTGAAGAGGGCCACGGTCGCGAGCAGCGACAAATAAACCACGCGGTAATCCGACCAACGTCGGCCGATCAACCAGCAGCCGGGAAAGACCAGAGCGATGTAAACCCAGAACAGCCCGTGCAGCAGCAGCCAATTGTGCTCCGGGCGAGTCATATTTCTGAGTTGTGCGAGAAACGATGTCGACGAATACTCGCTGGTTCCATCCGAATAGGGATCGTGATAGGGGACGGCGGAATCGACTTCGTCGCCAAACGGGGGCAATTCCTGAGGTGTTCCGTCGGGGCCGCGCGTCAGACGTTCAGGCAGGCGGCGAAACAACTCGGTCAGGCGATCTCGACTCAGGTCTCGACGCGTCGCGGCGACGCGATAGACCCGTCCGGATCCATAACGCTGTTCATCAAGTGGGCCGGCCAGCACTCCCAAAGCCGCAGGAAATTCCGGATACGCGCCCGTAGTTGGCGTCTGCAGCACAAAGGCCACCCCCCCCCGGTAGAGCCAATTCAGGAAGGCGGTGCGGCGAGGTTCGTCCCAGTTCGGAAGACTGTCGATCAAGACAGCCTGCAATCCATCGGTCGCCGTCACGAAGGGCGGGAACAGCACCTCAGGCAGGCCTTTCACCGGCAAACCGGTCGCCGCGCCCGTGGATTCACCGTCCACAATGACCCGAGCGGGCCACCCCAGTCGCGGCTGCGGCAGATCGAATTCCGGCGTTTCCCGTCCCGACTTCTGCCGCTCCTGCAAACCGAATTGTTCGTAGCCCTCATTCACGTAGGGATAGAACTGCACCCAGCGTCGTGCAAACGGGCCGACAAAAACCGGTTCCACCAGCGGGGCGTCCACGCGCGTCCCCACGTTGATGCGTTTTCGCAACCACAGCTCGCCATCGAAGGGTTCGGCCTTCGGGTTGTCAACCAGCACAGACAACAGATTGAAGCGGTTGCGGACCACCTTGCCGTCGAAGCCCCAGCGGGTCTCGATGATCTCCAGAGCGTCGGCCTCTTTGGACGCCAGCGCCAACAGCATCCCCAGGACGACCACGCGCGCCCCGGCAAAGATCAAGCTCCGATGGCAATCGCGGGGGTCGCTGATTCTTGAGACAGTTCGCAGGAAATACACCATCGCAACGGACCGTAAGAATTTTGGAAAGCCACAACAGCAACGTTGCAGGCAGACCTTCCGTGAACTGTTCCAGC
>JANRLN010000460.1:0-5238 GCA_033762515.1 Planctomycetaceae bacterium
CACCCGGCGTCACGGCGGGCGTCCAGCCGCATTCAAACCTGCCGCTGACGTAGAATGCCGGCAGGCCCGGTTCCGTGATTCGGAAATGATCGGCGAGCTGATAGAACCGGTCGAGATCGGTCTCCTTCGCGGCGACATCCCGATACGCGATCGAGAGTCCCTTGCGCGCGGAGTACGTCTGCTCCACGAACTCCCGCGCCGCCCGCGAACGCTCGGCGTCGCCGCGAACGAAAACTTCCAGAACCGCGCTGCGCGTCTCGCCGGCTGCCGCTTCGTGCGCCAGCGCTGCCGCAACCGCCGCAGCCAACCAGAGCGCACCACACGGCCGTGACCACGCTGAGACCAACGTCCGCCCGGGCGGGATTGCGTCCTCGCGAGGATGTAACCCGAACAACCAGTTCACCAGCAGCGTGACTCGGCGCATCATGCCCATAGTGTCGCGCGCGGCGGCACAAAAATGCCAGCGGGATTCCCCGTCCCCTTGCGGCGGGTTGTTCGCGGGCGTCCGAAGACCGCGCCCTTGAATCCCGACTCCGGCGTCGTGGGATTCTTCACGGCGCCGGCAATTGATACCCCTCGCGGTTCAGGCGAATCCGGTACAGCGATTTGCCCGCAGTGATGTACAGCAGGTTGCCGTCGGCGCCGCGACCGAACCCGACGTTCGTCGGGACTTCCGTGGGAATGTAGGCGAGCTCTTTTCCTTCAGGCGAATAGACGCAGATCCCCGGACGGTTCTCCGCCCGGACGGCCACGTAGAGGTTGCCGTCTTTGTCGCAGATCAATCCATCCGGACCGTCGTACGGGCTGTAGTCGACCAGCGTCTTGCGGAACTTGGCCGTTCCATCGGCGGCGAGGTCATACGCCAGCAGCGCCATCAGACCTTTACGCAAGGGCGTCTCCACCTTGTCCGCCTGTTTCGCGGCTCCTTTGCCCAGGCGATCGATGCTGGTCGCGCCGTTGTCGTTGCTCACGACGTACAAGGTCTTCTGGTCCGGCGAGACGCACACGCCGTTGGGTTTGCCCGCGTCAGTTATGATGCGGTGCAGGACGCCGTCGGGATCAAGCCGATAGACCGCCTGCAGTGGCTGGTCGAGACCTTCATAACCGAGATAACGCGGGTCGCTGAAATAGATGCGGCCCCGGAGATCGATCGTGATGTCGTTGGGGGAGTTGAGCGGCCGACCCTCAAACATCGCGGCGATGATGTGCGTCTTGCCGGTCTGCATGTCGGTCCGCGTGACCCGGCGACCGCCGTAGTCGGCCCCTTCGGCCACCACCATCCGGCCCTGGGCGTCGAACTTGATGCCGTTCGACATCCCGCTGGGAGACCGGAAGATCGTCGTTTTGCCGGTCTGGGGATCGAATTTCCAGATGTGCCCCGCTTCAATCGCACCCTGTTCATCTCGAGCCACGTGCGAAAAGGTGATTTCACTGAAATAGACCATCCCGTCCGGAGCGACCGAGACCCCCTCGGTCAGCACGCGCGACTCGAACAGTTTCTCCAGCTTGGCGTCCGGAGGGACAATTGGGTCCTCCCCCCGAGCCGCCGAACCCGCCAGAATCAGAACACCGCAAGACAGCAGACACCAGGTTCTCAACATGGGCTCAACCTTTCTCATCGGGTGCAGGCATCACAGTGGTGCAGGCAAGTCAAAGTAGCCATCACGCTCCGCGTGATGAGCGGTCGTCAAAACGCGTACTCAATTCCAGAACCGATTCTGCGAAGAAATTCCGCCTTAATCTCAGGCCACACTTCTCAGAAGCTGTTTTCAATTGTCTTGGTCTGCTCGCATTGGGGAGAGCGAGGCTCCCGCCAAGCCGTCTTTCGAGTCAAAATGGACACCCATCGAAGCGCCCGCGGTTCGGCGGGAGCCTCACCCTCCCGTTTGAAAACAGCTTCTCATTGCAGGCGTTTTTTCAGGAATGACTGCATCGATCTCCGTGCTGTGTGTGATTCCACTCATCACGCGGAGCGTGATGGCTACAGTGGCTAAGTGGTCGGCATCAATGCAGCCATCACGCTCCGCGTGATGAGCGGTCGTCAAAACGCGTCTCCAATTGTGCCTCCTCGCCTCATTCCAGCCGCAGTCTCTGCCACTTCTCCTGAAAACTCGGCCGTTCCAGCACTTCACGATTGACCACGCCATGCGGGAGTCGTCCGTGGGCCAGATCGACCAGGCTCTGGCAGGCGCACCGCCCGATGTCGCGAAACAGCTCATGCGTCCAGGCGATCGAGTGAGGCGCCAGGAGCACGTTGTCCAACTCGGCGAACCGCGGCGGCGTGTTTGGGGGTTCGACAGCAAAGCAATCGAGGGCCGCGCCAGCGATGCGTCGGGCCGCCAGCACGTCGTACAGTGCCGCTTCGTCAACAATTCCCCCGCGGGCGGTGTTCAGCAAGTGTGCCGTTGGCGGCATCAAAGCCAGTTCGCGGGCGCCGATCAGGTGGCGGGTCTGTTCATTCAGCGGGCAATGCAGCGAAACGAAGTCGGACCGCGCCAGCAATTCGTCCAGCTCCACCGACCGGCAGCCCGCCGCCGCGACAGCTTCCGGCGAGACGTAGGGATCGAACACCAGCGGCGTCGACATCCGAAAGCCCGACAGCAACCGCACCACGGCACGTCCGATGCCGCCGAAGCCGACCAGCCCCAGCGTCCGCTCGCGCAGTTCGCTCCCCATATGACGGCTGCGGTCGTTCCAGCGCGACTCGCGGACCAGCGCGTCTTTGGTCCGCACCTGATGCGTGAGCGCCAGCATCCAGCCGACCGTCGCTTCCGCGACGGAATGATCGACTGCTCCCGCAGTAATGCACAACACCACGTCCGCCGCCGTGCAGGCGGCGACATCCACGCTGTCATACCCGACACCGAAGCGGGCAATCGCCAGCAGATTCTCGGCCGCCGACAAACTCTGTGCCGTCACGCGCGGCGTCAGCACCACCACGCCCTGCCGACCGGCCAGTTGCTCCGGGCGAATTTCCGGATGGTGTTCGGTAAACTGACCAACCACAACTCCCGGAGTCGCCGTCAGCCGATCCAGACCGACATCGGCATATTTCAAACGCCCGGCGTCGTCGTAGAAATCGGCGGTCAGATCGACCCGGAACGGGGCGTGAGTCATTTCCAGGGATCTCCGTCGAGGGTCGCGCAACGTTCGTCGACGATGATTCGTTCCGGCTTCGGACCGGCGTAGACCCACAGCATCTCCATCGTCGACTGCGTCTCGTTGATGAAGTAGTGCACCCGGCCGCGCGGCTGCAGTGCGGTGGCGCCGTCGCTCATTTTGTAGCGCCGTCCTTCGACGATGCAGGTCGCCTCGCCCGAGATGATGCAGATCGATTCATCGAAGTCATGCACATGGGCCGGCAACCGCCCTCCGGGGGAAAACAAGCCGTAGCCGCCGCTCATTTCAATGCCGGGGATCAGGTCGTCGTTGAAAAAATCGATGAACTGCGTGTTGGGGCCGGCCGCGAAGCGTCGCACCGTCGCAAAGCGGTTCACCCGCTCGGCGCCGGGGATGCCGGTGGAGTCATCGGGCATCGTCCGCCGCGAGAAGAACTTGTCGACGAGCGTGCGGACCGGATTGTCGGAACCGAGCGAGACCTGAAACACCGCGTTCTCTGTCGCCGACAAGTTGCGGGCCGAATGTGCCAGGCCGGCGGGGATGACGATGTTGTCCATCCGCTTGAGGACATACCGCCGCCCTTCCACTTCCACGCTCGCCGAACCCTGCATCAGGGTGATCGATTCCGTGAAGGGGTGCGTGTGATACGGCAGCGACGCATCGCGGGCGAACGTCACCCAGCCGGTCGTCAGCCCTTTCGCCTGATTGTGCCGACCTACGAGACACTCGAAGTTCACTCCCGGCGTCAACTCGACGCGCGCTCCCGCCCCCACAGCGTTCATCACTTCCGGTCGATCGGGCCGCAGCGACTCCGGCGGCCGCTCCAGGGGGGGCGGCGGACCGGGATCCGACTCCAGCGACGCCAGCATCCGCGGCGAGCGCTTCACCGTCTGCAGCGCGGATCGCAACGAGCGAATCAGCAGCCCGGCGTCCAACCCCAGGCCGATCATGCGGAATCCCTGTTCGGTGCGAGCAGCAATCTCCGCTTCACTGGCGGCAATGAGGCCGCAATGCTGGCCCGCCCGGCGGATCACGTCCTTGGCCGACAGAATCTGCTCAGCGACGCCGGGACCTTCCCACTGCCCGCGAAACCCCGCGGTCGCGGAGAAATCGGCCGGCCCGAAGAAGAAGATCTCAGCACCGTCGACCTGCGTCATCAAGGGGACCTGCCGGAGCGTGCGCACCGTCTCAATGATCGGGACCACGAGTACATTCTCGTTGGCCTCGCCGGTGTGTTCGACGAAGCATTGCCCCCAACACGTCGCCCGCTCGGCTCCGATCCCGCGGACCCCTTCCAGGGGATAGCGTGCAAACGCCACGGCCTGACGAAACTGCTCCGCGGACTCCACCCAGGGGATCACGACGCCGTCCGCCCCGATGTCCAGCGCCCGCTTGATCAGGCCCCCATCGAGGCTGGCCACTCGCACCAGCGCGACGGTGTCGCTGCGCACGGTCGCCCGCAGATGTTCAACGATTTCTTTCCAGTCGAGATGCCCGTGCTCGGCGTCAATCACCACCCAATCGAGCCCCAGCGCCACTGCGATTTCCGTAATGCTCGGCGACTCCAGCGTGACCCACAGCCCATAGACGGGACCGTTCGCAGCCAGCTTGCGACGCAA
The DNA here is from genome assembly GCA_033762515.1 of Planctomycetaceae bacterium. Classification (GTDB taxonomy): domain Bacteria; phylum Planctomycetota; class Planctomycetia; order Planctomycetales; family Planctomycetaceae; genus DSVQ01. Next base: position 4,740 of record JANRLN010000460.1, read on the forward strand.
CGCCCGCAGGGCAGAGGTTTTCATGGGCGACTCGACGGAGGAAGGGAGAGCGCAGACGGTGTCGGCAGTGTCGACGATGGGCGGGGCGGAGTCAATCGGTGGGGTGAGGTCGTCAGGCGCTGGAATTCTTGGGCCACATACGGGACGTCGACACCAGTCGAAAATGGCAACGCTCACGAAAGTAGCCATCACGCTCCGCGTGATGAGCGGAACGTCCACGGGACGGTGATGACACGACAGTCGCCCGCGTCTTGCCAGCATCAGGCCTGCGTCTAACACTTCAGCGACTCAAACGCATCCCCCGCGTCCGCACGTCACGCGGAGCGTGACGGCTACTTTGAAGCAGCACCCTGCGTCAAAACCCTCGGCGCGAGTGCCGTAGCGTGGGCAAAAGTAGGGTGACGCCGAGTCTTCGAGGCGCACCGCTGCTGCCAAGGCGTGGCGATTCCCATCCAACGGGGTGAGCCTTGCGGACTCGGCGTCACCCTACGAAATGCGC
>JANRLN010000461.1:0-2777 GCA_033762515.1 Planctomycetaceae bacterium
ACGACATTTCGAACCCCAAACGGCTGCGTCGGGTAGCAACCGCGTGTGAGGATTTTGGCCGTCGCAAACAGTTGTCGGTCTTTCTGGTCCGTGTCTCGGCAACGGATATTGTCCGATTACGGAACCGTCTGTACGACATAATCGACCTCCAGGAAGATCAAGTTCTGTTCATTCCGTTGTGCCCGAAATGCGTCGGTTCGATCGAATCCATCGGCCGCGGGACAGAGCCTCCAGACCAGCATGACGTGGTTATCGTGGTGTAAACCCGAGGAGCAGATGAGCGAGTTCGCCCAGTTCTTTCAACAGGCTACCGGCTACGCCCCGTACCCGTTTCAAGTACGGTTCGCAACCGACGGAGAGATTCCCCACTTGGTCCGTGCCCCCACAGGTGCGGGCAAAACCGCGACGGCTGTGCTTGGCTGGCTGTGGCGGTGGAAGTCGCGGCCGCACCATACCCCGCGACGATTGGTCTACTGCCTGCCGATGCGCGTCCTCGTCGAGCAGTCCACAAGCGAGGCGGAAAAGTGGATTCGCGCGCTCGGCATGGATATCAAGGTTCACATTCTGATGGGCGGCGTCGACAAGTCCGAATGGTATTTGCACCCCGAGAAGCATGCTGTCCTGATCGGTACCCAGGACATGTTGCTGTCCCGGGCTTTGAACCGCGGCTATGCGGCAAGCCGGTTCCACTGGCCGATCGACTTCGGGCTTCTCAACAACGACTGTTTATGGGTCTTCGACGAACCCCAACTGATGGCCAATGGAGTGAGCACGTCCGCTCAGCTCGCCGGCTTCCGCCAGATCCTTCGCACCGCGGGGAAGTGTCAATCCGTGTGGATGTCCGCAACGCTGGAGCCGACGTGGCTGGACACAGTCGACTTCGCGGGGAAGTTCGACGCCCCGTCACTGGAACTTCGCCAGGAGGACTATGTCGGCCCGCTGAACGTGCGGATGACCGCCGACAAGACGCTGAAGAAACTCGCCGCCACCGCGTCTAAGGATGGGAAAGCCGTGGCGAAGGACGTGCTCGCCCAACACCAGGATAACACGCAAACCCTCGTCGTGCTGAACACGGTGGACCGCGCCAAGGCGGTCTACGATGACCTCGACAAGCTCCGCAAGAAAAAGAGTCCGCCCGAACTCTTGCTCGTCCACTCGCGGTTCCGCCCGGCGGAGCGGGTGAAGTTGAACGAGGCCCTGCAATCGAAAACGCCCGGCGACCGGATCATTGTCGCGACCCAGGTCGTGGAGGCGGGCGTCGACATCACGTCCCGCACGATGGTCACGGAACTCGCCCCGTGGGCCAGCATCGTCCAGCGGATCGGCCGTTGCAACCGCACCGGCCACGACGGCCCCGGCCGGGTGTTCTGGGTGGACGTCGCCGACGAAAAGCTGGCCCCACCGTATGAGTGGTCCGACTTGAACTTCGCCCGCGAGTATCTGCTGAAACTCGAAGACCAGAGCGTTTCACCGAAGGCGCTCGACGACTTCAAACAATCGGAAAACATCACGCTCCCGTTCGAGCACACCCACGTCGTCCGCCGCCGCGATCTGCTTGACCTGTTCGACACCGCCCCCGACCTGTCCGGCAACGACATCGACGTGAGCCGGTTCGTCCGCAGCGACGACCCCGAGACAGACGTGCAGGTGTTCTGGCGGGCAATCCCCGAGACCGGGCCGACGCCCGACGAACCCAGCCCCCATCGCCTCGAGTTGTGCAATGTCCCGGTCGGGCAGGCGGCCGCGTTCCTCAAGGATCTGGCCGACAAGAATCGCGGCTCCGGTTACGTCTGGGACCACATCGACGAACAATGGCGCGAACTCGACCCGAAACAGGTCCGACCCGGTCTGGTGATCTTGTTGCCGTCAACCGCGGGCGGATACTCGTCGCTCGGTTGGGACCCGTCGTCTGCCTCGCCCGTTCCCATTGTTGCGTTGCCGGAGAAACCCCAGCGCGAATCGGGGATCGGATCTGACCCCAACTCGGCAATGAAACTGCCGAATCCGTTGACCATTAGCCAGCACACTTCGAATGTGTGCAACGAACTCAATGTGCTCCTCAAGGAATTGGAACCGCTCGTCGAAATGTGGGCGGCCGACCTTCGCACCGCGGCCCTTTGGCACGACGTGGGGAAGGGACATGCGGCCTTCCAGATAGGCGTCCGATCTGTGAATCCTGGCCTCGACCCCGGCACGCTCTGGGCGAAGTCCGGGATGGAAGGGCGGATGAAGCACGGGCGAAAGCAGTTCCGGCACGAACTCGCGTCGGCCTTGGCCGTGCTTCAGATGAAGCTCCCGTTCCCGGCGGCGTACCTTGTGGCGGCTCACCACGGTCGACCACGGCTGGGAATTCGCTCCGTGCCCGAGGAGGAAGCGCCACCAGACCCGGACCAACCATTCGCGCTGGGGGTCTGGCACGACGACCCGCTACCGGCGGTCGACCTGGGTGAAGCGACCTGGCCGGGCGGCAACCTGGACCTGACACCAATGCGTCTCAGCGGACCGGACAGCTGGACCGCCCGCGCTTTGGTGCTGCTGGCGGACCTCGGCCCGTTCCGGTTGGCGTACCTGGAAGCGATCCTGCGTGCCGCGGACGTGCGGGCGAGTCGGAAGGAGGCGGGCCGTGAATGAGATCTCCCTGCCGGGCTGCACGCCGGAACCGCTGATGGGCTACCTCAAGGCGCTCGGCGTCTTCCGCCTCGTCGCGGAACAGGCGGACCCGGCTGCTTCTTTGTCGTGGCGGTGCGGCGTCGCCCGGCTGCAAACTAAACTCGACC
>JANRLN010000462.1:0-15882 GCA_033762515.1 Planctomycetaceae bacterium
CGCATCACGGCGAAGACCACGACGCAAATCACCGACAAGCCCGACATCGTCACAACCAAAGACAGACTGTGGATACCGATGAGAGCGATCAAACCCGAGAAACATGCAAGGCTGAGCAGGAACAGCGTCGCCGGGTTGGTCAAGAGATCGAAAGGCTTTGCGGTCGGCAACTGCGGCGGTGCCGGTATCTCGCGATAGCTGTAGAACCAGACCGGAGCTTTGCACTGCGGGCATTCGACACGCGATTCGCCCGCCAGAGTGACTGATGCTTTGCACTTCGGACAGATTCGCAGACTATCGTCCCAAAAACGCATTGTAGTTACCCTAAACAAAGTGGCAGTCGAAGCAACAAGCCTTGATGAAATATGTCGGCACAGCTCCGTTGGTGCAACTCGGCGAGACGACCTGTTCACCCGCGGCCTCGACCGCCACGTGCTGTTCCTGTTCTGCGGCGAATTCGGCCGGACCCCCAAGATTGCCTACCAGGACCCCAGCGGCCGCCCCGGCCGCGACCACTGGCCCGCCGCGATGAGCGTCCTCGCCTCAGGGGGAGGTTTCCGCATGGGTCAGGTCATCGGCGCGACCAACTCCCGCGGCGAGTACCCAATCGACCGCTCGATGGACAGCAACTGCCTCCTCGCGACGATCTACCACCGCTTCGGCATCCACCCGCGGCACGAGTTTCATGACCACCTCAGGAGGCCGCTGCGGATCCTCCCGGAGGCGGAGGTGATTGGGGAGTTGGTGGGGTGAATTTCCAGCCTACCATCGGTCGCGAAGACGATTCGGACGCAGGCTGGTTGAGCCTCTGAGCGTTCTCAGCGAGCTCTACGGAACTTTCGGGATCGATTTCGGATCCAAACTACGTATTTGCCGCAGGCGCGGTAACGATCATCGCCGTGAGCATCACACTCACTCCAAGAAAGCGACGGTCGTTGAAACAACGGCCGGCTTTAGAGCAAGTGATTCAACAGGACGTTGAGTTCGAAGTCGAACGGTTTGTCCCCTTCCGATTGGCGGAGGGGAACCACGGCCCCAACCCCCAGGCTCGTGCGCGGCCAGAGTTGCCAATGGGTGCCGACGGTCATGTTGAGGACGTCGACGCGATTGGCCAGATTGCCGACGTTCACGCTGGCATTCAGATCGGGCAGAGGACCGGGAAGTGCCAGGACCGGGATGGTGAAGGGATTGACGTCGGCGTCGTTCAGGGTCGTCGTGTAATGCAGTTCCAGGATGCCTGCCACGGCTTGCAGGAAGCTGCGTTCGGGTCGCTGCCAGATCCAGTATCCAGCCCCGATATTGATCCTCATCAGCGTCTGCTGATGCAGTGCCCCTGCGTCGGGGGGAATGATGATCTGATCTGGCCCGGCCGGGCCGATCGTTCCCGAGACGACGCTCCCTGACGTGTTGAGAGGGACGTCCAACTGGACGAACCCCTGGGTGAAAACCCGCCGCCGAGGTTCCCAGAGATAGGCGAGAAACGGCGAAAGATTCACGGTGCTGTTCTGGATCAACCCCCGCACGTCGGCGTCGACGGCGATGCTCCCGACTTCGCCGACGCCCGGCAAGATGATCTCGAAGTCGTCGTCATCCACGAAGATTCGCAAGTTGAAGTCCTGCGCGGTGGGGACATTGACGGCCAGTCCCCCCGAGACGGCAAACGTGCGCTGTTCGATCAGCAGTCCTTTGAGAATGAACTGCAGATTCAGAATCTCTGTGCGGTAATCGTCGAGCGGGAGGTTGTAGTCTCCTTGCACGTCCATGAGGACGACGTCGGACGTCAACTGACGCGCAATCGGGACTCGAGCTTCCAGCGACCACCGTTCGTCGAGAAACGTTTTCTCGAAGCCGAAAGTGACTCGATCGATGTGCAACTGGTTCACACCGTCGGGAAACGTCTCTCCGAAGATGTCGACGTCGTTAATGTTGTGGAAGTGATTGTAGCGAGCGTAGACCCGGTCGCGCGGCAACGGGCTATTGTTCTCCGCGAGGTTGGCGCGGGTGCAATTGAACGTGGGATGCTCAAAGCCCGCCGTCACCGTGCCGGCAAGAAATGCCGCTTCGCCGCAGCCGCCGGCGGTCATGTCGCTGAACATGCTGGGAGTGCTCAGCAGACTGGGCGCCAAGGTCCTGGTCGTGCGTCCGGCCGGCCCGCCGAACATTCGGTCGGCGATCGTCCGAGGGGGCGGAGGGGTGCGAAAGTACTGATTCGGGAGCGTCCCGAGTTCATTGACGTTGGGTCGTGGAACGGCTGTCGGGGGCGTCACAGCCGGAGCAGGAAGTGGTGCGGCATCCTGCGAGAGCACCACCGCCGACCAGAACTGAATCACTCCCGCAATCCAGACGGCCGTAGATCGATGAACTCTCCGGGGCATCACCCGTTGCTCCGATGAGGAGTGATCGCGACGCTGAACCCTTGATCCGACAATGCAACCATCGGTCCGGGTTGGTGGATCGTACGACGAGTCTCGTTTCGACCGACAGAGTCGACGCGACCGGCAGGCTCGCAGGCTCACCCGGAGGTAGCACACACCAGCGGAGGGCAAGCTTCCGTGAGACCATGGGTGGAACAACGGACAGTCGTTGGCGAGGCGGCAGAATCGGCCGGCACATGAGGGAGAGAATCGGCCCGTTCGACTTAAAACCGCACGCTGCAGACGAGCCAACCGGGAACCACGAGGTCGATCCCTGGGGAGTCCCCATGTTAACATGCCGGGCGACGGCGATTTTTCAGCCGAGGCTTTGAACTCACCCCTGCACGACGCAAGGATCGCCGAAGTGTCTGCCGCCGACGGAACTTCCGAGCCGCCACACGAAATTCAGGAGCCCACTGCGCAGCAGTTCGCGTTCTTGTTTTGCGATCTGGTGAACTCGACGGGGATCAAGGCCCAACTGAATTCCTGGAAGTACGTCTGCAATGTGCTCGATCCTCACGATGCGATGTTTCGCAAACTCCTGGCGGAATATCCGAGGGCGTACGAAATCAAACACCTGGGAGACGGCTTTCTCGCAATCTTCGGAGACATTCGCGACGCGGTCTGCTGCGCGCTCCGCTTTCATGCAGCGCTTCAGTCCTATCCGTGGCAGTTAGACGCTCCTGACCAGCACGTCCAGACACGGATCGGGATCGACATCGGACTCGCCGTGGTCAAGAGTCAGGGGGATGTTCCGGTCGACGTCTTCGGTCCCAATGTTGACGTCGCCAGCCGCGTGATGAGCGCCGGCGACGGCGGCCGGACGCTGATGACCTTGACCGCTTACGAGGTCGCGCGACAGGCGCTGGCGTTCATCGATATGAACTTGCAGCGTGCCGGTGTGATGCAGACTCCCGTTCAACTGGTTCGACACGGCGAGTATCGCATTCAGGGGGTGTCTGAAAATGTCGTCCTGTGCGAGGCGTGTTTGAGCGATCTGCTCCCTCGACCGCCGAAAAGCAGCCCCCCGAAGGTCATCAACGTTGCAGACCAGTGGTGGTCCCCCGAGCCTGTTCCCGGGGAGTTGAACCCTTCAGACGTTCCAGATCGGCCCGGCTGGAAACTGATCCAAAAGCTCGGAGAAGGAGGTTTCGGCGCAGCGTATCTCGGCCAGGACTGTGACGACCCAGGCAACCAGCGGGTCTTCAAGTTCTGTCGTTCACCCGAACGGCTCGAATCGTTTCAGAATGAACTGCAGCTGTTGAAGCGAATCAAGCACCTGAAACGCGACGATATCGTTCCCTACCTGGCGGCCCATCTCGAACGCCCCCCCTATTTTCTCGAGTTCGACTATGTCTCGGGGGGGAATTTGCTGGAGTGGGCGAAGCGTCAGGGTGGCCTGGAACAGATTCCCTTCGCGGTTCGCCTGGAGCTCATCGCGAAAATCGCCAGTGGAGTCGCGGCGGCCCATCGGGAAGGTGTGTTCCATCTCGACCTGAAGCCGTCCAACATCCTCATGCAGCCCCTGGCCGATGGAACGTGGCAGCCCAGAATCACGGACTTCGGCATTGGGGCGATCGAGGTTGACGGTCACAGTTCCCGAACGCCCATCAGCCCTTCCCATTCGTCGCGCGACAACTCCGGGCGCAACGTCACACACCTTTACGTCGCCCCGGAATCGATCGACCCCCTACCGGTGGGGAGTTCGGGCGAGTTTCTGGCTGCCGCAGCACTCGATGTGCGCGATATTTACGCCCTGGGCGTGCTCTTGTTCCAGTTTGCCGTCGGCGACCTGCAACGGCCGCTCGCTCCTTCCGCAGTGCGGCAGGTTGCGCCGGTCCTGTTGCGCCGCGATATCGAGGAGGCAACCCATTTTGATCCTCGTCAACGGCTGGCATCCGCCGCGGAGTTGGAACGCCGGGTGCGCCACTGGAAGTCGCGTGAGCGTCGCCGGTTCTTGATCCGTTCGCTGGTGCCGACTGTCGCCGTCCTGCTGCTGATTGCGTTGGCGGCCACTGCAGCCAGCGCCGTGGTGTATGGCCTGTACTCCGCAACCCTGACCGCGAAGCTGGAGGCTGAAGCGGCCAAGGAGCAGGCGGAAGCCGCCCGCCGCGAAGTTGAACGACAGTATCAGGAGAAACTCAAGGCGATCACCGGGTTCTGGCGGGATATTGACGGTGATGACGACCTGTCCCTGGAAGGGGAATTTCAGAACGAAGCCCGGCAGGCGCAACTGCTGAGGGAAATTCGGAGTTGGTTGCTTGAGCAGGCCCAACGGGATCTCGCGGAGCTTCAGCCATCGAGCGACAACCTCGACAATCAACTGACCTACGCGCGGCTGACTCTGCGAATCTCACAGCTGCTGGATGATGAACAACTCGATGTCCGCGAAGCCCGGCTGAATGCCGGGCTGAAAGCCATGGCGGCGGCAGCCCGGAGCCACGCCGACCACCCCGGAGTGCGTTTGTTGCTCTCGGATTTCGAAAACCAGCTCGGGCAGGCGGCGCACGAGCGCGGCGACATTCCTGAGGCGTTGAGGCGCTTCGAAACCTGTCTCGATCTCCGCCGCCAGTTGCTTGCGGATTCCCGAACGGCCCGCGAACCCTATCCGTTGCCGCAATGGGAATACGAGCGGAAATCTCTGGGAATTCAGCACAACCTGGCGCTCGTTCGCTTGAACGAGGCGACCCGCGTTGTCCAGGACGGACGGAAATCGGATCAGAGCCTGACCGCGGAATCGGAGATGCATGCGGCTGTGCTGCTGCTCCAGCAATCTCTGGACGGCCGCACGCGTCTCGCCGCGAGTTTGCAGCCGCCCCCGACCATCTTGCTGAGCGACCTGGGAAGCAGTCAGTTCACTTTCGGCCGGCTGTTTCGACTGCGGTCGGATGAGGAGCTCGCGCTTGGCCGTGCCAAGGAATCCGGGGAATGGAGTCAACTCGCGCGGGAGTACTACACAACCGCGTTGCAGACATTCCTGCAGGCGCAGCAACGGGAAGCCGGCCCGGTGACCCGCCAGCGGGTCGTCGAAACGCTGCGAGAATTGGTTGATCTCGAATTAGAACTCGGCAACTTCGCCGTCGCGGCAGAACATCGCGGCGCCATGGTGGAACAGGTCGCGCAAGTCTTGCCCTCCGCCGTTCGAGACCTGCACGCGCGCGTCTATTTCTCGGATGCAAAATACGCACTCAGCCGGTATCGAACCGGGCAACGACCGGAAGATCTGCCGCAAGCCATGGCCGCGTTGCGTCTGGCCGAACAACTCTATTCCACGCTGGTGCGTCTGGATCCTGCGAGCATCCGGCTGTTGGGAGATCTTGGCGTTGTTCAGCGCGACCTGGGAGAACTGTTGCGGGAGTCGACGGCGGCCAATGACCGCCAGGAAGGCCTGAACAAGTTGCGTGCGGCGATCCAAGCCTGGGAGATCATCCAAGAGCGGGCGCCGGAACACTTTCAAAGGCATTTCGAGTCCGCCTGCGAGGCTGCCAAGGCCGCGTGCCATACCGCCAGAGACGCACGTCCGCCGACGGATTCCTGACGCATCGAGTCTGCTCTGATTCCGACACGAGTGACGGACGACGTATTCGCAGAATTGCCCGCGGCAGGCTTCTCCCAATTTCAGCTGCCTCGTTCCTCGTCGCGCCCTTCCGGCGGGGAGATTCGCGGCGCTGCCGACCCCGGCGAACGAAACGTCGCAGAATTCGCAAGAATTCTGATCTTCGTGCGTCGGAACACACGTGGCCGTTCGTCAAAATTCTTGCGAATTTTGCTACATCCGTGTCGACGATTGCTGGGAAGCCGTCCGACCGGGCCATTCGCGGCGCGGCACTTTGGCGTCTCGGCAGCTCGAACAATTCTCCGCCGTTCGCTCAAGTCCGAGGCATGATCGGCAGAGTTTGACTGTCCCACGCAATCACGCGCGGCTGACTCGCCAGACGTCCGGTGGGATTTGCGCAATCGACAAAGGTTGCCGACCGTTGTTGGACGAGCGCGATGCGACAGGGTTTCGACGAGGTCAGCCCGATCCCGAAAAACTGAACTCCGAGCTTTTTCAGAGTCGAAGAATCAGATTGGAGGCGAAGTGCGACCAAACTTTGGCCTCGTGCCTGCGTCTTCTTTCCCTGCGGCAGGACCGGCTTGCATATGACGCTTCCGACCTCCGAATCACTGTTGACCGCCGCCGCTGCACTGCAGGAGAGCGTGACTCTTGAAGTCCGCGTTCCCGGAGAGCGCGCCCGTCGTCTGGCCATGCTGCACGATGAATTCCTCATTGGCCGGGCCGGCATCTGCGACCTGCGCCTGGATGACGACGAACTGCCCCTGGTGCACAGCGAACTCCACCGTCAAGGGGGAGTCCTCTGGATCGAAGCGGGGGATGAAGGGACGTTGATCGACATCAACGGTCGAGCCTACTCCCGTCTGGCCCTCCGCAACGGAGATCGGCTGAAGATCGGCGTCCGGGAAGTGGTGGTGCAAATTGGCGAAGAAGTCGATCTTCCCGAAGAGCGCGACGCGCACGACGAAGATCTCTCCGAACTGAGCGCCGACGAGTTGTGCGAACGGATTCTCGCGGAACAGTCGGAGATCGACGAATTCGAACGCCGTCGGCTTGAAGGTTGGAAGGGACTGGTCACCGCGCTGGAATCGACGCTCGTCGAAACGCAACCGGCGGAAGGTCAGGCCGCCGCGGAGCGGTTGGAGTCCTTGCTGGCCGAGTTGCGGCAGCTTTCCGAACAACTCGGTGAGCAGGCGCGGCAGCTGGCCGGTCAGGAAGCCGAAGTGCTCGACGTCACTTCCCAACTGCGATCGTCGCAAGATGCGATGTCGCGGAAGCTGGATCAGTTGATTCAGCGGTTCGGCGAAGGGGAACTGCGGGCGAGTGCTTGAGGCGGAACGTCCGCAGGACGAGATCCCGATCCGTTCCACAGCGGTGGCCCGCAATGCCTCGCCTCAGGAATGAGTGACGGCGGCCCGATCAGCCTGCCAGCTTGCGACTGCTTTCGAACAGCGGCCCGTAGCCGGCGAAAATGTGCTCGATGTCGGCTTCCGTCAGCCCGAATTGCTCCAGGGTGTAGCGATGCGGGCCGTGCTTGTGCTGCGGATTTTCCGCCAGCCATTTCCGCATGGCGAGTTCCATCTCGGCGGAGAACTGGTAACCCAGTCGTCCATAGATCTGTTGCACGACGCCCACGGGATCGTTGATCAAGTTTTCAAAACTGACATCGCAGATTCGCGAGCGAAAGCGCTCCCGCGCTTCCATGCCGCGGCGAACGGCGTAGGCCATGCGTTCCGCGAATTCCCTCCCGGATTCCTGCAAGTCGTGATGGTCGCTGAGGATGCCGCGGGTGATGGAGAGCAGACTGCAACACGAGGGAATGACCTTGCGGGGGTCTCGATGTGTCTGCACGACGTAGGCGTCGGGGACGGTCTCCAGCAAGGCCTGCAATGTCGGCTGATGGACCGGGGATTTCAGCACCCAGTGACGCTTCTGGTCGCCCGCCTGCAGGAGTTGCAGCTGCCGGGCGTAGAATTCGTAAACCCGCCGGCACTCGGCCTGGGAGAGTTCACGCAGATACTGACTGTAGTTTGGGATGCAGCCGTTGAGCGTGAACATCAGACTGACAAAGGTGTTGTTCATCAGCCAGCCATCTTCTTCCGGCGCGTCGGCGTGCATGGCGTGAACCGATTTGAGGCTCGGAGCCATGCGATTCATGACGTCGATGGTCACTTTTGCTCGAAATTTGCGCGGACGATCGTTTTCCGTCTGCTCCTCTCGAAGCGTGCGGGCTGGAAACATCGTCTCCCAGGCCATCAGCGGGCGGGCGGCCGGATCCTGGCAGAGCAGGTTGTACAGCAGAGTCGTCCCCGTGCGGGGCATCCCGACGACATAGAGTGGTCGACGCAAGGGGACATCCAGATATTCCGGGTGTCGCTTCCATGCGGCCTGCAGCAGGAGGCGATTGGTCGCTGCGGTCTTCAGCAGGTTGGCGACGCACAGGCGGCCAAAGGGATGCAGGTGGGCCGAATGCTCGTAGTCGTGAACGAGCAGTTCGAGGGGCTGACGAAACTCGTCTCCACCGAAGTCGTGGAGCCCGGTCTTCCGGCAGGCGGCGTCCAGAATCCGCTGTGCGTTGAGCGGTCGGGCGAATCCCCAGCGCCGGGCGCAGGAACCGACGAAATTGAAAATTCGTACACCGACCGGTCGAAACGGACGCTCGAAGGTGTGTTCGCCCGCAGACATAGGTCGGCCTCGCCACAAGCTCGACGGAATCGGAATAGTCGGTCTTCTCGATGTCTATCGGTCGTGCGTGACAAAGCCCTTGAGGGGTCGTTCTCTCCCGGAACGGCGGGTTTGAAAGAAAATGGAAAAATGGAAGGAAGCTGACTGACGGCGCAGGGTTCCGCGAAAAACCCTCGGCAAGGGTCTCTCAAACAAAAGCAGGCGGCCCAGTCTCCCAGAGGCTGGCCGCCCGTTTCGAAGTCACCCTGCAATTCAAGTCCGCACGCGGGTTCTAGCGATAGAGTCCGCCGAACAGCCGGGCGCCGAGGTAATACATCCGCGCCTTGTGACGGCACAGCAGCGGCTTGTCAGAGCACTCGCAGGCGCTGTACATGTTGTTCAGGAACTCGCGATCGCAGCTCTTGCGACTGTTGCACCCGTTTGCCAGACACGAATCGTGTTGAGCGCAGGCGGGGCGGAAGTCGGCGCCATAAGCCCCCTGAGCGAAGCCCCGGTTGCCGCCCCAACTGTTTCCCGGACCGCACGGACGCCACCAAGGGCAGTTTCCATCGTCGGCGGACGCGACACTCTGGACTGCGAACGCGACGAATGCTGCTGCGACGAATTTCCCCAAGCTACCCATTTCGCTCCCTCCGATCTCTGTGGTCCTTAAGCGGCAAGCCCATCTTGCGCTACGCCCCCATTCTACCAGTCTTGCGGGAAGAAAGCGGAGCGCCGAACCGGAAAATCGCAGGAAGTTCATTGACGAGGATCGAAGGAGTTCGCCGCCGCTTTTGAGGTTGAACGGGTCGGCGAACTGCTATTCCAAGCCGCCGGCGAGCCCGAGCCCACCACGGCCGACTCTTGCACGGGGCGCAAAAAAAAACCGTCGCGGTCTGCCCGAGAGACCGCGACGGCCGAGGATGTGCGACTCATCCCCTCAAAGTTACTCGGTCGGAATCCCGAGCAATTCTTCTTCCTCTTCCTGAATGATGATCCGGGGGGTCACCATCAGCATGACGCTTTCCGTTTCGCGACCAACCCCCGTGTTCTTGAACAGGCGGCTGACATACGGAATCTTGTTCAGGATCGGCACCCCGGACATGTTGCGGCCTTCGCGGAGCCGCTTCACACCCCCGAGGAGCACCGTGCCGCCGTCCGGCACACTGACCGTCGTCGTAACGGAGACGATTTCGGTCACCGGCTGCTGAACGGTCACGGTCAAGCCGGCCCCGCCCTGCTGTTGTTGACCTTGCTGTCGGCCGCCTTGCTGATTCTGCTGGGCGAACATCGAGGTCATCACCATCTGGGTGGTCCCCATGCCCCCGCCGATGCCGAACTGGCCGCCGGCCCCGCCGAGACCGCCGCCGGCGCCCGCCTGGCCGCCGCCGAAGCCGCCGCCAGCCTGACCCTGACCACCTTGCTGCTGTTGACCGCCGGTGGTTCCACCGACAAAGGAGAAGGTGAACACGTCGGTGATGTTCGTGAAGAGCGGGATCACCGTGAGGCGGACGAAACGGCGGTCAGCCGAGATGACGGCCTGCACCGTGAGCGACACACCATCGGGGAAGAACTGAATCACCGGCTGGAAGCCCGTCGAGAAGAATCCGACGGTCGGGATCAGACTGATCACGAATGGTCGGGACACCTGGCTGATCACGGAAGCCTGCTGGCCGTTGAACAGCGTCACCTTCGGGGCGAACAACAGGTTGGACCGCGAGTCCCCCTGAGCGGCCTGAATGAAGAAGAAGGCTTCGACGTCGCTCAAGATCGCCATACCGACCTGCACACCAGCGTTCGGATTGAAACCGCCGAAGGTCGGGACACCGACTTCGAACGACCCCTGCTGGAAGGGGACGTCCAGCGTCTGACTGAACTGTCCGGGATTGTTCAGACCGACGATCGTATTCTTCGGATAGTTCGAACGGTTGGTCAGTTCACGGCGCGGTCCTGGGACAGTGAAGAACTGACCGGTACCGGCTTGGGCCTGTTGGGCCTGTTGTCCCTGGGCGCCCTGCTGAGCCTGTTGGACGGCGTTGGCGCCGGCTTGGGGAATCAAGACCGAGCCGAAGGGCAACAGAGGCAAGCCCGTGTTGTCGACGTCCGGTCCGCCGACGCTCGGCTGGATATTGAAGTCGAAGTCGATGCCGATGCGTTCGAAGAAGCGGTCTGACACCGTGACGAAGCGGACTTCAATGGTCACCTGCAGGTCTTGCAGGCGGCGGAGCTGATCGAGCAAGTCCGCGATTTCTTCGTGCACCTTCTGGGTCTGACGCACCACCAGGCTCAAGGTCGTTTCGTACTGCCGAATCGAGGCGGCCCCCCCCACTTCGGCCCACGAGTCGGGGGCGACGGTGGTGGAGATCAGACTGACCAGCGTGTCAAAATCGGCCGTTGGACTGCCGCCGGCGAGGCGGTCATTCCCGGTCAGACCGGTCATCGATTCCAGCGGATTCTGCCCGATCTGAGCGAAGGGCTGTCCCGCTCCCATCGGGGGCATGCTGTATTGTGCCCCGCCCAGGCTGCCGGGCGACGTGCTTCCGGCGCCGGTGACTCCCATCGCATTCCCCATGGTGGGGGCGAAGCTCGGGATCGGAATCACGAGGTCCGCGACCGGGTAGGTCGCCACCACCAGTTCCCCCTGCTGACGCAGGCGGCTGGTGATGTTGAGAACTTCATTCTGCACCATGTAACCGAGACGGTACTGGTCGAGCATCAGGTTGAGGGCCGACCGGACGGTGATGCCGTCGACGTCGATCGTCACGGGCACCGAAGGCGTGACCCCTTCTTCTTCCATGCCGAGCTTGTCGAAGTTGACGTTGAATCCGGCGAGGGTGCCGATCTTCGCCATCAATTCGCTCAGGGGGACGTTGTCTTCGTGCAGCGAGATGCGACGGTTCAGGCTTTCCTGAATCTTGAGTTCGTCTTCGCTGCGTTTGCGATTGTCGGCTCCGTACTTGCCTTTGCGACGGCGGGTGATGTCGCCCCAGTCGGTGCCGAAGTCAATCGGATCGTCACCCACGTTGGCGACCTTGGCCCACTCGACTTCGTCCAGCGTCTTGATGAACGACTCTTCGGCGGCCAGCTTCAGGTTTTCGTTGTTCTCGTTGCGACGGGCGAACCGCGCCTTCCAGAACATCGTTTCCGTGGCCGGGTTCTTGGGATCAAGCTCTTTCGCCTTCTTCGCCAGCACTTCCGCTTCGGCGAACCGCTTCTGCTGGTAGAGGGTGTTGTACTCGTCGACCAGCGACGCGAATTCCTGCTCGACGCGGATCTTGTTGTTGCGGTCCCGTTCGAGCACCGCCAGCACTTCGTCGTTGTGCTGCTTCTGATCCAGGTTCGGCTTCTGCTTCATGATCTCGTTCTGCAGCGACGAGTGGGTCTTCTGCAGCGACCGCATGAGTGCTGCTGCCGCATCGTCTCCCAGTTCCGCCCCTTCGACCGCGGCGATGGCCTGGTCGACGATCTGCAGAGCCTGTTCCGGATTCGATTCCCGCAAACGTTCCGCGCGGAAGATGGCGTTGAGGGTTTCGGTGCGCAGTCGGTCGAACTTCACCGACTGCTGTTGAGCCATTGCGTCCAGGGGACTCGGCTCTTCGTAGGGGGCGGCTTCCGCCGGCGTCTGCAGATCGGCGTCGCCGACCTGGCTGTTCGTCAACTGAATCTTCGAGCCGTTCCGCGGCGACAGCTCCCGCAGGTAATCCTGGAGACGCTGAGCGCGGGACAGGTCGAGGCGTTCCCCCGACTGATGCGCCGCCTGGAAGGCCTCGTAGGCGCCCTTTCGATTGCCGCGGCTCAGTTCCGCCATGCCGCGGTTGTACAATTCGACCGCTGAGGCGCCCGTCGGCGAGACGATCGCCGGCGCGTCGGTGAGGTCATTGTCAGCCAGCTCGGCGGCAGCGCGAGTGGTGTTGCCGCTGAAGGTCATGGCCGGAGCCGCTGAGTCAGCAAAGTCTCCCGCGACGGTCTGCACGGCAGGTCCGCGAGCCGCATTGGTCGGAATCGTCTTCGCGACGTTCCCCGCCATCGCCTGTTGAATCTCCGCGAGAATCAACTCGGGACGATCGTCGAAGACATCGTAGGCGACGTTCAACTCTTCAGCCGCCGCAGCCTTGGCCTGGGCCGCTTCGAGCTGGCCGGCGGTCATCAGCTGGCGAGCTTCCTGCATCAATTTCGCGGCCTGAACCTTGGGGTTGCCATTCGAGGCCACCGCCGGTGCGGCAGGGGTCGCCGGTGCGGCCGGCTGCTCGATCGGCATCAGCTTGGCTTCAGGACCACGGGCGGTCACACGGGCGATGTCGGCGAGGACGATCTCCGGGCGATCATCAAACAGTCCGTAGGGCGATTTCAGGCGTTCGGCTTCGATGGCGAGTTGCCGCGCTTCGTCGACCCGGCCCTCCGCAAGAGCGTTGCGAGCCCGAGCCAGCAGATCCTTCGCCTGGCCCTTGTTGGGTTCGAGCGCCGGAATTTCCGACGACTTGGCAGCGGCCGGGGGGACGTCGGCAGCGGCGATGTTGGCGGCAGCCATATTCGCAGCGACGTCGTTGAGCACCAGTTCCGGGCGATCTTCAAACAGCTTGTAGGCCACGTCCATCTGCTGGACCTGTTCGGCCTTCTGCTGAGCCGCCTGCAGGTTGCCGTTCTTCAGATCTTCGCGAGCCAGCTTCAGCAAACGCTCGGCTTCCATTTTGGCCGAATTCGGCGCCATGGGAGACGTCGGCTTCATGGTCATGCTCGGGTCAGCGGGCATGGCCGGTGCGGTCGCCGCCACCATCGGGCTTTTGGCCGCGGGAGCAGCCGCGTTGAGCGTCATGGTGCCGGCACGGCGATCGATTTCCGCCAGCAACAGTTCGGGACGATCGTCGAACAGGTCATAAGCGACGTCGAGCTCTTCGGCCTGCTTGGCCTTGCGACGGGCTTCCGGGAGACGTCCCGCCTTCATGTCGGCACGCGCCGCGGCGATGAGTGCGAGGGCCTGGGATTTGCGAGCCGCCGGATTCAGGCTCCCTTGCGGGGCCGGAGCGTCGTTGCCGCTGACAAATTCGATTTCGGTCTGAGGATCGACGGCGGCAGCGGTCCGCACCGCGGTCGGCTCATCAGCCCACTCAGGCATCGAACCCTTGGCGGCTCCCTTGGCGGAGGCGGGCTTGCCCCCCTGCAATTGCTGGAGCAAGGCGGCCGGGGTCCATTCATTCTTGGCGAACGTCAGCTTGGCGGACTTCGCAATCTGGTTTGCCTGCTGGGCCAGTTTGACGGCCTCTTCCACCTGTCCCGCCTTGGCTGCGGCGACGGCCTGCGACATCAAACGCTCCACGCGAGTCCGCATGGCGTCGGTCGCCGGATCCGCTGCAGGCGGGTCGGTGTCCAGGGCGAACGGGTCCGCGTCGGGCGACTGCCCGCGAGCCGTCAGATCGCCGGTCGCCAGCTTGGCGATCTTCAAGCGGGTGCGGGCAAGATACTGCTCGGCCTGACCGCGATCAGCCACCGAGAGACCGCTGGTCGACGCCGTGGCGTTTTCGAGGAAGGAGAGCGCCGCCTCGTAATGGCCGCGGAGATACATCTCCTTGCCACGCCGGTAGGCATCGCGAGGTGTCAGATTGGGGTGCGCCGCCGCGACGCCGACATCCGCTTTGAGCGTATGGTCGTCATGGTGCAAGTTGGTCAATCGCACAAGTGCGATCAACAGGCACGTCCCGCCGATCAGTCCAATGATCCTGCCCAAGGTGACTCCCTCCTCCAGGTCCAAGGGTTTTCCGAGTGTGCCCGTGATGACCTTCAGTGTCCGTGTCGTTCGATCGGTCTATCCGAGTGGTCGCAGCCTGCGAGCATCTTTCCGCCCGAACAGGGGCGACGAACGCTCGGCTAGGATCGACGATTGACGTAGGACCAGGTCCGAGCCGCTGACAACCGTGTCCGCACTCGTCCCCGACCTGCTCCGTCGAATGGTTCCCGACCAAATTCGCGCCAGAATGACGCGACTCCTCCGGGAAATCCGAAGAGCGGGCGAGTGATATGACAGTCGCCAAAACCGGTCAAGACGGTTCATCGCCCCAAGTCGTGATGAATTCACGAATCCGGGAAGGCGGAATCGACTCCGGCAGAGGTTGCCGTTGAGCCGCACCGCCGGAAGTCCAATCTGGGAAATCCAGCGAGAGTCTACGCGGCAAGCCACTTTCACTGCGGCGGCGGGCGAGTGCGGCGCCGAAAATCATCGACTCCGGAATTTATCCCGTAAGCCTATTTCTGAAAATGAGTTACGGAACAACCAGACGTCGAAACCTCGGCCTTCTCGGAGGACAGGTCACGAACGAGCATTTGGGGAGTCAAGAGGCGCTCCCCCATTTCTTCACGAGATTTGCCAACTGACATCCACCGCGGACCGTAGTAGAATAGGGTGCCGGGCGGGTTACTTGTCCGATAGAAGATCCCCGAAATCGGGGGAGCCTGTCGACGCCCGTCGCCGGTTCGTCAGCAGCTCAGCATTTCGGAACGCTGGAATATGTCGACATCTGCAGTCATGACGGGATCGTCGCACAACGCGGCCCTGAATGAGTTTGAATACCGCCCTGTTCCCCCACTCGTCCCCGTCAGCGCCGCATTCGTCCCGTTGTCGGTGATGGCGTTCGCTTGGGACGTCTTTGTCCCGGTGCCGCTGATCGGCACGGTGCTGGCGTTCATCGCCTGGCGGCAAGTTGCAGGCTCACAAGGAACTTACAGCGGCGGAGTGGTCGCGAAGGCGACGCTGGTTATCCTGCCAGTCACGTTTTTGTCCGCGCTTGGCTTCTATGCTTATTCGTTCGCGACAGAAATCCCTCCGGGTTATCGCCGCGTCAGTTTCGCGACGGACATCTCGAAAAAAGGCTTCATCACGGATCAAGGCCGGACGTCGGTCCATCCCGACGTCGAGGCCCTGACGCAGGAACCTGTGTTCTTGAAAGGGTATATGTACCAAACCAAACAAACCGAGAACCTGAGCGGTTTCGTCCTCTGTAAAGACAGCGGCGATTGCTGTTTCGGCGGCCAGCCGAAGGTGACCGATATGATCTTCATCGAGATGCAGGCCGGGCAAAAGGTCGATTTCCGCTCAGGATTGGTCGCGGTCGCCGGCAATCTCAAGGTCAGCCCCACCGTGGATCAGACTGGACTCAATGCCGTTTACAAGCTCGAATGCGATTTCTTCAGCGGAGCGAAGACATCCTATTGATGGCTTCCGCAGACGGCTTGGTCGCACCATCGTCAACGGAGTTC
>JANRLN010000463.1:0-4712 GCA_033762515.1 Planctomycetaceae bacterium
TTCGATGTCCCAGCACGTAGTGATAGTCGGCGGCGGCGTCATTGGGTTGTGCTCGGCGTGGTACTGCACGCAGCGCGGAGATCAGGTCACAGTGATCGACCGTGCGGCTCCCGAACGCGACGGCTGCTCGTTTGGCAACGCGGGGATGATCGTCCCCAGTCACATGGTCCCCCTGGCGGCGCCGGGGATGGTCGCCTTGGGACTCAAGTGGATGGGGAACCCCGAATCGCCCTTTTATGTGAGGCCTCGATTGTCGTGGGATCTGCTGAGCTGGGGCTACCAGTTCTGGCGCGCCTGCACGCCGCAGCATGTGCGGCGGGCCGCTCCGTTGCTGCGCGATCTCAATCTCGCCAGCCGGGAGTTGTATGTCGAGCTCGATGACGCGTGGAACCATGAGTTCGGACTGACTCGCCAGGGACTGCTGATGCTCTGCCGGACGCAGGCGGCCCTCGATGAAGAGGCACACGGGGCGGAACGAGCGAAGACGCTCGGCGTACCGGCGGAAGTCCTCGACCGGGTCGGGATCGCAACGCTCGATCCGCAGGTGTCGATGGACGTGATGGGCGGCGTCTGGTTTCCGCAGGACTGCCATCTGTCGCCGCAGCGATTCATGGCCGGGCTGCAGCAACGCCTGGCCGCCGCGGGCTGCGAGTTCTTGTGGAACCGCGAGGTCCAGGGTCTGCCTTCATCGGGGATCAAGCTACAGGGCGTAGACACCGATCAGGGATTCGTCGCCGCTGACCAGGTCGTGCTCGCCGGGGGTTCGTGGTCCAGCGGCATGGCCCAGGCGCTGCGATTGCCGCTGCCGATGCAACCCGGCAAGGGCTACAGCCTCACGCTGGAAGGACCGCGGAAGCTGCCGAACTTATGTTCGATCGGTGTCGAAGGACGCATCGCCATCACGCCGATGGGAGAGCGGCTGCGCGTCGGAGGCACGATGGAACTCTCGGGACTCAATGAGCGCGTCGAGCCCCGCCGCGTCCAGGGGATCGTGAAATCGTTCTGCCAGTATTTTCCAGAGTTCACCCCCAGTGACTTCGCCAACATTTCGCCCTGGCGTGGATTGCGACCCTGCACGCCCGACGGTCTTCCCTATCTCGGTCGCACCCGTCGCAGCGAGAATTTGGTCATTGCGACCGGTCACGCGATGATGGGCCTCAGCCTGGGGCCAATCACCGGCCAACTGGTCTCGCAACTCGTGGCCCGCGAAACTCCTTCCATCGATCTGACGCTGCTGTCGCCGGATCGCTACTGACAACCTCGCCCGGTTTTAGCTCGCCAAGCGCCGACCGCGGCGACGCGTCCACGGAACTCCGTCTACAATACGGCAAACGTTTCCATCCCATTGCTGCCTGCCAGAGTGACCCGCTTCCCATGATTGCGATGGCCGATGCATTTGACCATGTCTGCCGCGAGGTGCAGCCGTTTCCTGTCGAATCGCTGCCGCTCGAACGCTGCTGGGGATTGACCTTGGCCCGCGACATCGTCAGCGAGATCGACTCCCCGCCATTCGATAAGTCGTTGATGGACGGCTACGCGGTCCGTGCGGCAGATGCCGCCAAAGGGAAGGCGACGCTCGCGGTCATCGAACGGATTACGGCTGGACAGGTGGCGGCGTTCAGCGTCTCTCCAGGGACTGCCATTCAAATCATGACGGGGGCTCCCCTGCCCGTCGGCGCCGATGCGGTGGTGCGCATCGAAGACACCCGAATCGAAGGGGACTGCGTCCAGATTGACACCCGCCCGGTCGTCGCCGAAGCCAACATCATTCGTCGTGGAGCGGCGCTGAAGGTCGGCGAGACAGTGCTCGTCGCCGGTGACAAACTGACCGCGTCTCGAATCGGGGCCCTGGCGGAACTGGGGTGCGCCCAGGTCCCCGTGCGTCGCCGTCCGCGCGTCGCCGTCTTGGCGACCGGTGATGAACTTGTGCCGGTGGGTGACCGACCAGGGCCGGGGCAGATCCGCAACTCGAATGCACCGATGCTGGCCGCTCAGATCCAGACGTGCGGCGCGGAACCGGTCCCGCTCGGCGTGGCGCGCGACATTCGTGAGGAACTGGCGGCCAGGATTCGCGAGGGCCTGGAATGCGACATCCTCGTCCTTTCCGGAGGGGTCTCGGCTGGAAAACTGGACCTGGTCCCCTCGGAACTGGCCTCGGCGGGAGTGCGGGAGGTCTTCCACAAAGTGAATATGAAACCGGGCAAACCCGTTTGGTTTGGGATGTTCACGCGACCTAGAGATTCCGGGGGATGCGCCGTATTCGGCTTGCCGGGGAATCCGGTCAGTAGTATGGTCTGCTGCGAACTGTTCGTCCGGACGGCGATCCGACGGTTGATGGGGGCTGAACCCGTTTTGCCACAAGCCTTTGCGGCGACTGTTGCGGCGGAATTCCGGCATCGCAGCGATCGGCCGACCTATCATCCGGCAGAGATTTTGTGGACGGCGAACGGTCCTGCGGTTCGGATCCTTCCCTGGCAGGGATCCTCCGATCTGCGGGCGACTGTCGCCGCCAACGGCATGGCGGTTTTGGGTGATGGCGAGCGGCACTATCAACCGGGTGATTGGGTGGACGTGGTGAGCTGGTCCTGAGCGGCGGACATTCCTGGGCATCCCGGAACACGGCTGTTCCCGGGCCGACTTCGAGTCAAGGATGGCAGACATGAGTACGGCTGTGGTTGAACCTTCCCCATCCGTGGCCGATTCGCGTCCGATCGACCGCTCGGCCCATGAAATCATCGCCTCGGCACGTTCTCGGCAGACCCACCAACCGGCACGGGCGCCCATGCGACCGGCGCTGGGATTGTCGCTCCTCTCGGCACTCCTGATGTGGGCCAGTTTCGCCCCGGTCAACTGGAGTCCTTTGGCGTGGCTGGCCCCGATTCCCGTATTCCTGTTGATTCGCGTGCGCACGCCGACGCGGCGGATGTATCTCGCCGCCTATTTCGGCGGCATCGCGTTCCATCTGCCGGCCTTGCAGTGGATGCGGTTGGGCGATCCCACCATGTACATCGCCTGGTGGGCGCTGTCGGCATACGTGGCAGGGTATTTCCCGCTGCAGCTCTGGCTCTCGCGCGTCGCCGTCTATCGCTGGTCGATGCCGCTGGTGGTTGCCGCGCCTATGGTCTGGGTGGGGCTGGAGTTCGCCAAAGCCCATCTGCTGACCGGGTTCGCCTGGTATTTTCTGGGACACACGCAGTATCGCTGGCTGGAACTCATCCAGATCAGCGACGTCTTCGGGGCCTACGGCGTCAGTGGTGTGATGGCGGCCTCGGCGGCCGCGATCGCCTCCCTTGTACCGCAATCGTGGTTCGCAACCCTGCGCTTGCTCCCTCCCCCGACGGACCCGTCCGCTCCCGCCGATCCCCTCACCCGCCTGGCCGAGGGGGTGACGCCCAGTCGGCGTTGGCCGGCCTTCGCCGCCACTTTGCTGGTGGCGGCAACGTTGGTGTATGGCTTTGTCCGTCGCGGCGAGGCCGACTTCACGCCGGGCCCGCGAGTGGCGCTGATTCAAGGGAACTTTGTCGCGTCACTGCGGATTCCTCAGGAAGACTTCGGACTGCAGTACAACACCCACATGCGGCTGACCGCAATCGCCGTCCGTGAGCAGCCCGATCTGATCGTCTGGCCCGAGTCGATGTTCCGCTGGCCGTTGACCAGCGCCCCTGCCGGGCTGACGGAAGACGAATTGCAGAAACTCGCTCCGCGCGTGCCTCCCGATTTCTGGCGTGATCCATCGGTCCGAGAGACGCTGGTGCAGGAAGCGCAGAAGACCGGCGCGGCCATGATCTACGGCCTGGAATGCGTCGATCTGCAAAAGGACGGTCGCATCCGCCAGGCCAATTCGGCCGTCCTCATCCGACCCGAAACCGGCTTCAGCGCCCGCTACGACAAGATGCACCTGGTTCCCTTCGGCGAGTATCTCCCCTTTAAGGAGACGCTTCCATGGCTGCAGAAGTTCACTCCCTACCCGCCTGACTTCGGCCTGCACGCGGGAACCAAGGCCACGGTCTTCGAGCATCGCCAATGGCGGATGCAGCCGGTGATCTGCTTTGAAGACACCGTTCCGCATCTGGTCCGGCATCTGGTCTCCACAGGATCGCGCGACCACGCGGACATCGATCTCCTCGTGAATCTGTCGAACGATGGCTGGTTCCACGGATCGAGCGGTCTCGATCAGCATCTGATTACATCGGCCTTTCGCGCGGTCGAGTGCCGAACCCCCCTGGTTCGCGCGGTGAACACCGGGATCTCCGCCTTCATCGATGGCGACGGCGCGATTCTGGAACCGGAGAAATTCATCGACGGGGATAAACAAGGCCGCACCAGCCCGCGCGACGCCAAAACGGGACGCTGGCACAAGCAGCTCAACGCCGCGCAGATCCTCACCATCCCCCTCGACCCGCGCCGCAGTCTCTATGTGGCCTACGGCGACTGGTTCGCGCTGGGCTGCCTGGGCCTGACGATCTTCTCAGGGCTGACCGGGTTCGGCCGTCGGACGCAGTTTACGTGACGGGAATTGCCAGCGTGAACTCGATGGAGCAATCCGATTTCTCTGCAGATTGGGCAAGCCAACTGCACGCGAACATCGGAAATACTGATTCGATTGCGTCGACCATTCGCCTTGGGGATTGCTGAGCGATCCTCATCAAAGACACACATCCATCGTCAATCCGCCGGGACACAGCGCTCGGTCGCCCACGACCTCAACCGCG
>JANRLN010000464.1:0-16845 GCA_033762515.1 Planctomycetaceae bacterium
GCATTCCAGCGGGTCATCGTCTGCCGCGGCAATCTCGTCGGCCCCGAACACGGCGTCGTAGGCCTTATGGAACAGTGCGAACGTCTCGCGAACCGGCTCGAGTTCGTGGGGCAAGCGGGCGATACTACAGACGAACCCCAGCCGCGACTCCACGGTCGGAGTGCCGACGACCTTGCCATTCAAAATCTCGCATCCTGCCTTCGCCTGATTGATGGCGCTTTCCGAACTACAATCCGAAACGACGACGGACTCCATACCACGGCACGTTTCGCAGTTGACCGTCGCGATGTATTCGAACGAGCAACCGGAACCGGCCGCGACTGCCACCAGGAACCCAGTAACGAACATCCCTCGAAACCTGCCCATGCTGCCGTTCCCGTTGGTGTGTGATGAGTTCCGCGACGTTGCCGACGGTTCGCGGTCAAACTGAATATGAGCCGCGACCGGGATTTCTGTTGCGTGTCGGAAAACTTTTTCAAAACTTCACAAACAGACAAAACGGCGAGCCGGAAACGTCAGTGACCGGAGTCTTCAGGCGGTCTACTTCCAACGAATCTGACAGTTGGGCAGGGCTTGTTGCAGCTTGGAGACGCCGGCGGCGGTCACCTTGGTCTGCTGGAGCGTCAAGCTCGTCAGCGACTTGAGCGGGGCGAGCTGTTCCAACCCCGAATCCGCGATGCCGGTTTCCTGCAGAAACAGCTCCCGCAGGTTCTTGAGCCGAGCAAGGTGCTCGGCACTGGCGTCGGTCAACTCGGTCCCCTGGGCGTCCAACTTGGTGATCTCGGGGTGGCGGGCCACAATTTCGGCCAAGTCAACATCCGTGAGATTCGTGTGCTTGCAGTCCCATTGATTGGTCGCGCCGACCCCCGCCAAGAACTTCCAGCCAGCCGGGGTGAGCCGGCAATAGCAGACCACCACGGTCCCCAAACTCTTTTCTGCGAACGCCTCGAAACCTGCTCCCGTGATCGCCGTGGCGGGCACGCTGAGGATGTTGCCTAGCGGCAACGCGGCCAGTTTCCGCAGACCGGCATCGGTGATGGACGTGTCGCCGACGGCGATCCCCTTCAGCTTTGGCCAACTCCCCACGATTGCGGCTTCCGCGTCGCCGAACGACTCCACGTGGGTGAACGTGATCTGGTCGACCCGTGTCACTTCGGCCGGCAGGTCCTCCAGACGGGCGATCGTGCGTCCGTCGCCGAGCAAGACTTGCCCACCATGTTGAATCGCCCATTCGGACATGCTCCGCAGCGTCCAGGCGGGCGGTGTGGTCGCCGTCATCGTCGTTGCTGGCACCGCCGCTGCAGGCCGCGGTTCAATCGTCCGCACGACTCGAAAACCGCTTTGGGCAAAACGGTTTTCTTCAAACGCGTAAGTGGACCACGCGGGGAAGGTCTCGGCTTTGGCCTGGTAATGCCCGCCGCGCAGCATGCGCCATCGGTTGGGGGAGCGTGGCGGTCCCTGGGGATCGATGACGGTCTCGCCCTCGCGAACCCGTTCCGAATACTTGCCGGCGGCGTCCCAACACCATTCCGTCACGTTGCCCGCCATGTCATGGATTCCGAACGGATTCGCAAGTTTCTGACCGCGGACCTGGACCATGTTTTCAGAGTTGGTATCGTACCAAGCATAGTCCCGGCTCGATTCGTCGACGGTCGTCGCGACCGGCCACGGGTAATCGGTGAGGGTTCCCGCCCGAAAGGCGTACTCCCATTCCGCCGACGTCGGCAGTCGATACCCTACCCCTCCCGCCGCTGAGACAGTTTCTCCGTCGATCCGGTAAAACGGCGGCAGCCCTTCCGCCGTGCTCAGTCGGTTGCACGCCGCGACAGCGTCCAGCCAAGTGAGAGGACTGATCGGCCCATCGTCGGGTTCGCGGGGAAGATTGCCGATCGGTGTCGGTTGCTCGAGCCGCAGATACTCGTTGCGACCGAACTCGAACTTCGCCATGTAGAACGGTTGAGTCAGCCGCACCGTGTGCCTACCGATCGACCACCCGATGTTGTCGATCCCCGACTGGCCGATGCCGATCGTTTTCCAGCGTTGGATCACGGTCTCAAGCTCGCTCTGGGGCAATCCCAGCGGACATTCGCCGGGGGGAATCAGCCGCAGCGTGATGCCGCGCGGGCTGGTGGTTTCGACCGGCACACCGAGATGTTTGGCCCAGGCTTCCTGATGGGCGCGCGCCTGGGCGGCATCGAACGGCGCGATCGCCGGTTTCGGCACTGCGCCACCGGCGGGAGCTGGCCCGACCGCTGCCTGCCGATTCAGCGAGATCCACTTCGCACCGAGGATTTGCGCGTGGTGGCCGTTGCCGGAGCGATCGTTCAGCACGTCTCCCTGGCCTTCGTCGAAATCGTACAGGACGAGCGTGTCGGACTCAGACGTCATCCGGGTCGGAGGCGTGAATCCTTTGTCATAACGGGCGGTTTTGGAGATCCGCACTTGGTCGATCTGGCCGTTCAGCACACCCCATGAAGCGTGTTGATTCTGGGGGTTTCCGCCGATTTCGGCATAGAACAGGTAGTTGCTGATGGTCATTTCGGACTTGTCGACGAACTGACCGTCCATGAAGAGCCGGATCTCCGTCCCGGTGGAGACCGCCGCGACATGAAACCGGCGGCCAAAGGGCATCTTCGTCCTCGCGTTCCACGACTCTGCGGACGTGGGCGTGTGCTGCACCTGCCAGACCAGCGAGTCGTTCCCCGAAACAAACAATTTCGGCCGTCCTTGCAGGTTGAACAACATCTGATGCTTCAGGCCGCGACACTTTTCCGCTTTCACAAACATCTCGACTGTGAAAGGTTGCTGCTGATGCAGGATTTTCGGCAGCAGGACATGCGGCGGGTTGTCGTCGTCATCGGAACTGAAATCGAGGGCATAACGCTGCGGCACCGCCGGGATGTTCCCCATTGGCGCGGGAAGCACCGAGACTGACGGTTCCGCACCTTTCACCCATTTGGATGACACAATCTTGCCGTGATTCCCCCGGCCGGTCAGGTCCTTCGCCTCGGTTCCCGGATCGCGTGTACGGAAGTCGTAGAGCACGATCGCATTGTTCCCGGGCAGCCATTCTGCTTCCGGGGTGTAGCTTTGATCGTAGCGCTCGCCCGTGCTGATCCGCACGCGATGGATCAGGCCGTCGAAAGGATGATTGCTTCCTCCGCCGTAAGGTCGACCCAACCAGACAAAGCCGAGTGTCGTGTCCGTCTCCAACCTGGATGTGTTGCGCCACTCCACGCGCTGTCCATCGACAAACAGTTGCAGCATCTCGCCCGTCACGGTGGCGGCGATCAGTCGTCGGCGTCCCGGTTGCACGACGTTCACCTTGTAGAAATGCGCGCGGACATCGGGCCAGGGACCAGTGCTCAGCACCACCCGATCTCCCTGGATTTTGAAGTCCAGATTCTTGTTGTGCTGGAACAGGAACAGCTGCTCCGGCACGGGATGAACTTCTCCGTGCGTTACGTCAAATTCCACAGTCAACGGTGTATTGACAGGCAACTGCAGCGGCACTTCGACGCGGCCGTAGATGCCGTCGAATTTGAGTCCACCGACTTGCGACGGAATCGACGACGAGGTGGTTACCGTCGTGGGATTCGCTGGAGAATTCGCGCCGGCGGCGGATGTTCGTGATGGGGTCCGGGGAAGACTGGCAACTTCCCGCGCGATGCGGAACCCGTTGTGATTCGGCCGGTACGCCGGTGTATCAAAGGCACGAAACGCACTGCGGCAGCGAGTGACGCTCGCGTTGGTCATGCCGCCCCCGCGAGTAACGCGATCGATGCCGGACGTGGGGCCAGTTGGATCAATGAGGGAAGTCGTGCCGTAAGCATTCTCCTGCCACAGATCCTGGCACCACTCGGAGACATTGCCGTACATGTCGTACAGGCCGAAAGGATTCGGCAGTTTCGTCGCGACGGGATGGGCGATGCGCCCGTTGTTCGACTCGAACCAGGCATGCCGATCAAGGACTGAGTGGTCATCTCCGAAGTAGTACAGCGTCGCCGTTCCCGCCCGGCAGGCAAACTCCCATTCGGCTTCCGTGGGGAGGCGATATTTGACCTCTTCCTGCTGGGACAGCCACTCGCAATAGGCGACCGCATCGTGCCAGGTCACCGTGGCGACCGGGAAGTCGTCAGTGACGCTGTAGCCAGGATTGAGATAGGTCCGGATGGGCGCGGCGGCGTTGGCCTGCGCGCCGCCAGCCGTCTGCAACGCCTTCTCGGCGTCGGTCTTGAACCCCGTGGCGGCAGCGAATTGTTTGAACTCCCCGATGGTGACTTCGGTCGCCCCCAGCCAGAAGGGTTGGGAGATCGTCACCCCATGTTGCGGGCGCTCGGCCCTGGGAATGCGACTCTTGGCGGTCTGATCGGCGCCCACTTGTTCGGCGACTTGCATGACGACGGCGATCTGCTCATCACTGCTCCCCATGAGGAACTCACCGGGGGGAATCAGCAGCAGCCTCGCGCCCTGGGAGTTGGTGGTCTCGACCGTTGTCCCCAGATGCTTCGCCCAGGCCTCCTGGTGCGCACGGGCCGCCGCGGCGTCAAACGGCGCCACGGCCGGCGGGGGTGCTCCATCGGGTGGCGGTGGAACGGTTGGCGCGGACGGCAGGCTCGCTGACGGTGCCGACATGACGGGCGTGGCCGCCACTTCCAGCGAGGAAGTCGATTCGGTAGATGCAGTTGACGCTCCGACGATTGGGGGCGATGGTCCTGCATCCGGTGATTCGACTCGGGGAGTTCTTGGGAAAAACGGCCACGCCAGACCCGCGGCCACGAGAGCCAACGCCAGACCTGCCGCCAGGAATCCCGTCCGCGACTTCGCCGGTGTCGCCAGGGTGGTTGTGGAGGCTGGTTCCAACGCGGTCGTCGGCTGCTCGAATTGCGATTGAATGCGTCGTGAAGCCTGCCGTTCTTCGAACCGGGCCAATTCCTGAGCGACGTCTTTTGCCGAGGCCGGTCGGTCCGCCGGATCTTTCTGCAGCAGCCGCGCGATCAGTTCACCCAGGTCTGGCGGTAGATCCTTGACCAGCGAATCCGCACGCGGCGGTGTGCGATTGGCCAAAGCCGCCAGGACGCGCAGCGGCGAATTGCCGGGAAAAGGCAACTCCCCGGTCGCGGTGCAATACAGGACGCTGCCAAGGCTGAACAAGTCGGTCCTGGCGTCGATCTCAAGTCCTTCGGCTTGTTCGGGAGCCATGAAATGGGGGGTGCCGACGATCGCCCCCGACTGAGTCAACGATGGTTCATCGAGTGCGACCGTATCCCGCGCCAAACCAAAGTCGAGGATCTTGACCCGTCCGCTGCGCCCGTCGAGCCAGAGATTCGCGGGTTTGATGTCGCGATGGATCAGGCCCCGCTCGTGAGCCGCGGCGAGTCCGGCGGCGATCTCGCGACCGATGCGTGCGACCTCAGCCGACGGCAAACGCTGTTCGCGTTTCAGACGGTCGGCCAGCGTCTCCCCTTGTAACAGAGGCATCGCCAGGAACGGCAGCCCGCGGTCTTCGCCGACCTGGTAGATCGCAATGATGTTGTCGTGTTCGACCGCCGCCGCGGCGCGCGCCTCCCGGAGAAACCGGGCCTTCGCGGCTGCACTCTTGGCAATCGCCGGGGTGACCACCTTGAGGGCGACGCGCCGATGGAGCTGGGGATCTTCGGCCTCGAAGACAACCCCCATGCCGCCCCGACCGAGCACCCGCAGCACGCGGTAACCACCGAGGCGACCGAGTTCATTCGAGGTTTCGGCCGGCCCAAGGTATTGGGTCCAATCGTGTGTCGCCTCATCGGACCCGGCATGAGGCGACGTCAATTGGGTCCGCCCCGGATCGGCCAGAGCAATCCGCTTGACCGTATCGACTAGTTCGAGAACCTGGGGACTCGTCTCGGGCACGTGGGCCGCATCGCTGACGGCTAAGAGGAGCGTATCGGCGAGCGGGAGCATCCCCTGCAACGTCGCGGCCGCCTCCGGCGAATTTTCGACAAACTCCTCGACATGCTGCTGATCGGCATCCGGCAGCGTGCCCAGGAGGAAGCGCTCCAGCAGTTCGGGATCGGGAGTTTTACCGATTTCCGTCATCCACGAGATTCCACGACGAATCCTTCCCGACGAGTTTCGGGATTCAAGCCGGTCTCACCCAATATGCATTTCCGTTCGATGATCTGTCGTTGAACGCGAAAATCTTGCGGGGCTATCGGAGATCCGCTCCCACGCATGCCGGTAGGATGGGCACTCCTGCTCGTCCGCATTTCTTGCCGATTTTGGACGGGCAGGAGTGCCCATCCTACATCCACGCTGCCAATTTCTGGTCGGGTTGTGGCACCTACTCCCAGAGGCCCTCCAATTCCTGTCGCAGCCGTTTCAGCACGCGGCCCCGTGCCAGGTAGACGGCATTTGCCGTAATCTGGAGCGCCTCAGCAACTTCGGTCACCGATCGACCATGGACGGCGGTGTCGGTAAAGGCGGTCCAGGTGGTCGGGGAAAACTCGGGTCGAATCAGTTCCAACGCCTGACGGCAGATTGCAGCCCGATCCTGGGCGTCGTCCCACGCTGAGTCGTCATCTAGGCCGGCGGCCAGTTCCAAGTGACTCCCGGAGACGTACTGCGGAGACTTCCGTCGATGCCGCTCGCGCCATTTGTTGGCGACAACGGTCCGCAGCCACGCCCGGAAACTGCGGTCCCGGTCGTATTCGAACCGCGGGAGCGCGCGCACCAGCAGGATGAACACATCCTGGATCAGGTCTGCGGAGTCGGCGGCTTGCGCGCCAAGCTGTTCGGCCCAGCGATACATCACTGGCGTGTAAAGTTCGACGAAGCGTTCCCACGCCGCCGAGTCCGACCCGCGACGCAACCGCAGCAGCAGGCTGACTGACGTGTCGACGGCCATCGGAAACTTGAAATGGGGCGGAGACGTGACGGAACCGGCTGGCCTGAGAGGTTAGCTTGTGTTCACTCTCGGATGCAAGCAAATGCATGCGCCTGGGTGTTACTCCGACGACCGGCCACAGGGCTAACCGGGCGAAGGCCCTTGTTTTGCAATGACCGTTGCTACCGTGGATCTGCGATTGAGTGACGGCGGTTCCGTCGTTAGGGACCGTTGAGTTGAACTTGGGGACCCGTCCGCTCGACTTCCGGGGGTTGGATGCCGGTCAGGGCAAAAGTGCTGGGTTCCAGACCCGACGTGGTGATTTCGGCGGTCAAGTTCGTGGTCGCCGGGTCACTCAGGCTTTTGGGCGTCACCCATTTGTAGTTGATGTTCGTCTGGGAGGCCATTTCCGAGTTGAAGTCGTCTGGAAGCTTGCTGGTGATTTCGCGCTTCTGGATGACCACCTTGTACTTGCCCACGGGGGCGCCGTCGGTCTTGTCATACGTCCCGAGCACGAACTTCCCAGCGGCATCGGTGATTCCTCCGGGGGGGCGCTGAAACTTCTCTTTTGCATCGGCGATAGGTTGAAAGCCAACGATGGCCCCTTCGAGGGGGTTTCCGTCGAGCGTTACGGTCCCGCTCACCGGAATGAGTCGGGGTCGCCCATCACCGCCGCAGCCCAATAGACCCGTCAAGAGCAGCCCACAACTCAGCCAGCGCACGCACGAAGCCACTGAGAACTCCCAGGATTATAAATTCTTCACGTGTTCAATTGCCGACAGTCGCGATGACTCCCTCTAGAAATCCCCGACAGCTCGGCCGTCCGCGATGTTGTAAAGGTTCTGGTAGAGAAAGTTTCCCCCGCCTCCGCTCGGTCGCGCCGGATCTGCGGCGATGTTTTCATTGACGAAGCGGACCGAACCGTCGCAGAGCAGAAAGTGCACGCCCCCTTCATGCGGGCTGGCGGCGACAGCGCGGGAGACCAGATTCACCGGTGTGGAATTCTCCACATAGCAGTTCGTCGTCGCGTTATTCGTGCCGTCAAACGGGGTATTCATGTTGTTCTGGGCTGCCACAATGTGGATCCGTGCGCCGCAGATTTTCGAGACAGCCCACGTGGCCCCCACGGCGGCGAAGGGTTGATCCATCAGCGCCTTTTCGCCCATCAGAATGGTGTTGGATGTCCCATCCAGAATGTCGGGAATCGCGATCGAGCGAATCGGATTGGGCACCTGAGTGATCTGATTGCTGGTGGCGTACATCAGGGTCCCCAGATTCTTTTCATGTTTGTTGACCCGAAGTCCGTTCGCGGAGGGACACAGAAACATGGGGATCGTCGTCGTCAGCAACTTCTCCACTGTCCCGGCGTTCGCCGTCGTGTAGTCGTCGACATTTCCCATGTTGGCCGCGTTGCGCGGCACGGCAAAGGTCCGGCCAACGCCGATCTGATTGTAGAGATTGGCTTGATCGACGTGCGGCAACAGCATCATTGTCCACGACCAGCCTCCGGCTTGATCCTGATTGGCTCCCACGCCCCCCAGAACGGCCGCCGGAGGAAATAGCTTGTGCGTGTCGTGATAGTTGTGGTGGGCCAGACCGAACTGCTTGAGATGGTTGCGGCACTGGGTTCGCCGAGCCGACTCCCGAGCCTGCTGCACAGCCGGCAGCAACAGCGCGATCAGGATCGCAATGATGGCGATCACCACCAGCAGCTCAATGAGGGTGAACGCCGAACGCCGGAAAGGGCGGTGCAGGGTGGTCATCGTAACGAATCCCAGGGGGAACGGATGTTGCGAGGATTTGAGTGAGAGGGGAGACAATGCCATCGCGCATACCAATCTATTCAACCGATGCAGGATAGTTTGTCGGATGTGCTGCATCAAGCGGGATCAATGTAGGTTCGCTTCGAAGCACGCCGCGGTTCATCGCGACATCTTGTCGTCAGATCCTCGCGAAACGGTGAGGACGGGCCTACACTGGGGCCGCATCCCTGACTGGACCGCTTCGTTGAGTGAAAGGGCCTGACATGCGTACCTTTGCGCTGGCGTCCGTTGTCGCGGCAACTGTGGCCCTGGCGGCACCTGCGAACGCGGACGAATTCGAGTCTCTTGGTTTCCTGCCCCTGCCGGAGAGGATCGAACTCGGGGCCGTCTCCGCCGTTGCAGTCGACGCCGCCGATCGCATCTACGTTCTGCAGCGGGGCGTGCCGCCGGTGCTGGCGTTCGATGCGGAACTGAACTTCGACCGGGGCTGGGGAGCCGGATTGTTCAAGGTCCCCCACGGCTTGCGGATCGACGGGCAAGGACACGTCTGGACCACCGACAATGGCAACCATGTGCTGCGGAAGTTCAGCCCCGATGGCGAACTGCTCCTCACCCTGGGCGTCGAAGGGACGCCGAAGTCCGGCGCCGAGGGATTTCGCGCCCCGGATGATCTTGTCTTTGATTCGGCCGGGAACATCTATGTGGCGGACGCGGGCAACAGTCGCATCGCCAAGCTCGATCCCGGCGGCAAATTTCTGATGTCTTGGGGCAAGAAGGGGAAGGGGCCGGGAGAATTCGCCACCGCCCACAGTTTGGCGATCGACGCGCAGGATCGCATTTACCTGGGCGACCGGGGGAACCAGCGCGTACAGGTCTTCACGTCGGCGGGCGAACATCTGGCCGATTGGACCGGTCTGGGTAACCCGTTCGGACTGGTCTTCTTCGGAGAAGAACTAATCGCCGCCGAAGGGGATCAGCACGTTCTCGGTCGGTTTGACCGCGACGGAAAGCTGCTGGGGACCTGGGGAACGCCAGAGGCGTTGAAGCTCCCTCACTTGATGGCGACCAACTCGCGCGGCGTGCTGTTCGTCTCCGAGGTCAATGGCAAGCGGGTGCAGTTGCTGCGACGCACATCGGCTGCCGAATAGGACGCCCAGGCATGCTGTGGAAGATGTTGCCGAACGCACTGACCGTGCTGCGGTTGCTGGCAGGTTTGGCCTTTCCTTTTGTCGATGAATTCTGGTGGCTGCCGCTGGTGGTGTTTGCTGGAGTGACCGATCTTGTTGACGGCTGGCTCAGCCGGATGTGGGACGGGACGTCCACGTTCGGCCAACTCCTCGATCCGGTCGCCGACAAGACATTCGTACTGGCGGTCCTGTGGAGCGTCTGGCAGCATGGATGGGTCAGTCTTCTGGAACTCGCCTGGCTGGCCGCACGCGACCTCACCGTTCTGGGACTGACGATTTTCGCGGCAGCGAGCACGCGACTGACTGCGCAAGATCTGCGTCCCCGCTGGCCGGGGAAATGCGCCACTGCCGCACAATTCGTCGTCCTGACGATCATCGTCTATCGTCAGGCTGCCTGGGCGGAGGGCATCCTGTGGGGCGGCGTGGTGAGTGCTTTTGCAGCGGGCGATTACACCCTCACGGCCCGCCGCGCGTGGCTGCGTCGACGGCCCGAAGAATGACAACGTATGCAGGCCACGACTGCGGTCGCGGACGTTCCCGGCTGGTGATGCTACTTTGCCAGCGAGACGCAGAGGCATTCTTTGTCGTTGCGGACGTAGATGCGCCGATTCGCGTACGCGGGCGCACACCACACAACGTCCCGACCGAAAGCAAAGTTGGTGGGATCGATCAGGTGAGCGCGGTCGATTTCGGTGTAGCCTTCGCGGGACAGTTTGGCGATTACGAGATCGCCGGTCTCGGTGAACATCCAGTAGCGGTCACTCTCCTGCACGATGAATGCTGTCCCTGAGCCTTGCGGACGTTGACCTAACGGCCCGGACGTCTTCCAGAGGATCTTGCCGCTGGGAATCTCCACCGCCCGCAAGTCTCCCTTCTCATGAAATCCGTAAATGACGCCGTCCGTCGCAAACGGCTGGACGTTCACGGGCGACAGACCATGCTGCGCCTTGTTCCGCCAGACGACTTCGGCGTCCGGTCTATCGGTCGCCAGCTTGAGCAGGAGATTCTTTTCCTGGAAACCGCCGACGAAAAGGTAGTCCCCGATCTTCACCGGCGACATGATGATTGATCCGTTGTCGGCCCCGTAAGGCGCTTTCCAGAGAACGGCGCCGGTTTCAGGATTGGCCGCATAGACGCCATCCGGCTTGAGGAGCACCAGCTGCCGTTGTCCGGCAGCTTCGATGATCGTTGGCGGGGAGTAGCCCTGCTCAGGGGCGGCCCCGGTCTTCCAGAGTTCCCGTCCCGTCACCTTGTCGAAGGCGGCACAATGGGCCACATTCGTGCCGACGATGCAGAGCAGCTTGTTCCCATCAATCAGGGGGTGGCTCGCATAGCCCCAGAGAGCGGCCTTGGTCTTGTAGTCTTCCTTGAGATCCTTCGACCAAAGGATCTTTCCGTCGGCTGCCTGGAAGCAGAACAGATGCCCTTCGGCTCCCAGCGTATAGACACGGTCTCCATCAATCGTGGGAGTGCAGCGCGGTCCGGCCGGGTACGAGACTGTGTAGGTCACCGGGTGCTGGTGTCTCCACAGAACATTGCCCGTTGCCTCGTCCAGACACAGGACTCGTTCAGCGCCGTTCGATGCCTTACGTTCGAAGTTGTCGACCTTCACATCATCGCTTGTGACGTAATCGGTGACGAACACCTTTCCATCGGCCACCGCCGGGCCCGCGTATCCCCCCGCAATCGGAGCCCGCCAGATCACCTTCGGTCCGCCCTCCGGGAACTTGTCAATCAGCCCGGTTTCCCGCCAGACGTTGTCACGCTGCGGACCCATCCACTGGGGCCAGTCCGCGCCACGCACGGCGACGGATTCTCCGTAGATTGTCAGCACAGCCGAACACCATACGATCACACGGGACACTTGCTGCATCACAGATCCGATTCAACGAGGTTGACGTCCGGCAACAACGCGGCGGGAACCGCACATCCGCAGAAAATCATACCAACGGAGTCAATGGGAGTCCGTGAGCAACATGACCGTCTCATCGAAATGCGGTTGTCTGGCGATCCGTTGCGCGTTCCGACGACTGGCAGTTGACTTCGGCTTCGCGGTCGTTGACCATCACAGCGTCTCTTCAGGCGGCGCACGTCGGAAGAGTGGTCGTTTCAGGACGGATCCCATGTCGGTCCAGCTTTCTCACGGTGATCGTCGTCGACGGTGGTGGCTGCGCGTCCAGGCCGCACTTCCGGGATCGAAATTCAACACGCCATCGTCTCCGCAGCCGTCGCTGGTTCCGCCCGAATTCCGTCCACGCCGACATGGCGCCGACTGGTTTACGCGATGGCAGCGTGACAGCGAGGTCCCCGACGGGATGGAGTTGCACCTGCGGAAACGCTGGAGCGGAGAACGGTTGCAATTGCCGCTCGAAGATCCCTGCCTGTTTGTCGGCACTGGAACCGATTGCCAGTTGCGCCTGATCGATCGACGTCTCGGCCCGCGACACGCCGCGTTGTTGTGGGTTTCCGGGGAGTTGATGGCGATCGATCTGCAGCGGGATCGACAAAGTTCAGCCCCGCTGGTCCGACAGTTGTCTCCAGGTGATCGGCTGCATTGGGGACGTTGGGATGCCACGATCGTCGGCGGAGTTCGGTCGCGGCCGCGCGTAATTCCGTCTGCCGTCGACGCGCACGTGGAGTTGACATGGAGCTCCGCAGGCCGCCGGCTGCCGACCCCGGTCCCGTATGGATTGAGTCTGGTCGGCTCCGTGAAATCCTGTTCCCTTCGTCTGTTGAACGAAGATGTGGCGCCGATTCACGCGGCAATCGTACGGACTGGGCACTCTGTTTGGATCGTCGATCTTCGCGGCGCCGGATCGACGCGCGTCAATGGTCAGCCGATCGAGTTTGCCCCTCTCGATCCTGGAGATGAGCTGGGAATCGGCGAGCAGTCAGCCTGGTTGACGGTCTGCTGGCCGGGAGAACCGGCAGCAATGCCGCAGCCCCACGTGGTCAGGGAACCACCGCCAGTTGCCGAGAACCCGGAGATGCTGCGGCAGTATCTACTGCAGCAAACGGCCCGGCTGACGCAGTTGCAACAGCAATTGGCTGTCCTGTTGGAAGGCAACGAAGCGAGTCCGTCCGCCGTCAGAGCCGAGGGCACGCTGCGACAAATTCGACAACTGGCTGCGGAATGCGAACAACAGGCCGCACGTGTTCTCGGCGACGGTTCCGATCCGCGGGGCGTGAACCAGTTCGCTGTCGCCCAACCGTCCGACCGCGAACAAGGTTCGGTAGGTTGATCACCCGCTGCGTTCTGGTGCGCCGCGGCTCAACAGGTGAAGGCGACGAAGCTGCGGATTCTTCAGGATATCCCGCTCTTGCTACGGCGCAACACGCGGCGTCTTGCCGTTGTTCTTTTCATCGG
The DNA here is from genome assembly GCA_033762515.1 of Planctomycetaceae bacterium. Lineage (GTDB taxonomy): Bacteria > Planctomycetota > Planctomycetia > Planctomycetales > Planctomycetaceae > DSVQ01. The sequence continues at coordinate 13,183 of JANRLN010000464.1, forward strand.
GTTCGTACTGAACGTCCCCCGATTGGAAGCGGCGACCGTGCCACCAGCCAAGGTGCGTGATGGTCCCGGGATGGTTGTAATCCAGCCCCCAGGTTCCTTCGTGCCAACAGCGGACGTCGCCCCCTTTTCGAGCGCCGCCCCCGACGTAGTAGCCGTAGTTGTAGGGGCCGGGACACTTCGCCCACTTCGAGATACAGAATGGATCGCCGGCGCGATTGAGCCGTTCGGAGTGGGTCGGTGGACAGGAGCGCTTCCAGAAGTGGGGCAGCCAGTCGTGTTCGGCGGCATCGGTCGACATGGTCGTCGTCAACACCAGCATCGTGCACAGCACCATCAGACAGCGGGGCATATCAGATTCCCGATTGTGTGAACCGCTCTCGGAATCCTGGGGATCGCCACCCCAGGGCATCACATTTCAGCCAAAGGGGTTGCGCAGGAACTTCTGATATGGCAGCCGCACGCCGTCCACGAAGGCCTGATCGGCACGCTGAATCTGATGACCGTCCGGCAGGAACCCTTGAGCTCCCAGGAAGGTCACCACATCGTCTTGATCGACACCGTCGCCGCTGATCCCGAATCCGCCGGCCAGGTCGGTCCCGCCGTTCACGTACAACGGCGTGCTGCCCGGGAAGAAGACGATGCCGTTCTGATTGGCCTTCGGTTGCACCGCACCGCCCGCAGCGACCACTCCGGCGTCTCCCGGATCTCGGAAGTTGCTCATCGGGTTGAACGAGTCAAAGCCGGAGACCGTGTTGTTGTAGACGGACGCCGGGAGCGGCGCACCCGTGTTCTCACCCGTGAGCGGATCGATTCCCGGGGCATTCAGGATGGAGAACACGGGGGGCGTCGATTCGTCAACGCCTGATGGGAACCGCGGTTCGGCCAGGAAGCGGAACGTTCTGTTTGTGAAGGCCGTTCCTGCATCGACACCGGGCACCTGGTCCTCTGGCTGAAGGACCGTTTCGTCAGCGTAGTAGGCCGTATTGCGCGATTTTGCGACAGCAACGTCGATCGAGAAAATCGTGGAATCGGTTTCACGGAACAGCCCGAGGATCTCGCCGTTCGTGTCGGCCACCGCGATCACCATGCGGGCTCGTGATCCAGGTCGCGGATTGTCGCCCGCGGTCAGGCGAATTGCTGAGCGGGTCCGCTCGGAAGCATCACGCGCCTGCTGGATGATCTGCTCCACCTGTGCGGCGGTCAGTGTGCCGTCCGTAGAATCGTGCGGCATGACCAGCCAGCCCTGAGGAACGGCCTTGCCGTCGTCGTAGAAGACGTCGTCCATCGTTCCGAGCATCATGTCGGCGCCGGGGTTAACGACCTGGTCAGCCCCGCTGTTCGCTCCAGGCAACAGTTCATCATTGGTCAGCCCGAAGCCAAAGTCGAGCAGATCGATGACTCCCTGGACTCCCGGGGTTGGTCCGACGGCTGAAAGCTGAATTCCGACAAGGTCCAGCCGGCCGAACGGCAGGTCGAATTCGCTGGCGACCGGTTTGGCAGATGTGGCTCCCGCCTGGAACGCCTGAACGCTGCCCCCGGCAGTGACCAGCGCGATGAACTCCGCCTCCAGCACTTTCGGAGCGTTCGTGCGATCAAACTCCGATTGCCCAATCCCAGGAATGAAGTTCTGCTCGAACGTCGCGTCCCCCGTGGTTCCCGGGAAGAACACACCGACGCCCCCGACCAGCGTGTCGCCGATCAAATCGCCGTTCGTGTCACGGAAGAGGGGAATGCCGCCCGGCAGCGTTGCAATTCCACGAGATTGAGCGGACGGCAGCAGAGTTGATGTGAATCCGTACGACTCCGGCGCGAACAACTCCTGTCCTGCGGGCACGAACGCCGGATCGATGTTGAACCGCCCGCGCATCTGGCCGTCGACCACGGTGTTGCGAAGCAGGAAGTCATCCGCCGTGCCGCGGATCAGGTCGTCCCCGGGATGAATGATGCTGTCGCGATTGGTGTGTTCAATCCGAAACAAGTCGACGGGGGGCGTATCGAGTGTCTCCGGTGGGAAGTGACCGCCGAGTCCGATCGGTGCGACGAAGCCGGGCCCCCGCAAATTGGAATTCGGATCGGCGACGTTTGGATTCGAGGCCACTTCCCGTTCGGTCATCGTCGACTGTGAGATGAAGCGCACCAGACGCGACGTCAACGGGGTGGCGGTTCCGTTCGGCGAAAACTCGTCGACGTTCGCCGGATCTCCGTTGGCGAAGAATGCAGCGGTGCGCGCCTTGGCGACGGCGCCGTCAATGGCGAAGACGAGCGTAGCGGGATCGGTAATCGTATCGAGCACATCTTGTTCGACGCGAACCCCCAGGATGCGCCCGTTGCGGTCACGATCGCGATGATGGCGTCTTCGCTCTCCGTCACCATCGACGCAGTCGCCAACATCTGCTGAACTTCGACCGAATCGATCTGCGGCGGATCCGCCATCATGGCCGACACGCCGGTGGCATACTGGTCAACATCGGTCCAGGGTTGGCTTTCCAAAAGTCCCGACATCAGGACAGTGTTGTAAAGATCGACCATTGACCGTTCGCCGACGTAGCCGCCGTTCAGAATCCCCGGATCGTTGTAAGGTGCGTCTTCGATTCCCAGCGCGTTGCCGACTTCATGTGAGACCACCGTGTAGAGGTCATAGGTGCCGTCGACATTTCCGTTGCCGATCTGGTTGTCCCAGTCCTCGCGATGATCCAGCCAGATCAAACCACTGAGGTTGGGTTGCCCTTCTTCATTGATCGAAAGTTCGCCGCCGCTAAGGGCCAGGGTCCCGTCGGGAGCACTCTGGAAACCGCCGAACACGGCCAGGTTGCCCATGCCGATATTCAAAATCTGCTCGGACGGGGCCGAAGTGTCGCGTACAAACTGTACGGCCCCGTGCAACACTTCAGACCAGTCACTCAGCGCCCGCTCGACAACGGCCTGTTGTTCCGCGGTCAGTGAGTTGCTGAAACCCTCTTCGTCGCGGAAGTCGTACTTGATGACTAGCGGGTCTTCCGAGTTATTGATCAAGCTTGAAGCCGCGACCCCGCCGAAACCGACCGTGGCCGGATTGACTTCCCCGTCATCGGAACTCTGCAGTTCCATATTGCCGCCGAACGGGACCGTTCCCCCATTGGCGCCCCCTGCCGCGGGGTCAGGGACTTCCAGCACGTTCTCTTCAGCACCCTCGTTGGATGAGGTGGTCGACATGCTGATCAGCGTTGAGAATACGAGCGCCTCGGGTGCAGACTCATTCGCTGGTGCGTCGTCGGCAAGCGCCGTCGGCAGCACTTCGGGATCGAGTGCGTCACCGGTAAGTCCGCCCGCCGTACTCGCGGTGAGGTCGTTTGGAGCATTACCCGACTGCGAGCTTGCCGTGGAATCCCTGGCGGCATGGGAGTTCACCTCGGCAGGGTCCTGCGAAGGGACCTCCAGCAGCGACTCGTCCTCAAGCCCGGCTTCGGCCTGGTAGCTCACCAGCTCCACGACGGCCGGTTCAGGCGGGAGTGAATCGGCCGGATCGACCCAGACGACGGCTTCAGCGCCGGGAAGTGCTCCGAGGTACAGACGGGATTCCAGCGGTTCGACAGCCGGCGTCATCGCTGAGGGACGCAAGCGATGTGCGCGAATGCTGCCGGTCGGTGATCCCCAAACGCGTGCAAACCACTGCGACAATTCCAT
>JANRLN010000465.1:0-6611 GCA_033762515.1 Planctomycetaceae bacterium
CTGCGGATGGTACGGTGGCACTGTCGGGAACCGAGTTCAGTCACGATGGGAAGCTGTTGGCCTACGGCGTGCAGGATGCCGGTTCCGACTGGCGGACCTGGCGTGTGCTGGATGTCGCTACCAAACAGCCGCTCGGCGACGAACTGCGCTGGGTGAAATTCAATTCCCCTTCATGGCTTAAGGATGGCAGCGGTTTCGTCTATGCCCGCTATCCCGAACCCGCGGCGGATGCCGCATTCCAAACGCTGAACCTCAACCAGAAGGTGTATCTCCATCGACTCGGGACGCCGCAGTCGGCTGATGTCTTGCTGTTCGAGCAGCCCGAACATCCGGAATGGGGATTCTCAGGCAACATTACCGAAGATGGGGCCTACCTGATCATCACCACTTGGAAGGGGACGGACGACAAGTACCGAGTGGATTACAAGTCGACGGCCGACCTGCAGGCGCCGGCCGTCCATCTAGTGGGGGAACTCGACCACGAATACAGCTTCCTCGGCAACGACGGCCCGGTGTTCTATTTCCGCACCGATCGCGATTCCCCGAAGAAACGCGTCATCGCCATCGATATCCGCCGCCCTGAGCCGGAGAACTGGCGGGAGCTGATCCCCGAACGGACGGAAGTACTCGACGAGGTTCATCTCGTCGGCAATCAGTTCTTCGCGAGCTATCTGAAGGACGCCGTCACGCAGGTGCAGATTTTCGACACCGATGGGAAATTTGTCCGCGACGTGGCCTTTGAAGGACTCGGAACCGCGAGTGGGTTTTCCGGAAAACGCTCATCGACGGAGACGTTTTACAGCTATTCCAGCTTCGCGACGCCCCCCAGCATCTATCGTTATGACCTCGCCACTGGAGCCAGCACACTGCTGCGTCGGGCCCAGGTCGACATGAACCCTGAGGACTTCGAAACCAAGCAGGTGTTCGTCACCAGCCGCGACGGCACGAAGGTGCCGATGTTCGTAACGCACAAAAAGGGGCTGATGCTTGACGGCAGCCACCCCACGCTGCTGTACGGCTATGGCGGGTTCAACATTCCGCTGACTCCCGGCTTCAGCGTTTCACGTGTCCTGTGGCTGGAAATGGGTGGAGTTTACGCGGTGGCGAATCTTCGCGGAGGCGGCGAGTACGGCGAGGATTGGCATCGAGCGGGCACCAAACTGAAGAAACAGAATGTTTTCGACGATTTCATCGCCTCCGCCGAATGGCTGATCGCCCATCGCTATACGAACTCCCATAAACTGGCGATCCAGGGGGGCAGCAACGGCGGACTGCTGGTCGGGGCCTGCATGACGCAACGCCCCGACCTGTTCGCGGCTGCGCTCCCTGCCGTCGGTGTGATGGATATGCTGCGGTTTCATCGCTTCACCGCTGGTCGGTTCTGGACCGACGACTTCGGTTCTGCCGATGATCCCGCTGAGTTCGCGGCCCTGCTGGCTTATTCGCCGTATCATCGGCTCAAGCCGGGGGTGGCCTACCCTGCCACGCTGGTAACGACGGCGGATACCGACGACCGGGTGGTTCCGGGTCACAGCTTCAAGTTCGCGGCGAGGTTGCAAGCCTGCCACACAGGAAAGGCACCGGTCCTGATTCGCATTGAGACCCGTGCTGGACATGGCGCCGGGAAGCCAACGACGAAGATCATTGAAGAGACCTCGGATCAACTCGCCTTTCTGGTGCGAGTATTGGGGATGAGCTCCGAGTGACCATCAGGCTTGTCCTGAGACTTGGCATTTCGGGGAGCTTCGAGTGGGTCAATCCGCGATGACCGTCACCTTCGGTATCTGTCGCTTGAGGCGCTGAATGCCCGGGAAAGTCACCTGCGTTGACCGCACGTCCACCTGCCGCAAACCCTGCCATTTGTAGACCGACTCAAGAGCCCGGTCCGTAATGTGGGTCTCGCGAAAGCGAAGCTCCGCGATTGGCTGCAGCGCCGCGAGCTTCGGGATCAGGATTTGCCATTCGCGATCGGTCAGTGCCGACGCCGTCAGGTCGATGACGATCCCGGCGTCATTCCGCACCACTTTGCCCCCGTGTTGAGCAACCGCACGCAGTGCGGCGTTGGTCTGCACCGCCGGATAAGCTTGATCGAGCCCGATCCCGGAGGCGATGGTTGCGACCGCCCAGCCGATGCCCCAGCGCCGCCAGGCCGTTGGGTTCAACGGCGACCGGCACAGCGCCAGAAGCGCGAGAACCGCCGTCATGGTGTAGAGGGACAGCCATAACGCATCCATCTGCACGGCCCCTTTCAGCAGCCGCGCGCCGATCAGGGCCATGAGTATTCCCGCAATCATCGTCAGGTTGACGATCGTCACCAACCCGAGCGCTCCGCCGAACAGCGACCGACGTGGTTGCACCGAGGTCTCGCCGCGCGTGAACACGACGGCAAAGACCACGACGACGCCGACGATCAAGCCTTCGTAGACATCGGCGCCCGATTTGATGATCTTGGACACGCCGTCGATCACGGTTCGCAGAAACAAGGCTCCGAGCAGCGTCCCCGGAACGGTCCCCAGCCCCCCCTGCAGACTGCAGCCGCCCACAACGGCTGCCGCGATCGCATTCAGCTCATATCCACGACCCAGCGTTTGCGGGTCGGCAACGCTCTGCTCGCAGATGTAGAAGATCCCCGCGAGCGACGACAGCATGGCGCTCAGACAATACGCCAGCCATTTGAGTTGATCGGTCCGGATTCCGCTCAAGCGGGCCGCGTGCTCGTTGCCGCCCAGGGCGTAGAGGTGTCGACCGATCACCGTTCGACTGAGCAGCAACCAGCACATGAGGCTGAGGACGACCACGACCGCGGCGGGAATCCAAACCGATGTCGCCAGATATCGGAAGGTTTTGTCAAACAGGTCGATCTGTGTACTGGCGCCTCCGCGGACGCTGAGCGTAATGGAATCACAAATGGCCCGCGCCAAGCTTCGCAGGCCAACCAGTGTTGCCAGCGTCGCGACAAAGGGCGGAAGTCCCACAACGGTGATCAGCCAGGCGTGCAGACTCCCGATGAGGAACCCGCACAGCAGCGTTCCCGAGACTGCAGTCGCGATCACCCACGTCGGCAGGGGCAACGATCTGGTCATTTCCTCGGGAGCGAGCCACAGCAGGATCGTCGCACACATCGTCCCGCTGAAGGCGATCACCGATCCGATCGAGAGATCAATGCCCCCGGAGATGATGACGACGGCCGCACCGAGGGCAAACAGCGACAACATGGACCACTGCCGCACCAGATCGACCGCGCTGGCGCCGGGGTTGGTCCAGTAATTGTGCTGGCCGTCCAGGACGGCGGTGACTGCGGCCACGGCGACCACCGCGGCCAACAGACTGAACTCATGCCGACGCCAGAGCGGAATTGAATTCAAGGACGGTCTCTTCTCGTTGGTAGTCGACGGGTTCCCGCGGGGCGTTCGATGAGCCAATGTCGCGGTGTTGACGCTGCCGTCATGGCTCGCACCACGGATTGGACGGAGCCTCGCCTCTCCGATGGATCGCTGAAAGACAACACCGCAAAGCGCATCAAGACCCGGACAGGCCGTACTTGGACAACCATTCCTTGAACGTTGCCAGAGTCATGTGCTGGACCTTGCCCGGAAAGAGGTCCGGCGTGATCGGGGACTTATCCGTCGGGACGACCACCTTGATTCCGGTGTCGAAGATATCCCCATCCGGCTGCCCCTGTTCCGGCAGCATCTCCCTGATGGTCGCGTCGTCCTTCTGCACCATGGCGGCCAGCAGTTTCGTCGTCTGGAATCCCATGGCATAGGGATCTTGCACGATCATCACATCCACATCCCCCACGTCCATTGCGGCGATCGTCCCCGGCTCGGCGTCGAAAACCGCTACCGCGAGCTTCTCGCGCAGGTTCTGATCGCGCACAACGTCGACGATCGCTGGAGCGTTGTAGGACCAGATGCCGACCAGCAGATTCAAATCGGTGTGGTTCTGCAGCGCGTTCCGCACGTTCTCACGGGCGCGACTGCGGTCCCCGTCATCCGCCATCGTGTCCTTGGACTGAAACATCTCCCCCGCTCCGGCAGCAAAACCATCGATCCGTTCGATGGCGTTCTGAGCCCCCGTCCGCCCGACGAAACTGACATACGAACCCCCGTCGGGTCGCAGCGCCTTGGCGCAGGTTCCCAGTGCTTCGCCCGCCGATCGATTATTGGTCCCGAGAAACGCTGCTCGCAGTTCGCGGAACTGGGTGCGATCCAGATCGGAATCGAATGTGACGATGGGGATCCCCTTCGCCTTCAACTTCTGAAGTTCGTCGGCAATCGCGGCATTGTCCGACTCCAAGGGGGAAATGCCGATGGCGGCGATGTCGGACTGGGATCCAAACTGCCGCAACCGATCGAGTTGCCCCTGGATCGTTCCGTCGGGAACTTCCATTGTCGCCGTCAGCCCCGCAGACGCCAGATTCAGATCGCGCTCCGCGTCTTGAACACCGGAGCGGCAGGGATCCCAGAATGACGACGCGTTGTTGACCAGGACAATGATGCGCCGTTTGCTCCCCGCGTCGGCACTGGCCCCAGGACTGCTTCCGCCACCCTCGCGCGGGATTTCCGACTGACAGCCCGCCGAGAATGCGACGGTAAGCAACAGTCCCCAAATCGCGTGGGAGCCCTGCAGAATGCGCATGTTGAAAACCTCATGAGATGGGGATCAGAGTGGCCGATTTGTGTTGTCGTCGAAGAGACGTCACCATATCCGCGTGGTTCCCCAAGGGTCAAGTTGCGACCGCGACAATCACCGACTGGGCGCCGCACTCGAAATTCGGAAAGGATGCGTCACCTGTGGATCTCGGAATGACCGACCGCGTGGCGATCGTCACCGGCGCGGCGAGCGGTATTGGATTGGCGACCGTTCGCGGATTATTGCGCGAAGGCGTCCGCGTCGCCTGTTGGGACATTGCACCCGGCCTCAATGACGTCGTTCGCGAGCTTTTGATTGATCATCCGGGTCGAGTTTTTCCCGTCCCCTGCGACATCACCGATGAAGCGGCCGTCCGTGCCGCCGTCGCGCAGACCGAACAGACGTTCGGCGGATTTCAGCATCTGGTTCACGCCGCCGCGACAGGCTCCGGAAAGTTCGGATTCCCCTTCACGAATGTGCCGTCGTCTGCCTGGCGCAGAGTCTACGAAGTCAACGTGCAAGGCATGGTCCACATCGCTCAGGCGACGGCGCCGCAGCTCCAAGCGCAACGCGACGGCACAATGCTGTTCGTCTCGTCGGTCGCCGGGCAGATTGGTTCTCAGACCGATCCCCCGTACAGTGCGTCGAAAGCCGCGAACATCAATTTCGCGCAATGTCTCGCCAAGGACCTTGCGCCGTTCGGCGTACGCGTGAATACCGTCTGCCCCGGTATGGTGCAAACTCCGTTGAATCGGGCCGTCTGGCAAGCGTGGCACGATCAACAGCCGCTGGAGCTGCGTCGGAGCTATGAGGAGTGGGCCGATGAAAAGGTTCGAGCAGTAGTCCCGCTGAAGCGCTGGCAGCGCCCCGAAGACGTTGCGAATATGATTGTGTTCCTGTCCTCCAACTGTGCGCGGGAGGTCACCGGGCAAACCATCAACGTCGACGGCGGATTCGTCATGCATTGGTAGGACCATCGGCGCCCCGAGATATCCGCACCAGGAACACACCTTGGCTTCTCGAAGACTTCCAGCAAACCCGTACGATAGTCAACCGGTTGACGCCTGGTTGGCGCAATTACGGGGCAACGCAGGGTTGGAAGAGCGCTATCGCGCATTCGTCGCGCTCTCCGAACTGCTGGAACCCGCGAAATTCCTGGATGTCGTCTGCCAGACGTTGGCAGATCCGGCAGGGGATCTGCGTGCCGCCGCCGCAACCTGGATCGCCGTATCTCTCCGACGACGGCGCTTGATCTTGGATGCTGTAGCCACAGACGCGGTAACTGCAGCACTGACTCCTCTCCTGAACGACCGCGACCCCGACGTACAGCTAGCCGCTGCGCGGGGTCTGGGTTACCTGGCGCCGCAGTTACCGGCGCTCGTCTCGACGCTGATCTCGTTGATCGAGCGCGGTGATTTGCAGCCCACTTCGCAGACTCTTCTGGCGGAGCTGTGCGGCCAGGTTCCGAATGTGGGCAACCAAGGCACGGCGCAACTGCGTCGGTGGCTGTCGGCAGAACAGGCGGACGTCCGGGAGGCCAGCGCAGCCGCCCTCGTGAGGCTGGGGACGACCGCGATCGGAGCGATTCCGGAACTCGTCATCGCACTTGAGGACGAAGAGCCGCTCGTCCGTGAATCGGCGGCCATCGCACTCGGACAAGTGGGTCCATTGCCAGTCGACGCCGTTGAGGCCTTGCGCGAAGCGGCAGCGGATGAAGATGAGATCGTCGCTCAGGCGGCGCAGCGGAGTCTCGCTGCGGTGCTCGGCTGACTCCACGATCAATCGGTCATCGCCAAGTCGCGGCTCACCGGGCGGTACCAGACCAGCAGCGGAATCAGCAGGGCGACGCCGACGAGGAAGATCAAATTCGGCGGGAGCTGCATCGCCGCAAGCAGCCGGCTCGTCCCCAGATGCAACAGACCGCTCGTCAGGATCCCAATCCAGTTGACGAGGTTCATCACACCGATGATCTGTCC
>JANRLN010000466.1:0-3019 GCA_033762515.1 Planctomycetaceae bacterium
ACGGCCCAGGTGGGACTGGTCGCGCCGACCATGCCGTTGCTGGGATTTGGCACACAGGCGATCGACTTCAACCTGGATGGCGATCCCGATTTGCTGGTCGCCAATGGCCACATCGACGATTTCCGCAAGAGCGGCGTCCCCTGGAAAATGCCCATCCAGCTGTTCGAGAATCGCCAAGGCCGAGGCTGGATCGTTGCGGGAGTCGAAGCCGGAAACGACCTGCAGATCCCCAGGTTGGGCCGAGCCGTCGCGCGGCTGGATTGGAATCGGGACGGGCGTCCCGATGCGGTCGTCGTCAGCCAGGACCGCCCGGTCTCATTGCTCACCAACGAAACGGCGACAGTCGGCCGCAGTTTTTCCGTGCGATTGGTGGGCGTTACGGGAAACCGAAACGGTCTGCATGCACGCGTCTGGGTGGAAACTGCGGACCACATTCAAATGCAGGAGTTCTGCGGGGGCGACGGGTACTTTGCGACCAATGAGCCCCTGCTGATGTACGGCGTGGGTGCCTCGGATCGCATCCGTCGCTTGAAGATCGTGTGGCCTGGCGGGCATGAAGAGAGCTGGACAGATCTTCCTGCCGATCAGGAATGGATTTGCCGCGAAGGGGAGCCCCCGTTGAAAGCCGTCCGCCCATCGGGTCGGGTTCAGCCGGCTGAATCCAGCGAATTGGACCGCTTCCCGCGGATGTGAAGCCGTCGAGACGAGGGCGCCGGTTCCAGAGCACCTTACGGATCGAGGATCATCCGATCGGTGGAGCGTGCGCGGTGCTGCAGAACGTCCCCCTGGGTTCCTCCTTCTGCGATAATCTCCGAAAAACTAGGTAGATCTCTGCGGGTCGTGCTTGACAATTGCCGATGCGATTCGAGAATGCTTGGTATTCGACGCAATTCGTTGGTATTCGGCGTAATTTGCAAGCTCGTCTCCGTCTCGTTGAAAACACGTATCAATCCCTTCAAGCTTTTCGTCTGTTCACTTCCGCTGGTGGGCTGCCGGCTTCGTTTTTCTCTGAAATTTCGCGCGTTCAGTGCGGTGGCTTCCGTGCGGGCGCATCGCACACATCGGTATTTTCACTCACCTTATTTTCCGAGGGTTGCCATGAAGACGTCCTGCGCTCAAGTTCGTCGTCCGCGTGCATTCACGCTGATTGAGTTACTGGTGGTGATCGCGATCATTGCAGTGCTCATCGCGCTGCTGCTGCCGGCAGTCCAACAAGCCCGCGAGGCCGCGCGGCGCACGCAGTGCCGCAACAATATGAAGCAGTTGGGGCTGGCGCTGCACAACTACCATGACAATTACGGTCGGTTCCCCAGCCAAGGCTACTATGCTTACCAGGCCACACCGAGCTCTCCGTGGCTGCCCCGGAACCACACGTGGTGTTCCATGATCCTGCCCTATCTCGACCAGGCCCCGCTGTACGCCGCCACGGATTTCAGTCTGCCCGTCTGGGCTCAGACCACTGGTCTGCCGACCGCCAATCAGCGGATTGTGGCCACTCAACTTCCCGCCCTGCGTTGCCCATCCGACACCGGGATCGGCGATCCTCCGGGAAGCAACCGCAATATCGCAGTCACGAACTACGCCGCGTCCGAAGGCTATCACTGGTGGAATGAATCGACATCCACCATCGGTGGGGTCTTCACGGGTCCGCAGCACACGAAGATGAGCGACATCATCGACGGCACATCCAACACCATCGCCCTCGGAGAAACGAGCGGTCTGGGGCACAAAAACGGCCCCCAGAACACCACCGGAACTGGGATTCTGCGTGTGGGTTTGGGTGAAGCCGTGACGCGTTCGGCCTTCGTGGCATCCACGTTCACGGGCGCTGTGTACCAGGGAAACAACGGGACATGGCCGCATCCGGACGGCAGCACCATCGGCGGTTGGTTCTTGGGCGGTGGTCCGCACCACTATGCCCCGATTTTCATGTACGCCTGGGGTGTGAACACCGAATGGCCTGGCGCAGGGAGCACGCATCCCGGCGGCGCACACTTCCTGATGTCGGATGGTTCGGTGAAGTTCGTTCAGCAGAACATCAGTTTCCAGGTTTACAGTTCGGCCAACACGAAGTCTGGAAACGAGACCCTGGGCTTCGAATAGTGGAATCGCTGGGCACCGCACCGCCGGGGAGTCACCACTCCAATCGCGGGGTTGGTTTTGGTGCGGGCCGCCCCAATTTTTGGGGCGCCTGACGTTCCCCGGATGGCCTGGCACGCTTGCTCGACGGGGGATAGCGATGAACTGTAAGGTTCGGTCGCTATCCCTTTCGGGTTTCGCTCAGCATCCGTTGGGAGCCGGCGCCCCGTGTTGGCCCCCACGTCCATGCTCGGATCACCGACCCAGGATCACGCATCCCTCGGTTCCGAATCGCAGACTCTTCGCTTCTCTGAGTCCCACTTCAGTCCCAACCCCTTGACAGTGCCCACAAGGTTGATCATGCGCAACGGATTCGATTCGGTCGCACCACGGGAAAGTCTGCAAGGACTCCGCGATGCCGTCTGGCTCTCGGTCAGCAGCGGACTCGTTCTCCTGGCGGCAGGCTGCGGCGGTGCGGCAAAGTTCCCCGTCTATCCGGCCCAAGGAACACTGACGCTCGACGGCGAGCCGAATGGTCCAGCATCGTTTCTCCTGCTGCCAACTGAGGTGGACAAAAAGAACCCGAAGCCTTCGGTGGCTGGGACTGTCGACGCGGCGGGGAAAATCTCACTCAGTTGCTACGCCAACGGCGATGGCGCTCCGGAAGGAGATTACAACGTTCAATTCACCCCGAATGTGGCCGGCGGCGCCGCAGCCAAGCCCATTCCGCCGTTCTACGGCCGTCCCAGCAATGGATTGACCGTCAAGATCACCAAGACAACCGGCGACGCCGTCAACGATGTCTCGCTCCAACTCGTCAGCAAACCCAAGTCGGGCAACGCGGCCGCCGCCGCGACGGGCGGCCCGTCGGTGCTGCCGCAAAAGAGCTATCCCGCCATCGACCCGGCCTTGATGCCCAAGTCCAGTCGGTAGGAACGGA
>JANRLN010000467.1:0-2308 GCA_033762515.1 Planctomycetaceae bacterium
CTGATTGCGGAAAACTCCTCGGATCATCAGCACATTAGCGAAGAAGAGCTGCAGGCTCGGTTGGCAGAGCAATCTCGCCGGGCGGTGCTTGCCGAAGAATTCATCGTCCACCTTGAGCAACAACGCCTCATCGCATTGGGCTGTCCCGAGTATGCCGCTTGCGTTCAAAGAGTATCGAAATACGACGTTGCCGCCGGCTACGACATCCTATCCTTCAATGCGGATGGCGAACCTCAGCATCTTGAGGTCAAGTCGTCGGTCGGCCGCCGCTCATTCTTCGTATTTACACGGAATGAGATGCGTGTCGCTTCTGAGAAGCGGGCCACATTGTCCTGGTTCACCGCGAACTGGAATCCGAACCGGCTGGCGTTAGCGCGTGGAAGAGGGCGTCCATGCGGGAAGAGAGTGGCATCCTGCCACTCAGGTTTTGCGCTTTGGTGTTGCTGTGCAGTGGGGTGGTGACCGGGCCGAGCCAGGTGGTCCGGCCCGGTCTGCACATCAACCCCTGGGACGGCGCTCGGGTTGCACCTCTGCAGAGCCCTGTCCTCCGCCCAGGTCATTCGTGGTTGTAGTGCGCCGCGGTTCATCCGGCAACCTCCCGCACTGTTTGTCGTGCCTGAGCGCGGCGTTGCCGCGCTGCTTCGAGCTTGCGGTCGCGTTCGTCGTGGATCACCTGGTCCAGGCCGGCCAGCTTGTCGGCCGGGGTGATGTAGCCCAACGCCGAGTGCAACCGCACGGAATTGTAATGCTCGACGAAGGCAGTGATCCGCTGCCGGGCTTCCTCCACCGAGGCCGGACAACAGGGGCGAATGCACTCTTGCTTCAAGGAGCCGTGCCAACGTTCGAGCTTGCCGTTCGACTGGGGATAGTAGGGGCTGGTCCGGACGTGGGTGGCGCCGACGAGGCGGATGAACTCTTTGAAATCTCGGGCCAGGAACTGCGGCCCGTTGTCGCTGATGATCCGCGGTTTGGCGCCGGGGACTTTTTCGAGGGCCTTCTGCAGGACGAGTTCGATGTCCTCTTCCTTCATCGATTCGCGCAGTTCCCAGTGCACAATGAACCGGCTCAGCCCGTCCAGCACGCTGGTCAGGAAGTAGAACGTGCCCTGCAGGTTGATGTAGGACACATCGACGTGCCAGTGTTCGTGAGGTTTTAGCGGCTGCACGAAGCCGGTTCCCTTCTTGCTGGGCGCGTTCCAGCGGCGGTCCAGTCGTCCCGCCCCCTTGAGCACGCGGTAGACCGAAGCCGGGCTGACGGCCACCACATCGTCATCGAGCATCATGAACGTGAGCCTCCGATAACCCTCCAGCGGATGGCGGTCGTGGTAGTCCAGGATCGCCTCCCGTTCCCAGTCTTCCAGCCAGGAGTCGCGTGGCACCTGACCGTTGTGCTCATTGGCCTTCCCGTAGCGCTGTTTCCATTGGTGGAACTTGCTCGGCCCCAGTTCCAACCAGCCGAGAAACTGCTGCTGCGGCAGTTCGGCGCGCTCGGTCCAATGGCCGATGTAATCGACGATCTGATCGCGCGTGTCGTGGGGAACCCAGCGTCCGTTCAGAGTTCCCCAGCCTCTTTTTTTGCCTTGACGTTCTCCTCCATCAGCTCCGCGATGACTTCGTTCTTTTGAACGATCTTCGACTGGAGCTGTTCGACCCTGGCAGCCAGGGCGACCTGTTCGCTGCGGCCGTGGCCGGCAGAGCGCTCGAACGCCTGCTCGGCCTGGGACAGGACGAGGTTGACCCAGCCATGGATCTGGCTGGGCTGGACGCCGAATTCCTCGGCCAGCTTCGAGACAGGTTCCTTGCCGGCGAGATGCCGGCGGACGATCTGGGCCTTCGACTCCGCGGTAAACCGACGACGTTCTCGGGACATGCTGTGCCTCCGGTCAGGTTAAGCTAACCCAACCGATGGCAAATTCCAGTTCCAGCGGAGGCAGGACAGCCCTAGTCGGAAAGCACCAATGAAAGCACCCCCGGGTCCGAGCGACTAGACCGAGGGTGTTTGGTGAATCGATGGCGGATCGCGACGCCGCAGATGTCCGCGACCGCAACTTTGCTATCGACCCCTCTGAGTGAGGATCCGCGTATCGAGCGCTCCGACGTCGATTGCTTTTCGACCCATCCGTCTGGGCGTGGTCGCAAAGAATCGCCGAGAGTGAACAAACCGAGTAGAGGAGCAGGTTCCGCTCGGCGGCGAAGTTCGTCTCAAATCCAGGGGCCGCTGCTCGCGATTCGGGACTGATCTGTCCGGGCAGAAGACACGGGTCTCAACCGACCCGCGGGCAGCCGAAGCATGGACTGCCGCGGCAACT
>JANRLN010000468.1:0-12436 GCA_033762515.1 Planctomycetaceae bacterium
ACTCGATTGACACACGCGCAACCGGTTCGCGAAGATTTGGAATTGCCGACACCGTCGCTGAAATCGCCGCTCCAGAGAGTCCCCATGACGACCACCGCCGCTCGCACCGAATTCAAGGCTGTGCTGGATCAACAGGATCTCGCCAGCATTCCGCGGGATCTGCGGTTTCATCCGGTGGAGAACACGCGGCCTGCGGTCCTGACGCCGGCGCAAATCGAGCACTTCAATCGCCTGGGATACATCACCGGGCTAACCGCGTTCGATGACGCCCAGATTCGCGAGATCCGCAGTTACTTCGATGGTTTGCTCGCGAAAGTCGTCGCCGCGGGAGGCGACAGCTACTCCATCAGCTCGGCCCATCTCAAATACGGCCCGGTCTGGGATCTGCTGCGGCATCCGCGGATCGTGGACCATGTCGCCGATCTGCTGGGGTCCGACGTCATCGGCTGGGGGGCTCACTTTTTCTGCAAGATGCCCGGCGACGGCAAGCAAGTGGCCTGGCATCAGGACGCCAGCTATTGGCCGTTGTCTCCCTCAAAGGCAGTGACGGTCTGGCTGGCGGTCGATGACGCCGACGTGGAGAACGCCTGCATGCGGTTCGTCGCCGGCTCGCATCATCATGGCCATATGACCTTCCGTCCCAGCGATGCGACCGAGCACAACGTGCTCAATCAGACGATCGACAACGTCGAACAGTACGGCACATTCGTCGACAACGAACTGCGGGCGGGACAATTTTCGATTCACTCCGACCTGCTGCTGCACGGCTCGGAAGCCAACATGTCGACCCGCCGGCGCTGCGCATTGACGCTGCGCTATGCCGCCGCGGATGTCCGTGCTCACCTCGACTGGAATCAGAAAGGGGTCTGGGTGCGCGGCGGAGACGCCACGGGTCATTGGGCTGATCGCGAGCGGCCGGAAGCGGTCTAGAGCCGGGCTTCTCCAAACGGCAGCGGCGGCGTGCCGCCGAACGTCCAGCCGGTGTACTCGGCGAGGTGATGGTCGACGCGTTCGGCCAGGCGCTGAACGAAGGAGTCCGGCCCGGAGAACAGCGCCAGATTGAGCCGTGTCCCGCAGGTGCTGACGCCGATCGAAATCTGCGGGAGTTTGCGTCGGCTGATGGTGGAATAGGCGTTTCTCAAAGTCGCCGGTTCCCAGAGGTCTCCCGGTTGTCCGAAGTTCCCGAGATCGGTGACCTGCGAATTCGGCGTCAGGCTCATGTCGTTGGACTTCTTCCGCATTCCGTTCCGAATCTGTCGGTAGGGAATCCAGCGCAGGATGTCGCGAAGCAACGGGAGATCGGTCGGCAGCGGACTGAGGAACAAACCGAAATGGGGTCCCCGCTGGGCGGCCAATTGACTGCGAATCTCGGCGATCGCGGTCTCCATCGAGTCGGCGTGCCGATCCTGCAGCCAGATCACCACCGCCCCGATCAACATGCAGGCGGAGATCTCGCGTTCTTCCGGAGGGAGATAGCGACGCAGATCGACCAACTGCTGTTGCGGCAGCTCGCGACCCGGCTTCAGCCCCACGACGTCACGCAGCGCCAGCAAGAGGGCCGCCTGGATGGCGATGCCGGTCGTGGCCCGGTCGCGGAAGGCGCGCGCCGTCAGTTGCGTCACTGAGCCTTCGGGATAGTGCAAGTGACGGGGCGGCGAGAAGCGGTCGTTCTCCGACTCGGCGGGGAGCGCGAACGCTCCTTCGACGCGCCGTCCATTGAAATTGAGCTTCCGCAGCTCGGACAGGAGTTTCCGCCGCTCCGCTCGCGAAACCACTTTCCGCAGCAGCCGCGGCGTGCGGCGGATCACTGGCCCGTCCACGGGGGGCGGGACGGCCCCGACCTGATAATTCCGTGCCACCTCCGAGGCGAAGAGTCGCATCGACGTCGCGTCCGAAAGTCGATGATCCGTGCGGATGCAGAGCGTGTCTCCGGTGGGGGCGCGAAGGACATGCACGGTCACCGCCGTTTCGACCGGTCGAGCGAAGACTTCGCGAAACGTCCGAGGGACGTCGTCCGTTGTGTGCAGCGAGACCAGCTCCCGACGACGATGGCGCTCGTTGGACTGCCAGTACGGCGTCATCCAGTGTTCGACGAAGCGATAGTCCCACATCGGCTCAGAGGCGATCGCCGTCAGTGCGGCGTTGACGAGGCGGTCGAAATCAAGATGTCCGGAGAACTCGAACACACCGATGATGTCGCCATGATCCTCCGGCATTGTGATCGAAATGACCCACTCATGCGGCTCGACGGCGAATCGGGGCGGCATGGATCCATGCACCTGAAAAAATGCGGTCTACGGGGATGCCTTACGCGTACCGACCAGGATGTTAAGGCTTTGGCCGAGGTAATCCAATCCGGCCGGTCGTCGGGTGACGGCGCGTCGTTCAAGCCCGGCGTTGAGGCGCGCCTCGCCGACGGAATCGGCGTCCGTCTAACGGACTTCTCCGAGTTCCACGGGGGACAACGTGGCATCGAGTCCGCACAACTCGCTGCAAAGGTTCCACAGTTCGCAGGCGGATTCCCGTGACTGGGCGGCGGGGGCGTAGGTTGTCTGCCGGCACTTCTCGAAAAATTGACCGGTGACGCCGCGGACTTCGGGCGAGGCGGCCAGAAAAACCGGGGTGCGGCTCCCCTCGCTGGGGCTCTGAAAGAAACGGGATGCGAACCGCCACACGCCGCGCGCCAATCCGCGGGCATGCTTGGCGCCGATTTCGGTGGCGACGTACCCCGGACAAAGCGAGTTCACCGTCACCCGTTGGGGCGACAACCGGCGGGCCAACTCCACCGCGATGAGCGCCTGGCACAGCTTCGAATGTCGATAGGTCAACAGTGAGACGTAGCGCCCTTCACCCCGCAGCATGCCGGGGAGCCAACGACTCCGACGATGGGCCAGCGAACACACACAAACCACCCGGCTGGGTTCGCCCGCCGCGCTGCCGCGCTGCAGCGCCGGCAGCAACAAGCGCGTCAGCAAGAAGGGATTGACGCAGTTCGTGGCGTGTTGTCGCTCGACGCCGTCGGTCGTCAGGGCACATTCGGTGTACACGGCGCCGACGTTGTTGATCAGCACGTGCACCGCGGGGACGTGCGCAAGGATCTCTTGAGCGACCCGCCGCACATCGGCTTGCTCGGCGAGGTCTCCGAGCCGCAGCGTGATCGAACCGTGACCTGGAGCGGCCTGTTGAATCTCGGCGACGGCCGCCGCGCCGCGCTCCGCTGATCGGCAGACGAGAATGAGATCGGCGCCGCGGAGGGCCAATCCCTTGGCGGTTTCAAGACCAATCCCCGAACTGGCGCCGGTCAGCACGACGCAGCGACCCGCAAGCTCCGCAGACATTCCCGAGGCTCCCGGCTGACGATTAAGGCAAACGCAATGTCCGTTCGCGAACCGGCTTCGCCAGCAGCCGGGCGATCTCGCGGCCGATGGTCGGTCCGAATTGTTCGGGGTTCCAGGCGGCGGTACTGGTCATCCGCAGAAAGAGTGTGCTGGCGATGACGCCGCGAAGAGCCAGCGCCGGACGCAGGCTCTCCAGATAGGTCGCGATTCCCTTGGCGGTCCCCCGTACGGCGGCATCTTCCGGTCGCTTGAGACTCAGGGGATCGAAACTGACCAGAATGACCCGACCCGCCTTCTGTTGCATCAGATCGGGCAGAAACGCCGACAGGATGCGGATGGGGGTCAGCGAATTCCCGGCAACCGCCGCATCCAGCGCCGCGCACCCTTGTTCCAGGCTCTGTACGGCAGGAGCGACCAGGGCGCCGACGATCAACGTCGAAATGGAGCAGCCCTCGGTGCGGAATCGCTGGGCACAGGCCATCGCTTCCGCGGCATGTTCTCCGATCGCAACCACGGGAATGCTCGCCGCTGGATCTGCGACAGGTCCCAATTCCCGGCAGCCGGCCGCAGGATCCGGTCGCGCCGAGACAAGTTCGTTGACGCAACTGCGGGGCAGGCCTGCCAGGAGGATCGAGTTCGGTAATCCAGATGCCACGGGGGATGACCTCGAGACGGGGGACGGGGAGCACGTTGCGGTCGTGAGCGACTCGGCGAGGATTCGCCCGCATCCCGCGAGTCAGTACTTCAAATGGGGAGACGACCGGGAAGCGTTCGTCATGAAACGATCATAGGTCCGCGCGGGCAGGCAACGCATCAGGCGCAAGGCGAAGGCCATCCCCCGCGGAAACGCGCAAACGGGTTGCCGGCGCTGCAATGCCGTCACGATGTAACTCGCGGCCTGTTCGGGTTCCAGCGCCTTGATGGGGGGCTTGACGGCTCCCTGATCCGTCAGGGGTGTTTTGACATAGCCCGGATAGATCACCGTCAGGTCGATCCCTGCGCGCGTCAGCCAGGGACGCAGACCTTCGAGATACTCGGCGACCCCCGACTTGCTGCCGCAGTACGCCGCGGTGAACGGCAGCCCGCGCAAGGCGACCAGACTGGAGACGCCGCCGAACCAACCGCCGCCGCGGCGTTTCAATCCTGGGAGAGACGCTTCCAAGGTGCGCGCCACCCCCAACAGATTCACCTGGAACAACAACTCGTCTCTTTCGGCCGACAATTGATCCAGCAACGTGGTCTGCGAGACTCCCGCGCAGGCGAGGACTCCCGACGGAGCGCCGAGCGCCGCTTCCAGACTCGCCAGCGCCGCTTGGATCTGGTCCATCTGGCGCACGTCGGCGGCGGCATGAGCCGCCCGCCCGCCGGCGGCGTTGATCTCGTCGGCCGCTCGCTCCGCCGCCGCCGCATCACGATCACAGATGCCGATGCGACCACCGGCCGCGGCGATCTGCCGCGCGACGGCGCGACCAATTCCGCTGGCCCCTCCGGTGATGAACACCGTCTGATCTTTGAGCATCACTGCCAAGATGCTGATCCCTTCCTATCGGTCCCTGGATCTGCGTTGCTGCGCTCCCGGCGCGGGACCGCGACACTATCGAGAATCCTTGGTGCGTTTGCCAGAGACGATTACGCCTCGGCCGCCCGGATACCTTGCTGAGCGATGCCGGACGACGGCAGGGTTCCGCGCCGCACAACGCGCCTTGAATCAGGCGGAGGCCTTCAAACGTCCATGCTGAAACTCGTGCAGCAACTCCGTCAGTCGGTTCAGACCGTTTTCGCGCTGCATGCGGTCGGCGATCTCCCGGCAATGACTGTGGACTGACGCCGATTCCATCAGAGCCCGCAGTTTCGGGACCGCGGCTGCCGCAGTGAACTTCGCGGGGACCAGGCCGTCGGCCACACCCAGGCGCGTCAATCGCCGCATGACCTCGGGTTGATCGTACATCGCGGGTACGATGAAATGCGGCACACCCGCGGCACAGGCGGCGGCGGCGGATCCGACGCCGCCGTGATGGATTGCCAGCTTCGCCCGCGGAAACAGGCGTCGATGCGCCGCCGAGGGCAAGCGCAACATCCCGCGCGGCAGCGCTGTGGGCAATGCAATCGTATCGGGGGCAAGGATCACCGCCCGCTCTCCCAACTGCGCCGCCGCTTCGATCCCCTGACGATAGAAACTCTCTGCGGCGGAGATACCCGACGTGTAGCTGAACACCAGCGGCGGCGCTCCCCCGGCGAGGAACTCTTCGAGCACCTCGGGGAGGGGTGCGGTGTCGGCGACCGCAGGCATCATGAATCCAATCGAATGCACATTCGGCGGCCAATCGGGCTGCGGCGGCAGAAACCAGTCCGGCAGCATGTTCAGCACCAGATCGGGGGAGAACATCCACGGGCGCACCGGCTGCGACTGCGGCGGAAGTCCCACCTTCTTGCGGAATTCGTTGAGCGCCGGCCGGAAGCAACGGTCCATCCCGCGATTGACGATATGGGCCATGATTCCCCGGAGAAATCCAGGCATGCGCGGCGGCCAGCAGGCGGGATCGTGCGGACTGTAAAACACGATCGGCGACGGCGGCAGGGTCACCGTGGGAACGTCGAACTTTTCCTGCGCCAGCCGCGCCCCCATCGCCATGATGTTGGCGAGCACGACAGTCTGTCCCGGACGAATCCGCTGCGCCAGTTCCCGGTAGACGGGTTCGATGTCGGCAATCAAATTGGGAATGCCGCTGCGACCGGCGTTTCTGCCGGACGACTGCCGCAAACGATTGCGACGGGCGTCTTCCTCCGGGGAGATAATCGAGACAAACGGCAGGTTGACTCGGTCCGCCAGATGACGATAGGCCCCGTTGCCGATGAGGGTGACGTCATGTCCCTGATCGGCGAGGTGTTTTCCAATCGCGATGTACGGAACCTGATCGCCGCCGGTTCCGCAGGTTGCGAGCAAGTAGCGCATGTGGACTCGTCAGGTAATCGGAGAACTGATACTCAGGAAAGCCTCTTCGCGGAACAGTCCCGGGGGCCGGTGCACGCATGCGATTCGTCAGCCGGGGCCGCTGACAACAGCTTGACAGGCGCGCGACTACGGCACCACCGTCTGGACGTTCTTGAGTTCGACTTCCTTGCCGTTCACGCGCAAGAAGGCATTGCCATCTCGAACCTGCACACCCGTGACTTCGCCGGTCACCAGTTCCTGGCCGACGGAGCCGGTGACGGTCTTCCCAATGAAGTCGGTCGAGCTGTTGAGTTGCTGACTCAGGGTCAATCCCTCGAGCGCAGTTTGCAGCTCGATGCTCGCCTGCAGGCCGCGCAATTCCGAGATCTGGGACAGGAGTTGATCGCTGTCCAGGGGATTCGAGGGATCCTGGTTCTGCAACTGCGTAATGAGCAGTTGCAGGAAGTCTTCCGATTTCAGTCCGTTGAAGCCGGTGTCTTCCGGCGCGACGACCTTGGGAGTCGTGCTCGTGCTGCCGACGCCGTTCACTCCTGTCATGGGTCATGCCTTCCTGGTCTGGACCTTGAATCGACCTGGTTTCGCGCGGACAACTGTGCCGGCGGACGCCCCTGCGCGCCGTTAAACCCGAATGTTCAACTCCTGCATCCGCCCTGGCGACGCTGTCCCCGACGTGGAGACTTCGCGATCGACGCTGCGCGGCGGTGCTTCCGGCGGACGAGGCAGCACCGGTTCCCGCCGCTCCGAGAACGTCTGTTGCGAACTCCCGCCGGTGTTGGTCCCGACTCCCGCGCCGAAACCGGCATCGGTGCGGATCACGTCGACGCGATCTGCGGGTCGCCCCAGTTGGACGAGGGCTTCCCGCAGTTGCGGCATCTGATCGACGAGCAGTTGTTGAGCCGCGGGGCTGGAAGTTTCGAAGCGCACGTTCAGCCCCTGAACGCTGGAACGGACTTCAATGACGATCGTCCCCAGATCGGGCGGTGTGATGCGCACCGACAGTTGTTGACCTTGTTCCTGCGACCGCAGAACGTACTGGCCCAATCGCTCCGCAAACTGTTGCGGATCACGCGCCGAGATCGCGGGAAGTTGCGTCTCCGTCGCTCTGGCCGTCAGCCGTTCGCCCACCGGACTGAGTGCGTCCAAGCCCTGGCGGCTGGAATTCGTCTCACCAGCGGATCGGCTTGCGTCCACCCCCTCGACGGAGGTCGGTGCGGAGTTCGCACTCGCATCAATGCGACTCGAACCCTCCCTCAAAGCGCCCGCCTCGTCGCGAACAGACGTGACCCCTTCCAAGCCGGTCGTCGCTACGGCGTTCTTCGACTCCCCAGAAAACGCCGTTTCCGCGGCGTCAACCGTTTCGGAAACGGTAGGCCGCGGCGTCAATTCGGAGACCGACGGTTTCGGGGTCGCAGAGACCGCGACTGTCCGCTCCGGAAGCTTCGGTTGCTCCGGGGGACTGACGGCGGCCGTTGGGGTGGCGGATGCCGCAATGGGAACGACCGGCGTCAGAACAGCGACGACCGACGGCGGCGCAATCGCCTCCGACTCCTCAGGGTGTTCCGGCTCGGCCTCAACCGGTTTCTCGCTGGCCTTCGGTTTGGGTTCCTCAATTGCGGCCTTAACCGGCGCCGGAGCCGGACCGGAGAGGAAACGGATCAATTCCGCAGGTGGACTCGAAACCGGAGCTGCCGGCAGATCGGTCTTCGCCGCTGCGGCGGTCGATGCCGTCGAGGCTTTCCCGTTGTCGGGCTGCGATGGGGTATCGGAGATGGGGGCGGTGAACGCGGTAGCCAGCGCGGCGTACAGGCTTGGCAGCGCGTCATCCCGCTCCTGACCCTCCGAGAAGCCATCGGCAGGAACATCGGTGGGAATCTGCGGACCGGGTGGGATGGAGCCTGTCTGATTTTCGGCGATGAATCCATCGAGAAAAAACGTCAACGGCGGCTGGAGCGACTCGGTTGCCGAATCCTCAGGGGATGGAACCGTCTCCAGTTCGGCGGTCAGGGGAAGCCCAGCGTCGGCAATCTTCGGCAGGGGAATCTGCGGGGTGGACGTGATCGGCGTCGGCAAGGGCCCTGCGGGAGCTTCGATCACTGCGACCGCAGAAGGGACCAGAACCTCCGGCGCGACAAACTCGACGAAGGAAGCCAGTTCGCGGGAGAATCGCCCGGGATCACCGGCGGGAACCGTGCCTTCAGCGGTCGACGGCGCCACGGCGAATTTGGTCGCCGATGCGGCGGTGGGAACGTCGGATCTGGGGAGTGCATCAACGACGTCCATGTCGGTCTCTGCAGGAAAGGGCTACTCGGGGGGAGTCGCGTCCCCCGCATTTTTGGTCAGTTGCTGAATCGCGTCTTCGATCACTTTGCGATTAGGGTCGCCCCGGTAAAGGGCCTGAAATAATTCCTGTCCACGTTCGGCCGTCTGCGCGTTCTGTTGAAAGGCCAGCAGAATCTTGGCGATCGATTTCTCCGGGAGTCCTCGGAGCAGGTCGACCCCCTCGGGGAGGGTCAACGCCATCAAACGCTTCACAGCGTCCTCCGGCGGGGAAGCGAGCAACACCGCTCGCGTCTGCTCGGTCGCGGCAGTGACCGTTTGTTCCTTCAGCTGCTTCAGTTCCGCGCGAAACTCTTCCTTTAATTGATCGAACTCTTGGCGGTCGGAAATCAACCGATTCGCGGTGTCTGTCGCCATTCGCTTCAGGAGCGAAAGTTCGTTCTCGCGGGCTTCCAGCTCCAGAACACGCTCCACGCGAGCCTCGCGAATCTCGGCCTCCGAGGTCGTCTTCTTCTCTGTAACCTCTTCCCCCACTTCGACTTCAGCGATGGTTTGCCCACTTAAGGCCAATCGGACATCGCGCACCTTTTGCGGCGTGAGATAACCCCGCGACCATAGCAGCCCCACGGCGGAAACCTCAGCCAGCAAAACGACTGTCGAAAAGATTCCCGTCAGCATCAACAAGGCTCGTAACATGCCGATGTCCTGCTAGTTTGAGGCGCTGGGGAATTTTGCGTAGAGGAAGAATCCTGGGCTGCTCGATGGCCCGCTCTGCTCGGTTGCGTCTTGTCCTTGAACTTCGACCTCCACCCGCTTCACCCCTACTGCCAATCCACACGCAACTGCCCAGCCTGCCACACTTCCTCACGCTCCCGCGATTCCCTGGCCTCCAGCACCTTTCGGAACTCTAGTTCCTGCTTTTCCGCGAGCTGTTCCAGAACTTTCACCTCCTGATCGGCTTTGGCCAACGCCTGCCGACACACGTGCATGCGCACGGCAACCTCCTCGCGCTGCATGTCGAGTTGCCGAATCTGCGTCGTCAATTGAGCGGCGTGAAATCGGCGCGCCACGGTCTGATCGACGTTCAATCGGTTCTCATTCTGCAACTGCAGCAACTCCGCCATCACTCCTTCGCGTGCGGCGGTCAACTCCTCGCGCCGTTGCAGCAGTTCCGCGTCCTCCGCGAGAACGCGTGCAAGTCCCTGGCGGCACACGTCGCGGTATTGTTCACGATACCGCTGCAGCGGCAGCAGTTTGAAATGAAACTTTGCCATCGGGTTCTGAGTCAGTCCTCAATCACAGGCTCTGTTCCGTCACAGGCTTGCGGCAGCGCGGGTCCTCTGGCCGAGACGCGCGAAACCGCAAGCGCTAACTGCGCGCCCCTTCCACGCGCTTCGGCAGCGCGCCGCGGAGCTTGGCGAGGCGGGTGAGTCCGTCCCGAATCTCATTGACGTTCGCGCGTTCATCCGTGCGCTGCTGCAGGAATTGATCAATCGACCCCTTCAATTGAATGGCCGCGTCGACGACCGGATTGGTTCCCATCTGATAGGCGCCGATCGCAATCAGGTCTTCCGACTGCTGATAAGCCGACATCAATTGTCGGATGGATTGCGCCGCCTGTTTGTGTTCGGGCGTGGCCAGTTCGCTCATCAGTCGCGACAAGCTGGCGAGGACATCGATCGCCGGAAAGTGACCCTGCTGGGCCAGCTTGCGCGAAAGGACGAAGTGACCGTCGAGAATTCCGCGGACGGAGTCGGAGATGGGTTCGTTGGTGTCGTCCCCTTCCACGAGGACGGTGTAGAACCCGGTGATGCTGCCCGTATTGGTGCGGCCGCTGCGTTCCAGGAGACGGGGCAGCAGGGCGAAGACGCTGGGCGGATAGCCGCGCGTCGCCGGTGGTTCTCCCGCCGCCAGCCCGATTTCGCGCTGTGCCAGGGCGAAGCGGGTGACGCTGTCCATCATCAGGAGCACGTTGCGACCCTGGTCGCGAAAATATTCGGCGATCGATGTGCCCAGGTAGGCCGAGCGCAGCCGCAGCAGGGCTGGATCGTCGCCGGTCGCCACTACAACAACGCTGCGCGCGAGGCCTTCCGGCCCTAAGTCCCGCTCGATGAACTCGCGGACTTCGCGCCCTCGTTCGCCGATGAGCACCACAACATTCACTTCGGCAGTGGTCGATCGGGCGATTTGCCCCAGCAATGTGCTTTTGCCGACGCCGCTGCCGGCGAAGATGCCCAGGCGCTGACCCTCTCCACAGGTATTCAGTCCATCCAAAGCGCGGATCCCCGTGCCCAGAATCGAATCGATTCGCGGGCGCTCCAAAGGGGAGAGCGGCTGGGGGTGAAGCGGCACGCGATGGGGCAACACCGCGGGGGGCAGGCCATCAATGAAGCGGCCGCGTCCGTTGATCACGCGCCCCAGCAGTGCATCTCCGACGCGTGCTCCGGGCGTTGACTGCACCAGGGTCACGGGAGTCCCCCGCCGAATTCCGCCAAGTTCGCCGTAGGGGAGCAGCAACGTCTCCTGATCGTGAAATCCGACGACTTCCCCTTCGAGGGGGTCGCCGTGCTCGCGCTCCAGCCGAACAATCGCCCCGATCGGTGCGGGGAACCCCGCGACCGCGGCGGTCAGTCCCACCAGGCGCGAGACCCGTCCCGTGAGCCGCATCGGCAGAATGTGGGACAGTTGAGCAGCAAAGGCGATCGTCATGAAAACTCTGTTCTCGTGGAAGCCCGGGGATGGTGATCCCTGGTTCTTTGCGGTGACTGGTTCTTCAATTCGCGAGCAGCTCCGACGCAATCCGATCCAGCATGGTTTCCAGCCGGGCGTCGATCTCGCCGTGCTGCGTGTCAATAACGCAGCCGCCCGGGGAGATGGTCGCATCGGCAATCAGCTCCGGCCTTCCGCAGGCCGCCAAATGCTGCACCACTTCCCCTGCGTGCGCGCCCAGGCGCTCCAGATCCAGAGGATGCAGCCGGACCTTCAACTGCGGCTGCCCGGCCGCCAGCTGCAGCGCTTCGGCGATCATGCCGACGGCGAGTTCGGGCTTCGCCGCGAGATTCGACTTCAGCAGTTTTTCGGCGATTGACACACCAAGTTCCACGGCCGCCTGTTCCCACCGCAGCAGCCAGTGGTCGCGCTCCTCGCGGAGCGCTCCGGCCGCCTGCGCCAACGCCGGCAGCGTTGTCTTCAGATGCTCGCTGAAGCGCTGCTCGACGAGGGTCTTGACCTGCTTGTCGATCGTCTGCTGGGCGGTCTGCAAGCCTTCCTTACGTCCCTGGACGCGCGCCTCTTCGATCGTCTTTTGGCGCAGCGACTCGGCGTCACGCCGCGCCTGATCGACGATCGACGCCGCTTCTTCACGAGCCCTGGACAAGTGCGCGGCGGCCTGCTCGCGAAGGTCCTCAAAGTTGAACGCCACACGCGCGGGCAGCTCCCGCGCGGAGTTGGCTTTCAGAATGCGAGAAAGCGGTTCGGGCATGGTGGTCCTGCTGTTAAGAACTGCCGGCGGTCACGGCCCGAGGGAAGCGCCGCTCACGAGATAAACTGGTCCCCGCCGCCCGCCGCGGCGACGGCGATCTCGCCTGCGTCCTCCAGCCGGCGCACGGTGTCGACGATCTGTTGCTGCATGGCCTCGACATCGCTCAGCCGAACCGGCCCCAGAAATTCCATTTCTTCCTTCAACATTTCGGCGGCCCGCTGCGACAGGTTGCCGAAGATCTTCTGACGGATCTCGTCGCTGCCCCCCTTGAGGGCGACCGACCACTGGCTGTTGTCGACCTCCTTCAACAGGGTCTGAATCGCCTTGCTGTCGAGCTTCATCAGGTCGTCGAACGTGAACATCAACCGCTTGATTTCGTCGACCAGC
>JANRLN010000469.1:0-2957 GCA_033762515.1 Planctomycetaceae bacterium
GTTGGAGACGGTTTGTCCGCCGGCGAGTCGCGAGGAGTGCGACACGGCCACCCTGATCGCGCGGCTGCAGACATTGCCGCCGACGACCACCAATCGCCGGGGGACCGGCTCGGGCGACCCGGTCAATCTCGTGGTCGTCGGTGAGTTTCCGATCTTGTTGCAGGCCTTCGCTGGGCGCTGGGATGAGACGGAAACGATCTCGCTCCAGACCTGTTGGAAAACGGTCAAGTCGTTTCTGCTGGGATCGTCGTATCGGTACTCCCCCGTCAGCAATCTGTATCTCTTCTCACGAAGCCAGGATGTCGCGCTGCAGCAAAGCCGCCGCTCGATCAGCGAACGTTTGCACCTTCGTCTCTGGCTGGCCCCTTTGACCCTCTCCGGCGAATCGGTCTGGGTCGGGCAGATTAGCCGCGATATCGGCGTGCGGTTTACCACCCGGGCCTGGAACCTCACGACTCACCGCATCGATGCCGATATCGACGAATCACGCGACTACGTCTTCGACGATCTCCTGGCGGCGGGCTACGTGCGGACGGCCGGCTATGTCGGCGGGGGGCCGGCGAGCACCGCCGATTTGCCGCAGCGCAATCTCACGGGCGATCCGTACTACAGCGACGGTCAGCGATTGGTCATTGTCCTTGCAGCGCAGCGAATTCGCGCATAGGTGGGACTGGGCGTGATTCAGTCGCTGCAGTTCAAGCAGATCGGGGTCCGCGGAGAATCATGGATTCCCTGATTGAGCGATTCGCAATGGCGTGGAATGATGCAAGTTCGAGCCTGTTCTGCAGACTTGTGGACGGGGGAGAGTCGCGGCAGTTCGGGGAACCAGATCGAGCGAAGTGAATTTTCATGACTCAGTCAGATTCGGTTTCCGTTCGCGATGGAGCTCCACGTCCGGGAGGCCGGCACCGGCTGGGGTCGCTCAGACTTCCGAAACTCGGAATGGTCGCGGTGGGCGCTCTGATCGTCAGCGTCGCCGTCGGAGCGGCGGTTTCGATCCTGATCATGGTGCTGCCAACGCCGCCGCCGGCGGAACGTCCAGCGCGTTCGCCCCTGACCGGTTCACAGACGTCAAAGACCATCGTCTACTACGGCGACTGTCGCGAATCAGAAAGTCGACGGGTGCGAACCGAGGTCTTTCAATGGGAACGCAGGTTTCCCCTGGTTTCTCGATCGAATCTGATTGTGCGCTATCGGAAAGACGACGAGCGGGCCAACGTTCACGTCGTGGAACACAGCGAATTTCCGCATCTGGCCGAGCAGCGGAAAGTCACCAGCTTCCCGTGTTGGGTCTTCTTGAGTGAAGGCCGGGAAGTCCATCGACATTACGGTTTCCTGGATGCCGACGAGGTCCGTGAATTCTGGCGAGAGAAGTCCAGGACAACGCAGCGGACCATCGACCTCTAGCGTCGACCATCACCCCCCGCCAGGAGTTCCATTCCGGCCTGTCCTCCGCATTGCTGACGTTGGGGTGATGTTCTTGAAAGGGCGAATCCCCACAAGTCCTGCGCGACTCTGGTCACCCGAAGCGCGTTGCCGCTGGTTGTTGTGCTGTTTCAAAATCTTGACTGGCGGCGACCCCCGGCGAGTGCCAGAATGCTCGGCCGCTCGCCGGAACACGCAGCGACCAGCGCGGGCGACTCGATTTGGGAACACCAGCCTGCGATTGAGGACACAGCATGACGCCGGAAGAGTTCAGGACCATGCTTCAGGCCACGCTGGAAGATCACCGGCTCTCCAAAGGGGAACGGCAGGCGCTGAAGGACGTGATCCGCGATGCCGCCTTGGATGACCAGGTGCGCGGCGTCCTGAGACATGAACTGTTTGAACTCGCCCGCCATGAAGTGGCTGATCCGCAGTCGCGCGGAATCCTCGACTGGCTGGAAGAAACCAACAAGCTTCTCCTGCCCCCGACCGGCGACGGCAACGAAGCCTTCGCCAACGCCTACTTCAGCCCCGGCGAGCACTGCACGCAGCAGATCCTCGGCCTGCTGAATCGAGCCCGCGCGTCGGCCGATCTGTGCGTCTTCACGATCACCGACGACCGCATCTGCGAGGCCATTCGATCGGCCCATCGCCGCGGCGTCGCGCTGCGCCTCATCAGCGACAATGACAAAGCCCTCGATCTCGGGTCCGACATCGAACAGCTCCGCGCCCTCGGAATCTCGGTGCGCCTCGACCAGACTCCCGATCATATGCACCATAAATTCGCGGTCTTCGATCGCGCCCTGATCCTCACCGGCAGCTTCAACTGGACGCGCAGTGCCGCAGACAACAACCAGGAGAACCTGGTGGTCAGCAACGACCGGCGGCTGCTGCAGGCATTCCTGCAAGAGTTTGAGCGCCTGTGGGAGCGGCTGTAGAGACACGGTGCCGTGCTACGATGTCCGCCGACGCGACGTCAGCGCGGCCTTTACGAGCGGCCAATTTCTTCCTGCAGCCCTGTGGACGGAGTCCAGTTGCTCCCGGGACACATTCTCGAACTCGGCCTTGATGGATTCCGCAACCCACGGCGTGATTCTATTGCGCTGCAGCCAGTCAATCACGCGGCGCGTCACGATCAATTGATCGCCAAGACTGACGAAGTCGCTGCCGTCCCACTTCGACGCATCCACCTGGCAGCCCTGGTCGTCGCCTTTTGGTGCCGCGATTCCAATTCGAGGATCGGAGGCTCCCTCATGGTATTTGTCGATGATAAAGACCTGCCCCGCGCACTGCGGGCACCGATACAGCGTGTCTCCGCATGCGTAGCAGATGACCGGTCCGTAGCCGCAATGTCCACAGGCGTTGTCGCCTCCGACGATCTCCTTGGGAAACAGGAAGCTCTTTCCAGTCCCATCGACATGGTAGAGCGGTGGAGGGGAATAGGGAGTTTGATTGCAGGCGATCGGCCATTCCTTGAACTGCAGGCCGGTGAAACCTGAGTTGCTAAGAATCGCGACCATCGGCTCAGGGAC
>JANRLN010000470.1:0-6450 GCA_033762515.1 Planctomycetaceae bacterium
GTCTTGCTGGAAGACTCGGCAGAACTCAATCGACTCAACAACAGTTGGAGATGTTGGAGTAAACGCGCTCACTTCTGTATCCAAGATCGCGTCAAGTGTCGCCCCTTTCATGAGCTGCATGTCAAACCCCCAAAGACAAAGCCCGCGCCGTTCAGTGTCCAGCCGAACGATGGCGCGGGCTCCCCGGCCTTGCGACCGGGTGTATCGATGATTTGAGTTGCGGCTGGACACCGACAGCAGCCTAGCACTCCATGACCGCGTCGTAAAGATCCTCCATCTTCCACAGCCGGTCACAGATTCCGGCCTGTATCGCTGGCGTCAACCGGAATCGTCCCGACTTCGGCCCATCATTCTCCCGTGACCGCCAGCACCAATTTTAGTAGGCGATGTAGAGCGACACCGCGGCCTGCAGGTTCTCCAGCTTCTTCGAGAACGCCAGCGTCAGCCGACAGAACCGCTTCACGAACTGCCGGGTCGTGCAGTTGAACCGCTCGACGTGCGACGTGCATATTGTCCACAAGTCTCCGACAGTACCGGAGTCGTTTTCCGCGTCGGTGCAGTCGCGATTTTTCTTCCCGACCCATGTCCATTGCTCGTCGATCTCCAAGTGTCGCGCCGGAATCCGTCGCAACTGCGATTCCATGAACTGCTGGCAGCGCTGTCCGAACTCGACCATCAGGTTCATGATCGTCGTCCGGTGGACTCCAGAGATCCGAGTTGCACTGCGCAGTGAGTTGCCTTCCACCAGCAGCCGGAGAATCAGAAGCTGCTTTTCACGGGGGAGTACGTTCGCCATCGGCTTCGCCTTTTCGTTGCGGCGAACCGTGCTAGAATGCTGCTTGTCACGGCCTGCATTCTGCTTCGCCAGGGTGTCGGTAAGCCCCGGCGGGATTGGCGTCCTACCGGGGTCTTTTCGTTTGTCGGGATTGGCGTCCCGTCAGGCTTAAGTGTAATGACATCAAATAGGCAGTCAAGCAAGAATCGGCTATTGAAGGATATTTTGTTGTCATTACAATGACGGCATGGACGCATCAAGCGAGCAACGTGGGCGTGGACGACCGCCAAAGACGGACGGCGAACGAGCGGACGAGGTGCTTCAACTACGGCTGACGGCAGCAGAAAAGGACGAGTGGCGATCTGCTGCCGGGCGTGCCGGGTTGTCTCTGTCCGCTTGGATTCGCGACCGGCTCAACAAAGCCGCCAAGCGTGACGCTCGATAGAGCCGAGCGGAGACCGGGGGAATCGAACCCATCCACTTGCGCAGACCCCTTGGGCAGATTATAAGTCTGCCTCACCAGCCAATGTGGGGCTGGTCTCCCTGAAATGGAGATCGCTTGGTGGCGGCCTGATGATTGGGCGGCGATGCGGGAGAGCGGCATTCCATCAAGGGCGAATGCCACGATGGACACAAACTCTGTCCGCAAGTTCGCGCTAGAAATTGTAAATGCTTGCTCGACCGTTCTGTTTCAAATCAGCGCATGTTCCCTGGGTGGCACCGCGACAGAAGCCGTCGATCTGCTCCCAATGCTTAACGAGCCATTTGGCCTGATCCCAAAATTGCAATCGCGACCAGAACGGCCCGAAATACAGTGATGTTACGCCGGATGAACGTAGCAATCGTGCTTCAAATTGATTAGTGCGCTGAGCAGTGTTGTTGCTGATGAAAACATCAACACCATACTTGCGTTTCAATTCACCGAGAAATTCTTTATCTGGCGTGCTGGCTGGCATCACGTCGCGTAGAGCGACAACTTCCACATCTAAGGCTCGCAGCATCAGCGCGAAGCGGTGTGAAATGTCGTTGTCGAGAAAATACTTCACGGGGACAGCGTTTTTTCGAACTTGACTGCTGCCCTTACGGCCTCCAAGGGAATGTCAAACCACTTGGCGACAGTTTTCACATCCTGACCGCCGCCAGCGGT
Organism: Planctomycetaceae bacterium; assembly: GCA_033762515.1. GTDB lineage: Bacteria > Planctomycetota > Planctomycetia > Planctomycetales > Planctomycetaceae > DSVQ01. Next base: position 1,923 of record JANRLN010000470.1, read on the forward strand.
TACAGCATCGTAGATCGCGCGAGTTGGCACCCCTGTCTCAGAGTCGATCGGCTGTCCAAACTTTCTGGCAGGATCAAGTACAACACGCCCCAGCTTCTGCATGGGCCAGAATCGTTCTGCTTCGTTCGTCGTGCGGTATTCAAGCTTCCTGAAGAACGGCTTGATCAGCTTCTGAAAAACAAGTTGCCCGTGATGCAACTCTTGAACGAGAACGCGGTCAGTTTCTTTGCTCTTCAGGGTGGCAAAGATCGTTTTTCCGTCAGTGTCGAATTGTTTGACGGTAAATGGATAGTCCGTGTTGAACTGCTTCGACGCGGCAATAGCCGCCTTCCGAATCGCCTGAAGCGGCACCTCTTCGCTCCGGAACAATTGCACGAAATGCAGTTCCATCAGTTCGGCAAATGTCAGCAAGTGATCGGCGGCAAATCGACGTTTGACAATCGTTTCTGCCTGATTTGTTTCACCTGCCCAGTAGCGCAAAGTATTCACCGGGACCGCCAGCAATTTGGCTGCGTCCAGCATCGTGTATAGCCCAACTCCGATGTAGTCACTGCCGGATGTCATGATTTCACAAGTGGTTAAGAATTCGCGCAAAAAAGCCGCCGGTTGTCGACGGCGGCGTCACTCGTGGCGTTTCCATACGCGACGATCACGTCGCAGGTATCGACATTTACCACTTGACGACTGTACCCCTACCCTAGGGGTTGCGTCAATCGGAAGATCCAGATTGGCTCTCCCCGCACCCTTGGCATAGCGTAGCGTTCCGCGGTTGGCAAACAGCCACCACTGCCAGATCAGGCCGGAAAACCAAACTGTACCACTACCCGCAAGGGGCTCGCCGGTGATTCCCGGCCACGACCGAGAAGCCCGGCGTCTCGAAGTCACAAGGTTGATTCGGACTCTGTGAGTTGGAGGCCGGGCCTCGCGACTCCTCGGAAAACGGGCGTACACGTTTCCCGCGGGGGCTGCCGTCCGCTGCGGAGGCTAGGGCGCGGGGGGCGCCATACCCCAGGCCTGCAATTGGGCCGCGCGGAACTCGCGGGCCCGACCGGCGCGGATCGCTGTTCGTAGATCTCGCAGTAACTTCTGGTAGTAGCTGAGGTTATGCCAGGAAACCAGCATCGGTCCCAGCATTTCCTCCGCGATGAACAGGTGCCGAAGGTATCCCAGACTGAACCGGGTGCAGACCGGGCACGGGCATTCGGGGTCCAGCGGGCCGGGGTCAACCCGATATTGGGCATTGCGGAGTTTGACCTGTCCCCGACTGGTGAAGGCGGTGGCGTTGCGGCCGTTTCTCGTCGGCATCACGCAATCGAACAGATCCACACCTCGCAGGACCGATTCCAGCAGATCGACGGGACGGCCGACTCCCATCAGATAGCGGGGGCGGTCGGTCGGGAGCAGCGGAGTCGTGTAGTCCAGGGTTTCGTACATCAGGGCGGGTTCTTCGCCGACGCTCAGTCCGCCGATCGCATAGCCGGGAAAACTCAGCGGGAGCAAACCGGCCGCCGAACGTTCCCGCAATTCGCGGTCGGTTCCCCCCTGAACAATGCCGAACAATGCCTGATCGGGACGTTGCTGAGCCTCACGACAGCGGGCCGCCCACAACGTCGTCCGATCAACCGCCGCCTTGAGCCGCTCCCGGGCGACGTCGTGCGGCGGGCATTCATCGAGGCACATGATGCAATCGGCCCCGAGCTGTTCTTGAATTCGAACGGCTCGTTCGGGCGAGAGCTCGAGGACGCTGCCGTCGATATGGGAACGGAAGACGACTTGCTCGTCGTCGATCTTGGTCAGTTTGGCGAGGCTGAAGACCTGGAATCCCCCGCTGTCGGTGAGAATTGGGCCGTCCCACTGCATGAACTCGTGCAGTCCGCCCAGTTCCGCCACGACTTCGGCCCCCGGCCGCAGCGCCAGGTGATACGTGTTCGCCAGCACCTGTTGAGCACCGGTGACGCGAATTTGCTCGGGGGTCAGCCCTTTCACCGTCCCCAGCGTCCCCACCGGCATGAAGGCGGGGGTTTCGACGACGCCGTGCGGCGTGATCCAGCGCCCGACGCGCGCGCCGGTGTGGGGGTCTGTCGTTTCCAGTTCAAAGCGGAACATGGGGAAATGAGTCCGTGGTCAGTCGTCCGTGGTCGGTTGCCGCAGACAAGACGCGATTGCGAACCGGATTGCAACTGATCACGGACGACCGACCACGGACAATCCTTACAACTGCCCCGAAGCCGCCTTGTTGATCATGTCGACGTAGAACATCATCACACGGAAGATGAGGAAGATGATCATCGCGGCGACGAGAGACCAGATCACCCAACCCATGACCACCGTGAGCCCGTAGAGCGAGCGGCGGGCGTCTTCTTCGAATTGCGGGCTGAGCCGTTCGAGCGTCTCGGGGACCGTGCCGGAACTTTCCCCGACGCGAACCATCTCGACGTACTGCGGCGGAAACAATCCCGTGGAACTGATGGCGTCGGTGAAATCCTCGCCCGCCATCACGGCGGCGACGACGTGCAGCGTCTCGTTGACGAAGGCGGCGTTGTTGGTGGCTTTCAGACTGGCTTCCAGGCTGGGCTGAACGTCCATCCCCGCCTGCTGGGTCAGGGCGTAGGCCCAGGAGAAGCGTGCGATGGCAAACGACCGCAGGCAGTTGCCGACGACGGGAACGGCCAGCAGCAGCGTGTGGATCGCTTTCGCCTGCCGAAATCCCCGAACGAGCACCTGGTACGCCACAAACACCGCCCCGAGGCTTCCGAAACAGTATCCGAGCCAGACCATCGCTCCCGTCGGCCCATGCAGGCCGAAGCCGAGTGGATCGATGGCCGGTGAATTGGGATTCGCCCCGGCGATCAGCCCCAGGACGAGGATCAATCCCGCGATGATGAAAATCGCCGCCAGCAACTGAATCACCGGCCAGGCGATCGCACCGAGAAAGGTGCGGCGCATCCGCTGCAGGTTTTCGTAGTGATCCGCCAATCCCGCGAGCACTTCCGGGAGCTTTCCCGTGTGCTCCGCCACGGCGATCATGTCGATCACCAGCTCCGGAAAATAGCTGCCGTGCTCGCGAAAGGCTTCCGCGAGATCCAGTCCTTTGCGAACGTCGGCGGCGATCTGTTCGATCGCCAGACTCGTTTTCCCCCGCTGCTGCTTCTGCATCACCTTCAAGGCGTCGAGCAGTCGGACGCCGGAGTCCAGCATGGTCCCCAGACCACGGCACAGCGGCGGCAAATGGGACAGCGGAATCTGTGAGGCAAACACGGGGGGGATCCCTCGGAGGAGCGATGGTCGCAACTCTGATCGTACTCCGCCAACTGGTGACCCGCGAGGGGGTTGCGTGAAATTTCGACGGCTCAGTGCGGCGGACGCCCGCCCCAGAGCCGACGGTTCCAAGCTCGATAGAGGGCACGCAGCAAGAGCCCTGCGGCGTCGATTTTTGTGACCTTGGGCCGCTGCCGCCAGACGCGGTAGTCGAGGCCCTCGATGCGTTGGAGAATCTTGAGACCGCCGCGGGCGAACAGATCGATGTCGACCTGCAAACGGCCGGGCAGCCGCTCGATGAGCGGAAGTCCCGCCTGCAGCCAGTCCCGCGCGCGGTCGACCTGAAACCGCATCAAGTCGCGAAAAGCCGGGGACTCGCTGCGCCGATCGAAGTCGGCGCGTGAATAGCCAAAACGTTCATAGTCTTCGCGAGGGAGGTAGATCCGGCCGATGTCGTAGTCCCGGGCCACGTCCTGCCAGAAGTTCGCCAGTTGCAATCCTGTGCAAATGGAATCGGACCAGGCGGCATGCTGCTCGTTGAACTGCCGTCCCAGGTGCAGCACGATTCGTCCGACCGGGTCGGCGCTGCGGCGGCAGTAGTCGCGAAGTTGGTCAAACGTGTCGTACTCGCGGACGTGCTGGTCCTGTTCGAAGGCCGAGATCAGATCGGCGAACGGCTGTCGCGGAATGACAAATTGGGCGATGGTCGTCCGCAGGGCCACAAAAACCGGGTGGCTCGCCTCCCCGGCGTAGCAGCGATCCAGCTCCCCGCGCCACCAACTCAGCAATTCCAGCGACCGCGCACGATCCCCGACTTCATCGCCGAGATCGTCCGCCCAACGGCAGTAGGCGTAGACGTTGTAAAAGTGCTGGTGCAGCTCCCGCGGCAAGAGCCAGGAGACGAGCGGGAAGTTCTCGTAATGCGACGTCGCCAACCGGCGGCAGTAGGCTTCGGCCTCGGGCAGAGAGAGACCATCGCCGGTGACGACGTGCTCCGGGCCCCACGTCTGCAGTTCCGCGAGGAATGGAGTGTTCACATGTCCGCTTCTACCAATGTCATCCGATGCTTTTCGCGTCAGCAAATAGTATCCTACGTGATTCTCGACAGCATCCCTCCGGCAAGAATTCCATGCCCGTCCCGAAAGTTGCGATCGTTGGCCGTCCGAACGTCGGCAAAAGTTCACTGATGAACTGGCTGGCGCATAAGCGCATTTCCATTGTCGATCCGATGGCCGGGGTCACGCGCGACCGCGTCACCTATCAGCTGGAG
>JANRLN010000471.1:0-3722 GCA_033762515.1 Planctomycetaceae bacterium
CGTCATGGAATGCCATCGGGCCCAGTTGGGGCATCTCACACGTGAACAGTTGCAGTCGTTGATCGAGATTCTGGCAGTCGCCCGAGAGCCGCACGAAGATCCGGATAGTGTCTGGGCGCGGTCGGCGACGTGAATTCCTCTACGCCTCCTCGGAAGCCCGATTTCCGGTCGGGACTTCCAGTTCTATACGCAAGATCACAATTCGGCGCAAGTCGCTCCGTCGGTGCGTTCCGTCGCCGGATCTGCAGTGAACTTCGCGGGAACGGCGTCCCGTTTCGGTAGACACTGTGGAGGTCCCTGCTATAGTTCCTCGCCAGATGGATCAATCCCGGCTGATGCCCTGAGCACGCGAACCGACTTGAGGAGAGAACGATGCTGATTCGACTGCAGACCGTGATTGGTTGTGTCCTGATTGCGGCGATGGTCGTCACAGGTGGACAGATCGCTTCCGCTGCCGAAGCCGAACCCGTGCTGCTGGGGACTGCTCCGCTGCTCACGGGCATCCCCGGCAAAGGGCCGCTCACCGAGGCGCAGATCCGCAGTTGGCTGGCTGAGCCGAAGAACCACGTGGTGTTGAACCCGGAACTTCCCCTGGGGTTGTCGGCCGGACAGTCCAAGATTGTGGGTCTCGACGCCAACCCGCTGACGCGCGCCAAGATCGAGCTTGGGCGTCAGCTTTACTTCGACACCCGATTGTCGGCCGACAACACCATCAGCTGCGCTTCCTGCCATCACCCGGATCAAGGGTACGGCGCCCACACCCGTTTCGGCGTGGGGATCCAGGGTCAGGAAGGGGGACGGAACTCTCCCGTCAGCTACAACCGCATCGTTTCCGGGCCGCAGTTCTGGGACGGCCGCGCGGCGTCGCTGGAGGAGCAGGCGAAGGGGCCGATCGCCAACCCGATTGAAATGGGGAACACCCACGAAAAGTGCATCGCCACGCTGAAGAAGATTCCCGGATACGTGCTGCAGTTCGAGGCGGTGTTCGGCAGCGGCTCGGTGAACATCGACAACGTGGCCAAGGCGATCGCCGCGTTCGAACGGTGCCTGGTGACCGGCCCGTCGCCCTACGACTATTTTGAAAAGTTCGCTCCCTTCGCGAAAATGTCGGCGGAAGATCTGGCCGACCTGAAGGAGGACGACGCGGAGACGTATCAGATCTATGAGGAGTTGCTGGCGTTGACGAAGAAGTCGCCGATGTCGGACTCGGCGAAACGCGGGCGGGAGTTGTTCTTCAGCGAGCGGGTGAACTGCACGGCGTGCCATGTGGGGGCGAATCTGGCTGATGAGCTGTACCACAATCTCGGGATCGGGATGGATCAGCCGAAGCCGGATCTCGGCCGCTACGAGGTCACGAAGGTCGATAAGGACAAAGGGGCCTTCAAGACGCCGACGATTCGCAACGTGGCGCTGTCGGCCCCATACATGCACGACGGCAGCCTGAAGACGCTGCTGGACACCGTCGAGCATTACAACAAGGGGGGCACTCCCAACCCGTGGCTCAGCGACAAGGTCAAACCGTTGAAGCTGACCAGCCAGGAAAAGCAGGACCTCGTGGCCTTCATGGAAGCCTGCAGCGGGTCCTTCCCGCAGGTGGAGCAAGGTCGGCTGCCGTAACGAACGCTCGCTCCTTGATCTTCATGGATTCCACCGATCTTCGGCGGCTTCCCCGGCGCAGGAGAACGGTGGAATCGTCGTTTTTGCACCTTCGCGCATCGATTCCCCTGCCTTACACTCCATGAGTGGGTGTCCTTGCACCACGCATTCGAGGCAGTTCTTGATGGACGAAGCGGCTGTTGTTCCGGTCGCCGCACTGATTCCCACGACCGCGGTTGCGGATCGTGAGTCTGCGCGCGTCCCATCTCCGCATCCAGTGGATCGGCCAACGTACGAGGAACTCCTGAATCGAGATCCGAGGTGGGCCTTGAGTGAGGGGAGTCGCCACTTCGAGGAAGCGAGTGCGGTCTTTCAGACCTTGCGGCGAATCGCGGATCGGCTCTGCCAACTGCAAATTCCCTACGCGGTGGTGGGCGGGATGGCTCTGTTCCAGCATGGATTGCGACGGTTCACGGAGGACGTGGATATCCTCGTAACACGTGCGGACCTCAAGCGAGTCCACGAAGCCCTGGAAGGGCTGGGATATCTGAAGCCGCATGCCGCCAGCAAGAATCTCCGAGATGTCGTGTCCCGAGTCCGAATCGAATTCTTGACTACCGGTGATTTTCCCGGTGACGGCAAGGCGAAACCAGTCGCGTTTCCCGATCCTGCAGGGGTCAGCTTCGAGGCCGACGGCGTCCGATATGTCAACCTGTCGACGCTCATTGAACTAAAGCTGGCTTCCGGCATGACGAACGCCGCTCGTCTGAAAGATCTGGCCGATGTGCTGGAACTCATCAAGGTGGTTCCCTTGGAGATCGGGTTCGGCGAACAGTTGAATCCTTACGTGCGCGAGAAGTATCGCGAGCTCTGGAAACAGGCTCGCAAGCGTTACATCAGCATCTGGCGGCACCCTCAATTGACGGCAGAAATGCGTTCGCTCAGCGAGATCATCGCAAGGATTCCCAACGCTCCGGCGGAATTCGCCGCCATGTTGCAGGACGGCGTTATAGTGGATGATGTGTCGGACGTCTCGATGGGCGCCGTCCGCCTCGTCACAGCCGACCCGATCATCGCGAGCAAGTACGGTTTGATCGACGAAGCCGAGTTCTGGGAACACGGCTGAAGGCGATCACTTTCCCACGCGACGGATGACAACGTGCCTGAGTTGGGCCAGACGTGAAATCACGTCCGCCGCCTGTCGGCGATCCACGGTCGGCTGATCGGACAGGCGCTGAGCGAGCTGAAGCAGCTTCTGGACCGATTCCAGGGTCGTGCCGGACCGGGCGGCGAGCGTTTCCAGGCGATTCGCAGCCGCTCGCCCGCGTTCGGCCAGCCGCAGTTCGGTCTGCACCAGCTTCCAGTAGGCCCGCAGTGCGGCGCTGCCGTCGCGTGAGCGCCAATATGCCGCGCCCAGGGTGTCGGTATGGTCCACAATGTTGTGCCGGCCGCCGACGGCGGGTCGCAGCAGCGGTCCGAATCGCCGGAAATTCCACCAGCCGTACAGGAGGGTGACCAGGATCAACTGCATCGTCAACGGGCGAAGCTCCCGGTCGAAGAGGAGCCCGGCCGCCTTGGGAGTGCCGGTGGTGTTCAGTGATTCGTCGAAGGTCACTCCGTCCAGTTCGCTGGTGCGCTGGAGCAGCCGCAGGGCCAGGATGGAGTTGTCGCCGTAGGTCAGCAGTTGGTTGGAGAACACGAGGCTCGTGGCGCAGACGACGTAGCGCCCGGCGCCCAGGGTGCCGCTTACGGCTTGCGTCTCCCCGTCGTACTTCACCAGCACGTCGGAACTTGGGGCCAGAAGTCGCCCGTCGGTCCACCAGGCCACCCCTTTGGAAGCGAGCAATTGGGTTTCCGGGGGGAGCGAATCATCGGGGGGGGTGTTCCCGGTGCGGGGGGTGTAACGGATCTCCAGCCGGGGAATGGTCTGCTCTTCGAACCCGCTGAACGCGAACAGGAGTTCGCCGCCGGATTCCACCCAATCGAGAATGGCCTCCCATTCCTGGGTGGTCGGCCAGCGTTCCGGTCCGAGGATGCAGAGGGTCGGCTCGACGTTTCCGTCCGGGAGCGCGCGCGCCAGGGGCTGAGTATTTCGGTGGGTGAAGCCCGCATACTCTTCGACCAGC
>JANRLN010000472.1:0-20859 GCA_033762515.1 Planctomycetaceae bacterium
CGTCCCGCCGAACGTGAACAACCCGGCGGCCCGTTGGGCGTCGTAGCCCAGCAGCGCGGCGGTCATCGCCGACGTTTCCACTTCCGCCACGGCGATCTGTCGCGAGGACTCTTCGCTCACCAGGTTGGGGTTGTAGATCGAAGGGAGCAATCCGCCGATCACACTGGGAATGCTCGGGAAGGGGACCACGTTGATCTGCGCCCGCGGATGGCCCCAGATGAACATCCCCGCCAGATGCTGCACCAGCAGGTGGGTCACCTGTTCCAGCGATTGCGGCTGTTCCTCGACTCGGCTGAGCCGCGCGGCGTCATAGTCGAGCGTCACCGGCCCCCCCAGGACCGGCGTCACCGACTTCATCGCATCGACTTCATCGAGCGCTCGCAGGAACGAAAACACGAAATACGCATCGTGCACCCGATCCGACACCGGCTGCGGAAACGACTGCCGCAACTGGTGGACAATGTCTTCGTAGGGAGCCGTCATGAGGTCGCCGCAGAGAGGAGCCCGCCGTTGTGTGCGTGCCAGTATAGGGTCTCCCCGGGGAATGTCCGAGGGAGGCTGGGCACGTCATCGTCGCCTCAGCGTCAACCTACACGTGCCGGGCGCCATCGGCGATTGTCGCGCGCTCTAGGCATCGGGCCGGAGCAGCCCCGCCAACGTCGACGCCAACTCCGCCGCGGCGACGGTCGTAGACGTGCCGGCGCGCAGATCCTTGACCTGCCACTCCCCTTGCGCAAACTCCTGGGAACCGGCGATGATCGCCAGACGGTGGCCCTTGCGGTCGGCGTACTGGAGTTGCTTGCCGAGCTTGACCCCTTCCGGATAGACCTCGACGCCGTATCCCGCGTCCCGCAGTTCACGCGCCAGGCGGTGATAGTCGCCGAGGTGCTGCACGTCGAAGTGAGCGATGAGAATCTGCGCCGGGGTCGCCGCCTCACCGACGAGTCCCAGTTCTTCCATCGCGGCCAGCAACCGATCGAGGCCCAGGCTGGCGCCGACGCCGGGGAGCTTTTCTTTCGTGAACAGGGCGGCAAGGTTGTCGTAGCGGCCGCCGGAGCAAACGCTGCCGATGCCGGGGAGGTCGCCGAGAAAGGTCTCAAAGATCGTGCCGGTGTAATAGTCCAGACCGCGGGCGATCGAGACGTCAAGCGCCATGCGCTCGGCCGGCACACCCGCCTTGGTCGCTGTGTCGAACATCGTCCGCAGCCGTTCGACCCCCGTGCGGCCGAGTTCGTTGTCCTGCAGGGCGGCGTCGAGTTCGTCGAGCGTTGCGTCCGGCCGGGCGATCTGCAGGATTTTCTCTGCCTGCGCCGTCTCCAGGCCGACGCGCTCCACCAGTTCCCGGGCGACGTTCTCAGCACCGATCTTGGCGAGTTTGTCCAGCGAGCGGAGCACGCCAACGGTCTTATCCGACAGACCCAGTGCCGCGAGGAGTCCGTTCAGGACCATGCGGTTATTCACGCGGATCGAAAAGCGTTCGAAACCGAGGGCCGCGAGAAGATCGTGAATCACGAGCAGCGTTTCAAGATCGGCGCCGGGCGACAGGGTGCCGATGGTGTCGAAATCGCACTGCATGAACTCGCGGTAGCGGCCTTTCTGCGTGTTCTCGCCGCGCCAGACCGTCCCGAGGTGATAGCGCCTGAAGGGCAACCCCAACTGCGATGCGTGCATCGCCGCGAACCGGGCGAGTGGCACGGTCAGGTCGAATCGCATCGCAACGTCGCGGTCTCCCAGATCGCGAAAGCGAAAGAGCTGTTTGTCGGATTCGTCTCCCCCTTTGCCGAGGAGAATTTCCGCATATTCCAGCGCGGGGGTGTCAATCGGCCCGAAGCCATAACTCCGGAAGACGCGGCGGGCGGTGTCCATCAACCGTTCACGGACGAGCATCGTCGCCGGGAGATAATCGCGGAAGCCTTTGAGGACACGGGGTTCAATCAGCTTGTCAGACACGGGACGCCTGTATCTTGCGGGGCAATCGAGGGATCAACAGGTTTGGACGCGGTCACGGCGTTGCGGGTTCGGGATTCAGAGTCAGAAAACGGGAAACCACTGAGGCACAAAGGACGCAAGGAATGGCAATAGAACGCGGTCGTCAACGATTTCTGAGGTCCTGAAAGTCAGCGGAATTCCTTCTGTGGTCGAGCGTGATCGTGATGCGGCGACGGTTCGATGTCCCCTTCGCGCCCTTGGTGTCTTCGTGGTTCCTCGTCTTGAGGAAGCGACTCCAGAGACGGGAGGGCGAGGCTCCTGCCGAGCCGCGGGCGCTTCGACGACCGCTCGGTTGTAACTCCGCGACTCGCTCTCGCGGCGACGTTTCAAACTCGCTGCTGGAAGACTGCCTCTCAGTGCCGTATTGCTCCCCATCACGCGCTGATCACCGGCAACTTGGGCAGGTCGGGGGCGACCGTGCCGGACTTCTTCTTGGGCTTGTTGCGCGGCGGCAAGACGGCCTCGGCGTACTCCCACACCTGGGCCGACGACTCGAAATACTTGTCATAGCAGCCGTCGTTGTCGAATTCGCAGTTGTCGGCGGAATAGTCGCGGCAAATCTGCGGGCGGTCGTCGTAAAAGCCGCAGCGGTAGTCGGGGAGCAGGTGCTCGCAGTCGCCGTAGACCAGCAGATACCAGGTGCCGTCGTCCACGAACAGCGCCGTGCGGCCGTGCATGACGTACCAACGGAGATGGTCGAAATCGACCCAGGTGGTCGGCGTTTCAATGGGCAGCGCGAAGTAGCGACAGCATTTCGCGGTGCAGTAGGTGCACGCAATCTCCCCCGGCTTCAAATCGCTCCGCTTCATCTTCTTCCGCGCCATCTGTCCTCCCTTTCTCACGTCCGTGCGCTCTGCGTGACCTGCGTTCATTCCAACCCGTAGAACACCATTCCTGTCAACAGTTTGGGATAGAAATACGTGCTCTTGGGGGGCATCGTCTCGCGATGACTGGCAATCGCTTCGACATGGTCAATCGTCGCCGGGGGAACGAGGCATCCCAGTTGTGATTCCCCCGACTTCAGCGACGCCGTGACCTCTGCCAATTGATGCACGTACCGGCATTGGGGTTGAATTTCCGGAAATCGTCGCGGCAACAAGTGTTCGATCACCAGCTTGTGCAATCGGCTGACCGCGAGCGATTGCCAATCGGCGGAATGGTCTCCCGACAACGCCGGCATCTGGCTGTCGTCCACCAGGCGCGCGTAGAGCCAGCCCCCATCGGCGGCGCTGCCGAAGCCGAACGCCGACTGCGTCCCCTCGGCGGTGACCATCTCCCAAGTGTCTTGAGCCGCCGGATCGCCGACGCCCATGAACTCCACCTGGAAACACCCCTCGAGCGCGTGCTTGAGTTCCTGCGTGGTGATCGTCGGCAACCCGCTCAGCAGGCGGTGCGTGGGAAGAATCTGCAGCCCCGCATCCTGCATCCCCACGAAATGCATCATCACAAAATTCGGCGGCGACAGGTCATCGGCGAGTGCTCCGGAGGCGACGAGTTGCCGACGATAGTTAAGTCCCGTTTCGTAACGGTGATGACCATCGGCGATGAAGACGGGGCGGTCGCGCAGCGCCTGCCGGGCGGCGTTGATGGCGGCGCCGTCGGTCAACGGCCAGAGGCGATGGATCACTCCGAGGGGATCGGTCGCCTGCAACGGGGTTAAAGTCAGGCAGGCGTCGTCGAGGAGCCGCTGAATGTCCTCCGATTCGTCGGGATAGAGCCCGAAGATGGGAGACAGATTCGCTTTGCAGGCCTGGAACAACGCCAGTCGATCGGCCTTCGGTCCCGAAAGTGTCTGTTCATGCGGAAACACCTGTCCGGCGCCGAACTCTTCCAGACGCAACCGCCCGAGGAACCCTTTCCGCGTGTATTCCCGCCCTTCCCATTGGAATGTCTGGTGATAGACATACAGCGTGTCGTCGGCGTCCTGGCGCAGAACCCGATCCAGCCGCCAGTGTTTCCAGAAGCCCGCCGCTCGGCGATACCGGTCGTCGGGACTGGTGTCTCCCGGTTCACTCCGATTGAGTTCCAGCCGGACGACGTTGCAGGGGTGACGTTTGTACAATTCCGCTTGCTGAACGGCATCAATGACGTCGTAGGGAGGGCACGTGACGTCGGAGAGGTCGCCCACCTGAGCCAGGTCGTAACGCCAACCGCGAAAGGGACATACATCAACCATGGCCAAGACGATCTGGGCTGGGGACCGCGAAGAATTCGAGTCGGTCTTTGCGAAGACCGACAGGGGGGAGTCTACAGGTTTTTCCGCAGATTCTCATCGTCAAGGGACGATGTTCCGACACGATGCTCCAAATTCTCGCGAAAGAGTCCGCAGCCGGAATCCGCCGCCGATTCCGGAGACTGGATTGACCGAGGAACGCATCAGCGAAAGCCAATGTGTTCTCGGCGGTGGCGGGGTCTCGGTTGCAAATCCGAGTCGGTTCGACTCTCCTTAGGGGTTCGCGACGTCCGTTGTGGGGGCTGCAAGTCGAGCGGCGAAATTTTTCGGGGCGATGAGGCTGACGATTCCGCGCGGAGTCGGGGCGTCCGCCCTTTCGAAGGTCTGAGCCTGTGTCTGTGAATGCAACCAACAAGGACGTGGTCATCAGCGGGATCGGGATTGTCAGCCCGCTGGGAATCGGCATCGACGCCTTCTGGGAAGGTTTGGCCAGCGGACGTTCCGGGATCGCTCACACCAGCCTGTTCCCCGGCTTCGCCGCTCCCGATCAGGCGGGAGGAGAGGTCAAGGAATTCACCGACGAGGCCGCGCGAAAGGTCTACCTCAAGGACCATCGCAAGAACCTTAAGGCGATGTGCCGCGAGATTCAGCTCGGCGTCTGTTCGGCGATGCTGGCGCTGCAGCATTCCCAGTTGGATCTGAAGACCATCGACCATGAGCGACTGGGAGTCGAGTTCGGCGCCAATCTGATGCTGAGCGCGCCGTCGATTCTGAAGGATGCCGTGGTCGCCAGCATGGAACCGGGAGACTCCGCTTTCCATTTCGAGAAGTGGGGACCGTGCGGGTTTCCAGCCATGGAACCTCTCTGGCTGTTGCGCTATCTCCCGAACATGCCGGCCTGCCACATCAGCATTGCCTCCGATGCCCGCGGCCCGAGCAACTCCCTGACCCTGGATGACTCGTCGTGCAACGTCGCGGTGGGCGAGGCCCAGCGGATCTTGTTGCGCGGCGCCGCGGACGTGATGATCACCGGCAGCACCGGGACCACGCTGCATCCCATCAAGACGCTGCACCTGGCGCTGTGGCATGAAATGGCGCTGACGCCCCATGAACCGCAGCGACGGTCCCGCCCGTTCGATCGCGATCGTTCCGGCAAGGTGGTGGCGGAAGGGGCCTGCAGTCTGATTCTCGAAGACCGTGCACACGCCGAAGCCCGCCATGCCAAGATCTGGGGGCGCGTCCTCGGGACAGGCGCCTCGACGGTCACCGATCGAACCGGGAAGCCGCTGTACCGTCGCGCACTTGCCCAGGCGATGCGTTCGGCGCTGCGGGCGGCGGGCGTCAGCCCCGAAGAGGTGGGCCACATCAACGCTCACGGGGCCGGGATGAAAGACATCGACCAGCAGGAAGCCGAAGCGATTCACGACGTCTTCGGCAGCGACCTCGGCAGCCGCGTTCCCGTGACGGCCACCAAGAGCTTTCTTGGTTCCGCCGGCGCCGGCTCAGGGTCGCTGGAAATCGCCGCCTCGCTGGTGGGACTGGCCCACGGCGTGATTCCGGCGACGCTCAATTACGACACGCCCGATCCCGACATGCCGCGGCTCAACATCGTCACCGGCGAACCGCGACCGGCGGCGAACAAGATCGTTCTCAGCCTCAATGTCACGCGGCTCGCTCAGGCCAGCGCTTCGGTGATCGAGGCGGCATAGTGTGACTTGAGTCGGGCAGCGCTGTGAAGCGCCCGGCCCCCGGCGACGCGCCGGGGGCCACGTCGTTCAAGGGCGATTCAACTGGCGTTGGCCTTCGCCCTCTCCATGGCGGCCTTGCGACGGGCTTCGATTCGTTCCCGCTCCTTCTCCCGCTGGGCCGCGCGGGCTTCGCGTCGCCGTTCATCCACCTGGGTCTGCCGCTGGCTGTCGGCCTGCGCCTGAGCCGCGAGCGCCTGCTGGCGCTGAGCCTGCTGACGCTGCAATTGCGAGAGCAGCTGCTGCGTCTGCTGCTGCCGGGCGAGCTGCATCTGCTGTGCCATTTGCGCGGCCGCCGTGATCATGGACGAACTGACATTTGTGCCGGTTCCACCCCCAGTTCCCGCGGCGGTCCCGCCGCCGCCCCCCATCGCGGCGCCGCCTCCCCCCGCGCATTGGGCTTCGACGAGGGATGTCCCGGCGAGGCTGAAGACCGCGGCGGCGCACCAGGTCAGAACTCGCTGATGCTGCCGACGCCCTGGGAACGTGATGACGTTCATGTTCCATTCTCCGTTGAGGATGCACGAGCGAGTGTCTCACGGACGCGATCCCGCTCCGCCGCCCGTGATGCGCGAGCGAGTGGTCCGGCCGCACGTGAGTTGCTGCCCAACTCCGGTTCCATGCGCGCGGTCAATACGACGAACAACGCTGCGGGAAGCCGAGTTTCCACAGCGCGGCAGAAGACTCGCGATCCGGCCCATTACGGCGGCGATGGCATCCCAGGCGCCGATGCGGGCGCTACGGGCTGGTCGTCGGGTCGTTGACAGGCTGTCAGCCGACGAGTCGAATGGGGACCAATCGCCCGCGGTGAACGCTCTGCACCTCACTTCCCAAGGACTCTGCCGATGCTCTCGTCTCGATCGTTGACGTTGCTCTCTGCCGCCGCGGCCCTGGCCGCTCTCACCCCCGCGGCCCGCGCGGATGTCAAATTGCCGGCGGTGTTCGGCAGCCACATGGTGCTGCAGCGCGACGCGGCGATTCCCGTGTGGGGCTGGGCCGAAGCGGGCGAAGAAGTCACGGTGACGCTCGACAGCCGGGTGCAACAGACGAAGGCCGACGCCGAGGGAAACTGGAAGGTCACGTTCCCGGCGCTGAAGGTCGGCGGCGATGCCCATACGCTCACGGTCGCGGGGAAAAACAGAGTCCAACTCGACGACATTCTGATCGGCGAAGTCTGGGTCGGCTCAGGTCAGTCGAACATGGAATGGCCGATGACGGCCACCGCCGACCCGGGTCCGGCGATTGCCGCCGCGCAACATCCGCAGATCCGGCTGTTCCACGTCCCCAAGATCCAGGCCCCGGCGCCTGCCAAAGACGTCAGCGCCAGTTGGAAGGTGTGCACGCCGGAAACCGTGGGCAGCTTCTCGGGCACGCTCTACTACTTCGGGGTGAAGCTGCAGGGAGAACTCCAGGTCCCCGTCGGCCTGATCAACAGCTCGTGGGGTGGTTCGGCGATTGAACCGTGGACGATTCACGACGGAAAATCGGGCGGCATGTACAACGGGATGATCGCTCCGCTGCTGCCGTTTCCTGTTCGCGGCGTCATCTGGTATCAAGGCGAGACCAACGTTCTGCAGAAGAATGGCCTGGCCTACTTCGACAAAATGCAAAGGCTCATCGGCGGCTGGCGGTCTGCCTGGGGCAACGAAAATCTCGCCTTCTACTACGTTCAGATCGCCCCCTGGAAGGGGAGCTACGAGGGGGACGAACTCCCCAAACTGTGGGAAGCCCAGGTCGCCGCCTTGAAGATTCCCGGCACGGGGATGGCCGTCACGACCGACCTCGTCGACAACATCGCCGACATCCACCCGAAGAACAAACGCGATGTGGGTCACCGCCTGGCGCTGTGGGCGCTGGCGAAGACCTACGGCCAGAAAGACCTGGTCTATTCGGGGCCGCTCTTCAAGTCGCAAGCGGTCGACGGGAACAAGCTCCGCCTCTCCTTCGCGCACACCGCGGCCGGATTGAAATCGCGCGACGGCCAGCCCCTGAGCGAATTCGAAGTCGCCGGGGACGACGGCAAGTTTGTCCCGGCAGCGGCCGCCATCGACGGGGCCACCGTCGTCGTCGCGGCGGACGGCGTCGCCGCACCGAAGTTCGCCCGCTTCGGCTGGCGTACGCTGGCCAATCCGAATCTGGTCAACTCGGCCGGTCTGCCGGCGTCGCCGTTTCAGACCAACAACTGGACGGGCGGCACGGGGGAGTAGTTGCGTCCCGAGGACGAGTTGACGGAAAACACGCAACGGGGTTCGACGGCATGATGCCCTCACCCCGTTGCGTCCTGGACCGAGCGTGTTCAGTCGATGGCCATCAACGCGCTCGACCGTGTTTTTTCTGCCGGATATGGTTGTGGTGCGGATGCCGATGGAATGACCCGCGGCCTCCAGCGTCGGCGACCGATGCGACTCCTTACTCATTGTTTGACAATACCGCCAACGGGGCCGCGAAATGAATCTCTCCCAAATCGCTGAGATTCGCTATTCAGGCGATTCACAGATGCTGGCGTCGCTGAACTCCAATCCCAAGCTCAGTAAGCGGATCGCCGAATTTCGCCCGCAGCAGCATCGCAACTCCGTTCGCACTCACTTGCTGCAGAGCGCCGTGCGCGTGGACGAACGACTGCTCCCCAAGCTCGCACGCTGCGTCAAGCGGTTGCACGAGACGGTGGGGGTCCAGGACTCGATCGAGACCTACGTTTATGAAGGGTCCGCCATCAATGCGTTCGTCACCCGAGGACGCGCGCATCTGTACGTGGCGCTGAGCAGCGGCGCCGTGAACGTCCTCACAGATGAAGAACTGGAATTCGTGGTGGGCCATGAGTTCGGACATGCGGTGTTCGAGCACGTGGACGTCGGGGTCGGCCATCTGCTCGAAGCCAGTGATCTTGACCCGCGCGAGCGCATGCAGATGTTTGCCTGGAAGCGTGCAGCCGAGATTTCCGCCGATCGCATGGGGCTCGTGTGCTGCGGGTCTCTCGCGATCGCCGCCACGGCGATGTTCAAGACATTATCGGGCTTGAACCTTCCCGGCCTGATGATCGACGCGCAGGCGTTTTCCGAACAGTGGGACCACCTCGTCGCCGAAGTGATCAACTGCGGCGCCAACGACGAACATTGGCAATTGACACACCCGTTTCCCCCGCTGCGAATGAAGGCGATGCAATTGTTTGCGGGGTCTCAAGGCGGAACGACTGCCGGTTCCTCGGACGCAGAAGTTGAAAAGCTCCTGTCGATGATGGATCCCCGCGCCCGGGAGAGTCGCGACAGCGTCGATCCGTTGCTTGCCGACTTTGTCCTGTGGGGCGGGGTTGCCGTGGCGCTCGCCAGCGGCGACATTGGTGAGCACGAACGCAAGAAGCTTCTTGGTATCAGCACGCCGGAGAATCTGGAGCGGGCGCTGTCACGGAATCCGTCGCAGGATCAGGCCGTTGAGAGTTTCCAGGCCGCTCTGGGCCGCCGGCATCAGCAGCTCAAATCACTGGAGATTTTTCGCATCGCCGAAGCGTTATTGCATATCGCCCATGCCGACGGTGAAATGGAACCGGCCGAGAAAGACAGTCTCGTTCGGTTGCTGGGCATCATGGGTGTGGGGCCCGATGCCTGCGAGCTGTTAATGGCCCGTTATCAGAAAGACAGGTGATCTTGTGGAACCCGCGGAAATCTTAAGCGTCTTGCAGCAGGTGGCCGATGTCGCGGCTCTCGCGGGAATCCGTGGGCGCGTGAATGAAGAGCGCCAGCACTTCGAGGCCGGTTTCAACCTTGCCGAGGGCCGCAGCCAGATGGTGTACATCCGCGTGGCCGGAAAAACGCCGGACGGTTCCACCGTCATCACGTTCTTTTCGCCGTGTCATGTCGTGCAGAAGGGGTTTCTGTCGGGCATCACTCGGAACCAGGCGCTCGATCTGCTGAAACGGAATGAGCAGGTGATGTTTGCCCGCTACG
Organism: Planctomycetaceae bacterium; assembly: GCA_033762515.1. Classification (GTDB taxonomy): domain Bacteria; phylum Planctomycetota; class Planctomycetia; order Planctomycetales; family Planctomycetaceae; genus DSVQ01. The sequence continues at coordinate 9,849 of JANRLN010000472.1, forward strand.
GCGTCTGGAGCATGGAAAATAGCGATACCATTGTCGCCAGTTGCGACCGATTGATTGCGACGCTCGATCACAAGGATTTCTACAGCACGGTCTGGTATGTCGCCATGGCGGCAGACCGCTTTGAGAAAGAGCAGGGGTCGGATAAGTTCTAGATCCGGGATCAACCGCGGATTTGGAGCGATCACAGCGGCGGCCATCGCGGGGGAATCTCCCGGAGTGTCAGGTCCTCTCTCGTCCCTTGGTGTCGTGAGTGCGTCCGGGATCTGGGGAGTCGACGGGGCGCCGGGTCGGGCATCTGCAGATCGACCGACGTCCGGCACATCGCGCGCGAGTGCAGGCGCATCCTGTCTGGACGATCGTAGCGGCTATGCCAGCTTTGCCCTCGAAAGACCTCCGTCGACGTCAATTGCCATTTGTGCGTGGTCACGGACGGGAAGTAGCATGGGGGACGGCGTTTCCTGCAAGCGTTCCACGAACCAGGTTTGTTGCGATGACGAAGCTACGTCGGGCCCTGGCCAGAATCATGCGGCTTCAGCAAAGAGGCGACTTTTTGCAGGCTTATGATCTGTCGATGCGCGTCCACCGGTGCTATCCCGAGTCGACCGGCGCCAAATTTAATGCCGTGTTGGCGCTCGCGTACTCTGGGTTGATCGATAAGGCGTGGAAACTTTACGGACCCGAAGGCTGGGATCTGCAGGCCACGGATCCTGCCGACCTCGCGGCCTTGGCGGGCACGCTCTCGTTGTATCGAGCGCGTCGTGAGGCGCTGGAGCAGCAGCGGCGGAAGCTTTCTTCCGACGAACAGCAATCTCCACCTCGGTCCCAGATCTCCCGGGCAGCAGAGCTGTTTCCCCGGGCCTATGAAGACTTGGCGTCAATCGGGGCTTGTCTGGCACGCGAACAAACGTGGCGCACCCCGCCGACGGATCGTACGCGTTTTGCTCGCCGCGCGGCCAATCTGTTCGTCAAGGTGTTTGAGGAAACGGAAGGGATTCTTCCAGGAATCAATGCCGCAGCCATGTATCTGCTGGCTGGCGATCCCAACACGGCCAGTTTTATGGCCCGGCGCGTGCTCAGTCAGCCGACTGATCGCGATGTGCTGGCCGCGGATCCCACCAGCCAGCGCTATGTCGCTCTGGCGATTGGTTACCTGATGTCCGATGAGTTGGACGAGTTTGCCGCCGCGATGAAACAAGTCGTCGAGCATTGGTCGGTTCGACTCGTGGAAGCCGGCAACTTCTGGCGGCAAATCCACTTCATCGGCGAACAAATCATTTCGAACATCAAGGCCACCGCACTGAAAGAGAACGGCCCGGCGAAGCAGTCGGCGTTGGCGAAAGCACAGAAATATCGGCAGGCGCTGGCCGCATTTCGCGCTCCATCGATCATTCAATACGGCGGACACATGATTTCCGTCGAAGGGGCGCCCAGCCGGTTCCTCTATGCCGACATCCCCCAGGTCCGTCGCAAGATTGACAAATATCTGGAGCAGCACCAGGTCGGCGCCGGTTATGGCGGTCTGGCCTGCGGGGCCGACATCCTGTTCGCCGAACGTCTCCTCAACCACGGCGCCGAACTCCACGTCATCATTCCGTTCCGGACCGACGAGTTCATTGATACATCCGTCCGGCGCGGGGGCAAAGATTGGCTCAGGAGATTCGATGCCTGTCTCCGCCGCGCCACGTCGGTGACGCAAGTGACCGAAGACGAATGCCTGGGTGATCCAGGACTCTTTGCACTGGGCAGCGAAGTCGCGATGGGAATGGCCGTCCTCAGACAACACGCCACGACCCTTCCCTTGCGACAAGTGCTCGTGTGGGACGGCCACGCGAACCAGGGACGGGCAGGAACCTATTGGATGCGACAACGCTGGGAGTCGTTGTTTCCCGGAACCTGCGACCAAATCCGCTGCGGTTCCACCGGGCAGGCTGCGGGCCACACGCGCGCCGCGGCTCCCGGTCAAGGGACTGGACGGGAAGTCAAGGCCCTGCTGTTCGGTGACGTCAAGGGCTTCAGTAAACTCAAGGAAGAACTGGTGCCGAAATTCTGGGAAGTCGTCATCGGCGGACTCACCGAGACATTGGAACGGTTTCAGAAGCAGACACAGTCCGTCAGTTATTGGAATACCTGGGGCGACGCCATCTTCGTCGTCATCGATTCGGTTGCCCACGGAGCCGAGTGCGCCCTGCGACTGCAAGAGCGGATCCAGCGGACCAACTTTGCGGCCGCTGGTCTTCCCGCAGATATGTCGATGCGATTCGGCATGCACGTGGGAGCCGTCTATCGCAGCAAGGACCCAGTGACGAAGGCCAAGACCTGGTACGGATCGCAAGTGTCGCGGGCCGCGCGCATTGAGCCGGTGGCGCAGCCCGGTGAGATCTATGTCAGCGAGCCGTTCGCTTGCGTGTTGGCGCTGGAAGCTCTTCAAGACTACGACTGTGAGTATGTCGGCCGCCAGCAAGCCGCGAAGGCTTACGGAGCGTTCCGCATGTACCGCCTGCGTCGCCGTCCGAATGAAGCGGAGTGCCATCAGGAGCTGTGATGCTCCGTCGTTTTCCGCCCCAGCGAAGTGTTGCGGTGCTTCGCTGATGGCTCCCGGTTCGGTGCATGGAACTGGCACATCCCCCTTGCCGCTACGCCGGAGCACTCCGGAATTCCACGCAGGAGTTCCGGCACGTAGATCCGCAGCGTCACCCTTACTGTGCGTCTGCGAACGCGAGACGTTCGGCCGTTTGCCCGCGGGTCCAGCATCCGCTACCGTGCCACGCGTCTTTCTCACCCCGGAGCGTTGCATGGAACCCGCGTCTTGGCGGCCGCGAATGCTGGTCACCCTCTGCACCTACAATGAGCGAGAGAACATCGCTCGGCTGATCCCTGCGATTCGGCAGGCGCTTCCCGCCGCGGATGTGCTGGTGATTGACGACAGTTCCCCCGATGGCACCGCCGAAGTCGTGCGGGAGCTGCGCCTGCGGGATCCGCAGGTCGACCTGCTGCTCCGCACCCAGAAAGCCGGGCTGGGAGCCGCGACCCTCGCGGGGTTCGCGGAAGGATTGCAGCGCGGGTACGACTATCTCATCAACATGGACGCCGACTGGAGTCATCCGCCCGCCGTGCTCCCCGCTCTGGTGGCCGCCATGGACGACGCCGACGTCAGCATCGCCTCGCGCTACGTCCCCGGCGGCGGGGTGCAGGGCTGGCCCTGGCAGCGGCATCTGATGAGCCGGGGAGTCAACTGGTACAGCCGACTGCTCCTGGGAATTCGCGCCCGCGACTGCAGCGGAGCCTTTCGCTGCTACCGCGCCGCGAAATTGCGCGAGATCGACTTCGCGCGGTTTCGGTCGAAAGGGTACGCCTTCCAGGAAGAGATGCTCTACCGCTGCCAGCGCGCCGGCTGTCGCATCCGCGAAACGCCGTTTGTGTTCGTCGATCGCGAGGTGGGCCAGTCAAAGATCAATGTCCGCGAAATCGTGCGGGCATTAGGTGACATTGCGGTTCTGGGCGGCCTGAGGCCATTCGGTCGGTAGTGCCGACTCCATCCGAGAACTCGCAGGAATTCCCCGTCGGTGGGCAGGCCTCAACTCATCATCGCGACACAGTCCCAGCAACCACGCGCTGCCAACGCGGCGGCAGCGTCTTACAGGCGGTCAGATAGGTTTCCTCTAAAGGAACTTCGACGAATAGTGTCGATGGGCTGAGGAACACGGGCATCGGAGCCAGGCAATCACCCGCAGCGAACGACTCCACAAAGGCTCGCACCCGCTCACGGCACTCGTACGCAATCAGCGTCAGCGGCTTCTCCGGCGGGGGCTGATACGGCTGATCTTCGATGTCCGCAAAAATTCGCGCGTGCAGCCCGTGGGGTACGCGCTTGTCAGGCGGGAACGGGTCGATGATCAAGACGTGAATTTTTTGTTCCAGCAGTTCCCAAACCTTTTCCACAAAGCTCCGCACGGCGCCCGATGTGCTTCGGTTGCCGGGGGAGACGATCTCCACAATCGCGATGACGCGATCGCCGGTGACGTGCCGAATCACGACCCGGCTTTTCTTGCGCAGATAGAATTTCGCATCGGACATGCCGACGAGTTTTGCCTGCGGTTGCGCCAGCGCGACTGCCGTCGAGTCGACGGGGACGGTGTGAGCGTCATGCAGCGTCAGGACATCGGGACCGAACCCTGCGGCCTGTTGCTCGGCCAAGGCGTAATAAGAACTCGGCAGAGCCGCATTCAGGGTGTGCTTGATCGCCGAGATCCACTCATGGTGAAAATCGTGGGAGATCCCGGCTTCAACCCGCGTCCAGTCATGCATCGGCATGGTGCTGGTCCTCCGTCAGTTAGCTTAACGTGGCGCAGATCCGAGGGAAATCGATCGTTGTCGACGCCGCCTGCTGGCGGCATTCGACAGTCTGCGGTGTCACGAACTGCGTGTGCAGGTGCGATCAACTCCTTTTCAGGGGGCGGCCCGTCCCTGGATGACTCTGCGTCTTCAAGGGCTTTGGCCTGCGGATGAGGCGACGCCTTGATGCCCGACGCCGAGAGCCGATGCAGACTCGCAATCGCCGACCGCATCCAGCCACCAAGCCAGGGGCGCGGCCCGCCGGCGGGAATCCGAGTTCTGACGATCGACTCCCGTGAGGCGGCGATGCCGGACTTATGCTTCACCGCCGTGGATGAGTCATGCACAATCGAGCAAGACCCTTTCCGGTGACAGCGCGTGGATTTCCCGGACCCGCTAGAATCTCTGTCGTCGCCTGACGCCCTGCTGGTGCGGAATTCATGTCGCTGTTGCATCCTGCGCTCCTCTTGGGACTGCTGCTCACGGCTGTGCCGGTCGTGTTGCATCTGCTGATGCGCGCACGCCCCAAAAAGCTCGACTTTCCAGCATTACGACTGCTCCAACAGCGGCGGATTCAGAATCAACGGCGGATGCGTCTGCGGCATCTGTGGCTGCTGCTGCTGCGGATGGCGGTGATCGCGGGACTGGTCCTCGCCCTCGTGCGGCCGTCCTTGCCGCCGGCGAACTACGCCCTCTCGATGTGGGAGATTTCGAGCCTCGCAGCCATTGTGTCGCTGGCGCTGGCCGCCTACTTCACCGCCATGACCCATTGGTCGCGCTCCCGTCTCCCGCAGCACACACTCCTGTCGCGACGCACCTACCTGCGGGGGGGCTTGGGACTCGCGACGGTGCTGCTGGCGCTGTTGCTGGTCGGCTGGCCTTATCAGCGCCGCGTCGCTGCGGAGATCACGTCCCCCGCTCCCTCTGTGGACAACAATCTCCCCGTCGCCGCCGTCTTTCTGTGCGATACGAGCCTGAGTTCCAGCTACGTCTTGGAAGGGGCGACTCGCCTTGAAGCGGCCCGCCGGATTGCGGTGACCCATCTGCAGCGGCTCCCCGCCGGCAGCGTCGCCGCAGTCTTCGACCTGTCGGGGGAACTCCCGGCGGTGATGACGGTCGACCTTGCCGCGGTCCAGAATCGGCTCGAAGCGTTGACTCCGCAGCCGGTGGTGCAGTCGCTGAACGATCAGCTCCGTGCGGCCATTCGCTTTCAGGAAGACGAACGGGGTAAGACGATCGGCGAGCAGGTCAACGTCGCGGAAGGACTGCGGCAGGATCGCTTCGTGCGCGAGATCTACGTCTTCACCGACCTCGCGAAGTCGGCGTGGCGCCCCGATGAGACCAAGACCCTGCAGACTCAACTGAGCGAACGAGACTGGCTCGGGATGTACGTCATCGACGTCGGCGTCGAACGCCCCACCAACACGGGGATCGTGGATGTGCGGCTGTCGCGGCAAACGGTGGGCGTTGCCGGACAGGTGGACGTGGAGGCGACGGTCCGACGGGCCGAGGCCTCCGCGTCCGATACAGTCGTCGAATTCTGGCAGGCGACGGATGACGGACCGTTGGCCAAACGCGGCACGCAAACGGTAAGTCTCTCCAAAGATCAGGCGGCCAAAGTGCGGTTTTCCATCGATAACGTCGCCGGAAAGCTTGCACAAGGGAGCCTGAAGCTCGTCACCTCCGACCCGCTTTCCATGGACGACGCGGCCCATTTTTCGGTCAAAGTTCTGCCGCCCTTAAATGTGCTGGTCGTCGCGCCCGATCGCAGGACTGCGGAGACCTGGATGGTCGCCATCGACGGCTTGAACGCCGTGGGGAGCGCTTACCGTGGAGAATATGTGGCGGCGAATCGATTCACCGATGCCAGGCTGGACGACGTCGACGTCGTCTGTCTCATCAACGCCCCGGCTCCGGCGGAGGCCGACTGGGAGAAGCTCACGGCATTCGCCGAAAGGGGCGGCGGCGTGCTCGTCTGCCTCGGAGCGCCCTCCTCAGCTTCAGCAGGGACGACGCGCGGGATCGACCCGGTGGCCTACTCCACCGACGCGGCCCTTAAGCTGCTCCCCGTGCGTCCCAAAGCCTCGTTGCGATTTTCCACGCCGCAGCATCTCAACTTTCGCGACAGCCCTCATCCGTTGACGCAGCGCCTCGAAGCCCTCGGGGTCCTCGCGCCGCTGGGAGACATCGATTTTCGGCGGTACTGGAGCGTCGAATTGCGCCCCGCCGCGGCGACGCTGGCGCGCTGGACCGATGACGTCGGACTCCCCGCCTTCGTCACGGGAGAGGTGGGCCGCGGACGGTGCGCGGTTTTCACATCGTCGGTGGATTCCCCGCAGTGGTCTGATCTCCCCCGCCAATGGATGTATATCGTTCTGGCCGACCAGTGGCTGCAGTTGCTCTCGCGACAGGCCGCGGGCACGCACACCTTCCTCCTCGGCGACCCCGTCGTCATGCCGATCGACGTCGATCCCCCGGTCGCAGAGGCGTTGTTGCGGCAACCCGATCTGACGCAGCGCCGCATCGAAGTCGCCCGCGCGACGCAGGAAGTCACGATCAACGATGCCCGGCTCGCCGGTCATTATCAACTCGTCACCGCCGGGCCGTCCCCGCAGTTGCTCACCGGGTTCAGCGAAAACGTTTCATCGAGCGAGAGCGACCTGACGCGCTTGCGGGCCGAGGAGTTGGATGATCTGCTCGGCCGTGGACGTTACAGCATCGCCCGTGATCCCGAACAATTGACCCGCTCGGTCCTCGCCGGACGCCTGGGACAGGAAGTCTCGGGGCTGCTGCTGACTCTGCTGGTGGTGATCTTTGTGGTGGAGCAGTCGACCGCCACCTGGTTCTATCGTCAGGATGAACCCTCGTAGTTCCCGTGGGGGCGCGCCGCACGTCGGAACCATTCATGGAAGTTCGCTTCGCACCGATCTGGCCCTGGCCGGTGGTCTTGCTGACCGCTGTGGGCCTCGTCGTGTTCGTGGTGGCGACGTACCGCGTGCAGACGGGAGGGCTGACGCCGCTGCGCCGTCGCTGGCTCCTGGGCTTCAAGTTGCTCGCTGCAGCGCTCCTGATTTTCGCGATGTTCCGCCCCGCGGTGCAGTTCTCGGAGAAGGCGGACAACACCGTTCAACTCCTCGTGGCCGCCGATGTCAGCCGGAGCATGAACACGGCCGACGGACCCGCCGGAGCGACGCGGTTGCAGGCGGCCCTGAAGGACCTCGAGGGGCTGTCTGCCCAGTGGAAGGTGCTCGCGGAAAAAGTGATCGTGCGGCGGTTCGAATTCGATAAGGACGCCCGCCCGGCGCGGGAAACGATCACGCAGGCGGATGGTGACTTCACCGCCCTCGGGGTCTCGCTGGAGACGCTGCTCCGCGAGGTCCGGCAGGAGCGGACGGTGGGGATTCTCCTGTTGAGCGACGGCGCCCAACGCGCTGTCCCTCCATTCGATGTCGATCCGCTTCAGGCCGCGCGGAAGCTGGCCGCGGAACAGGCGCCGGTCTATCCCGTCGGCTACGGAGCCACATCGCTGTCGAGCACGACGGTCGATTTGGCGCTGGCTGACCTGCTGATCGATCCGGTCGTCTTTGAAAAGAAGCGGGTCCCGCTGAAAGTGCAGTTGAAGGCCAGCGGAGCCGCCCGGAAGACAGCGACGCTGCGGGTGCTGGTTGAAGACCGGGGCAACAGGCCCTCCGGTGAGCCGGGGGTGCTCGTCAAGGCGCCCTTCATGCAACAGGCCAAGGTGGAAACCGAGGTCGTCGTCCGCGGCGACGCCGACGTGCAAACCATCGACCTGTCCTTTGTTCCGCAACGTCCGGGGGAAGTGAAGGTCGCTGTCGAAGTGGTCGCCCTCGAGGGAGAAGTTCTCACCCGCAACAACAGGTTGGAAACGATCATCACCGTGCGTCAGGGGGGGCTGCGCGTGGCCTACTTCGACACGGCGCGGCCCGAACAAAAATTTCTGCGGATGGTCAACGGGGCCGACAAGATTCAACTCGACTGGTTCGAGATCCGCCGCGGCCGCTTCCGCGGGCAAACAAAGATCGATCCGGCCATCTTTGAGCCGGGGGCCTACGATGTCTATCTTCTGGGGGATGTGCCCGCCGAGGTTTTTGGTCCCGTGCTGCTCAACAAACTCGCCGAGCGCATCCAGGCCGGCTCGGGGCTGATGATGCTGGGCGGCCTGGAGAACTACTCCGCGGGGGGGTATGCGAAGACGTCGCTGGCCGATCTGTTGCCGGTGACGATGCTGGAGACCGCGGGAACAGGGCCGGACCGCGTCGGTCAACTCGATGGTCCGCAACCGATGCTGCCGACCGACACCGGTCTCAAGCGCTTCGTGATGCAGCTCGCGGGGACCGACAAGAACCGCGCGAAATGGGAAGCCCTCGCCCCCCTGGTGGGCGCCACAAAACTGCAGCCCAAGAATGAACTCGTGGAAATCTGGACGCAGTCCAGAGACGGGACTCCGCTGTTATGCGCGACGGAAGTCGGCAAAGCGCGCGTGGCGGCTTTCGGCGGCGACACCACGTATCAATGGGTGCTGCACAAGCAGGCCGACGAGCATCAACGATTCTGGCGCCAAATGATCCTGTGGCTGGCGCGCAAGGACGCCGACACAAATCAGGCCGTATGGGCCAAGGTCGAACCCCGGAACTTCGCACCCGGCGCCACGGTGCCGCTGGAATTCGGCGCCCGCAACGAAACCGGCGCCCCCTTGCCCGACGCCGACTTCACCGTCGAAGTCACCCGACCCGACGGCAAGAAAGAAACGGTCGCCGTCCGCAAGGCGGGAGACTCCTCCTTTGGCGACTTCAAGGCGACCGAACAGCCCGGGGACTATTGGGTGCGCGTCTCAGCCCGCAGTCAGGGCGCCCTCGTCGGCCTCGACGCTTCGACGCGATTCATCGTCGACCCGACCGACCTCGAACTCGATCAGCCCAACGCCGATTACGAAACGCTACAGAAAATCGCTGAGATCACGGGCGGACAGCTCTTGCGACCTGAGGATCTGGCAGGCTTCGTGAAACGACTGAGCGACATGAAGCTGGAAGACCTGACGCGCGTCAGCGTGCTCCCCTTGTGGGACAACTGGTGGCTGCTGCTGGCGTTCACCGGCGTGATGACCACCGAATGGGCGCTCCGCAAACGCTGGGGGCTGGCCTAGGATGGCTTCCGAGGCCCATTCCACGCGGCGTGTCGATCGATTCATCACGCGGAGCGTGATGGGCACTTTGTCGCCATCACGCTCCGCGTGATGAGCCGACGCCGGAAGACGCCGCATTTCCCTGCGTGACACCGTCACTTCTTCGGACGAAATGCCTTCACCTTCGTCTCGTCCGTCGTCAAGAATGGACCTCCCAGAAGGTCGACGCAATACGGGATGGCCGGAAAGACGGCGTCCAGGCATTCACGAATGGCACGCGGTTGTCCCGGCAGGTTCACGATGAGAGCCCCGCCGCAGATCCCGGCCGTCTGTCGCGACAGGATCGCCGTGGGGACCTTTTCGAGGGAGACTTTCCGCATCAATTCCCCGAAGCCGGGCATCTCCTTCTGGCAAACGGCAAGCGTCGCCTCCGGGGTCACATCGCGGAACGCCGGTCCGGTCCCGCCGGTCGTGACGACCAGGCAGCAGCCTGCGGCGTCGCAGAGTTCGCGCAGCGTCGCCTCGATCACCGGCTGCTCATCGGGAATCACCCGCGCCGCAATCTCGAACGGCGACGTCAGGATCTCCGCCAGGTATTCCCGGATCGCCGGCCCGCCGCGGTCTTCATACACACCCTGGCTGGCGCGATCGGAAACCGTGACCACTCCAATGCGTGCGATGGTGGAGATGTCGCTGCTCATCGACGGAGTTCTGTGCTTTGCCGTTAAGGATCTGCGGGTCAGGCCAGGGAGGGTGCAGCGACGTCGGACATCAGTCGGGCACACGCCCTTCGCACGAGTTGGTCTCCAGCGGCGCCCCATTGCGACGTCCCGTGACGGAGGCCGATGACGCCCAGATAACCCGAGGTCCACAACCGACGCAGACAGGTCGCCAGAGGCAAACGGCCCGTGCCGGCTTCGCAACCGCCGGGAAAGTCAGCAAGTTCGACGTGGCCGATCCATGCCGAGGCATTTTCGAAGACCGCGGCGACATCCATCCCGGCGGCGGACCAGCGGTAGGTGTCGACGCACAATTTCAAGGCGGGATGTTCGCAGGCGCGGACCAACTGATGAGCAGCCGCGAACAGGTCGGCGCCGCAACGGCCGTCGTCCCAGGGTTCCAGGATCAGCACCATCCCCTGACCCTGAGCAATATCGGCGAGGTTCCGCAGGGCCGCTCGCATCGCACGTGAAAACACTCCGCTCCCGGCGATCCCCTGATGGGTCGCCGGACCGTAGTCGAGCCGGAGACCGATTGCCCGCCACGGCGTGAGCGTCAACAGCGCCTGCGACGCCTCCGTTTGCCAGCGGCCAAGCTCACACGTCGCGAACGGGATGGCCGGTCCCCGCGGCGGACTCAACGTGAGATCCGCTGCCGCAAGCGCAGCGACGATCGCCTCGGCCTCTGTTGAGGTTCGCTGCAGCAATCCCGCATCGGAAAACGCGGGGAAGCCCCAATCGGCCGCCAGCGCGATCTGCAGGCCCACATCGCATCCCGCGGTCGCCTCAAACAATCCCGTCTCCGGGGCGAACCGCA
>JANRLN010000473.1:0-6763 GCA_033762515.1 Planctomycetaceae bacterium
TCCATAAACTGACTGGGAAGCTCGACCGCATCCCACTCAATTCCGCTGATCCCCGCGGCGTCGGGGCGGTCGATGATGGTCAGCATGTGCTGCAAACCATGCCCCATTTCGTGGAACAGGGTTTCCACCTCGCGGAACGTCATGAGGGCCGGTTTGTCACCGACGGGGGGCGTTTGATTGCAGACCAGGTGCGCCACGGGAAGCTGAAGCCGGTCACCGATCTGGGCGCGTCCCAGGCAACTGTTCATCCAGGCGCCGGGACGTTTGTTTTCCGGGCGCGAATACGGGTCGAGGAAGAAGGCCGCGATCGGCTCCCCGGCTTCGTTCAACACCTGATAGAACCGCACGTCGGCGTGCCATTTCGAGACGCCCTCGCTTGCCGGTCGCACCGTCACGCCGAAGAGGCGGTTAAGCAGATCGAACAACCCCTGCAGCACCCGCTCGAACGGGAAATAGGGTCGGACTTCTTCATCGGTATAGGCATAGCGCTCTTCACGCAGCCGCTCGGCCCAGAAGGGAATGTCCCACAGGGCGATCGGGGTTGCGTCGCCGCGAGATTCCTTGAATGCGACGAGGTCTTGCAGATCGCGCTGCGCAGGTTCCCAGGAGGCGTCGCGCAATTGCGCAAACATCGCGCGAATGGCCTCGACGCCCGGCGCCATCTTTTGCATCAGGCTGACGGCGGCATAGTGCGGAAATCCCAGCAACCGCGCCTTCTCCTGCCGCAGTTTCAAAATCTGCGCGATCAAGGGGGCGTTGTCGAGTTCGCCCAGGGAAGCCCGCGTGACAAACGCCCGATAGACCTGCTCGCGAAGCGAGCGGTTGCGGCAGTGGTCCATAAACGGACCGTACAACGGGAACTCGAGCGTGATCCGCCACGGCCCGTTCTCGGGAGTCGCCGGGTCTGACGCCGCATGCGACGGAGACTTGTTCCAGGCTTGCGCCGCCAGTTGCCTCAACGTCGTCGGCCAGCCCTCGGCGTCGGCGGGATCGGTGATGTCGAGCGCATAGGCCTTGGTGGCGTCGAGGACATGGTTGGAGAAGTCGGAGGCGAGTTTCGAGAGTTCCTGTTCGATTTCGTTGAATCGCGTGCGCTGCTCGGCGGGCAGGCCGATGCCCGCAAGTTCTGCGTCCTTAATGCGATCCGCGACGATCCTCTGCTGGGCGGCGTCGAGCCGTTCCCATTCCGGACTCTGTTTCAGAGCCGTCAGTGACTTGTAAAGAGGTTCACTCTGCCGGACGCGCAGGCTCCACTCCACGATCCGAGGCTGGGCAGCATCATACGCCTCCCGCAACTCCGGCGAGTTCTTGACGCCGAATAAATGCCCGACCGGACTCCAGGCGTACTGGAACGGACGCTCCAGGTTCTCGATGGGCGTCATCGTCCCCGACCACGTCGGCGTGAACTGCGACTCCAGCACGGCGAGCGAGGTCAAACCCTGTTCGACGACCTGCTGCACCGCCGGCAAGACATGCGACGGTTCAATCAGGTCAAACGGCGGCAGCCCGGAATCAATCAGCAGCGGATTGGCGGCAACAGACATCAGCGGAAACATCCTTGTTTTCAGAGGTGGACCGCATCGTACAGCCGGCTCCGGGGCGGGGCAATCGCATCGCGGCGGCGCCGAGGGCTTCAGCGCCCGGAGTCCGGCACGCTCGCCTCCGGAGAGGAGTCTTGATGCCGCGACGGGTTTTCTGTCCCGGATGCTACCTGAGGAACCGCCCGCCGTTGAGGTCGAGCATCGCGCCGGTCATGAAGCTGGAGGCGTCGCCGGCGAGGAACAGCACGGTATTGGCGATCTCTGCCGACGTCGCATTGCGCCCCAGCGGCGTCTGCCGCCGATAGTCTTCCATCTTCTCAGGCGTCGTGAATTGTTCGTGATGGGGAGTCTCGACGACGCCCGGCATGATGCTGTTGGCGCGGACGCGCGGGGCGAGTTCTTTGGCCAGCGTTCGGGTGAAAACCATCAACGCCCCTTTCGCTGCCGCATAAGGCCCGGCCCCGCCGGAACCGCCGGTCTGCACCGACAGAGAAAGGTTGTTAATGATGCTCCCGCGGCCGCAGGCCTGCAGATGAGGAATCGCCGCCTGGGTGATCAGGAAGGCGGAAGTCACGTTGACGTCGAGGGCCTGTTTCCAGAGTTCCAGGGGGCAATCCGCAATGGACGATCGTTGAATCAGCGAGCCGGCGTTGTTGAAGAGAATGTCCAGCCTCCCGGCCGCCTCCACCACGCGCTCGACGACGCGACGCGCCTGATCAGGCTGCGTGAGGTCGGCCTGACACAACTCCCCGCGCCCCCCTTGAGCGATGATTGCGTCGAGTGTGGCCTGAGCCCCCGTCGCGCTCGTCGCGTAGTGCACGCCGACATACGCCCCGGCACGTGCCAGCGCGATCGCCGCCGCTTGTCCGATCCCGGTTCCGGCCCCTGTGACAATGGCGGCGCGTCCCGTGAGATCGGTCGCCGAGCCAGCGGATGGGTTCATGTGCGGTGTCCAGTCGGTCCAGAGTTCCAGCGGATCAGGGATCGATCCATTTGATCCCCTGTCGTGATGGTAGGGCCCACAGCCACGACTCGCCATCGCGGGCAGGTTTCTCCAGCGGAGTTGCCGAATGTCACCTTTTCGGCTCCTGGAATCCTGGAAGCAGGTTTGACCCGAGACGATGCTTGGCGGCATGCTTTCCCGTGGAGTCCCTCCGCGACCCCCCGTGACACGTCCCGAAAGGCTGTGCTGATGTCGTTGCTGAATTCCGTTGTGGTCGTCACCGGCGCCGCCTCGGGCATCGGGGCGGAGACTGTGCGGCTGTTTCTTGAGGCAGGTTCGCAGGTTGTGGGAGTGGATGTCGCAACGCCGCCGGTTCCCCGGGAATTGACGGAGCGGTACCCCGGTCGCGTGATCGGCGTCGTGGGAGACGTCGGACAGGAATCCACCGCCCAGCATTTTGTCGCCGCCGCACTGAACGCATTCTCACGGATCGACATTCTGATCAACAACGCGGGGGTGGCTTGTGTGAAGCGGTTACACGAGCACACGGAGGCCGAGTGGGACCGTGTCATGAATACGAATGTGAAGAGTCTCTTCTGGGCCGCCCGTTCCGTCGTCCCCGTCATGCAGCGTCAGGGGGGCGGCTCGATTGTGAACATCGGTTCAATCTCTTCCATCTGCGGGATGCCGTTCCAAGGGGCCTATGGACCCTCCAAGGGGGCGCTCATCCAGCTCACGCGGCAGATGGCGATCGACTATGCCGGCGACGGCATTCGGGTGAACGCCGTCTGTCCCGGAACCGTGGACACTCCGCTGCTGCGCTCCGCGGCGGAAGAATCAGGCGACGTGGATGGGTTTCTGAAGTCCCTCGCAGACGGTCATCCGATCGGCCGCATCGCCTCTGCGGAGGAGATCGCCCGGTTCGTTCGTTTCGTGGCCTCGCCGGAAGCCGGCTTCGTAACGGGCGCGGTCCTCATGATTGACGGCGGATACTCGGCCCAATAGGGCCCGTCTCCCTGCGACAGAAGCCCGGCGGCGACCGCAATCGTCGCTGCAGGTTGAGGCGTCGGCGCTGGTTCAGCCGATCGGCAGGTGCTGCCGATCGGCCCGCCACTTCGGGGATTCGCTGCCGCTCCTCCCCCGGAATTCCTGGAGTTGAGGGCCACAAATCTCCGGCGACCTCTTAGAACTGCGGCTCCCCCGATCATCAAGCCTGAAACAACCCAAACGCGCCGTCGCTGTCGCCGCACTCTGCGGACCGTCAGCCGCGACCGTCGCGTCCATGGTGTTTTGGAAGCCTGTTAATTTGGGGCGTTTGCAGGTGCGGTAATGAACTGCTGGGGCAGGGGAGAATTCGGTTGCCGGAAGAACCGATCGTATCTGTGGAGATGGAGATGCCGCGCTTTCCGGGGAGACTTCCCAAGGTGCGGCCCCTCTGTCGAGCGTCTTTGACTCCCTTAATAAGAACAGCCGGTCTCAGGGACGAACGCTGGCGGGAAACGTGAAATCGTAGGGTTTGGGGAATTTGGGTCGTTCCCTTCAAGTCGTCCGGCATTTCCGGCCGATCCTTGGGGACAAGAGCCGAAGTTCAGCTGGGCAACTCTGCGTTTCACCCAACTTCGCCGCCACGTGGGATCGAACAAGGACAGATCGATGAGATACGCATCCTGGATGATCGTCCTGGGGAGTGTTGTGACGCTCTTCAGCGGCGCCACCGCAGAAGCCGGATATTGCGGCGGCGGGAAATGGTTCAGCCTGTCGAAGAAGGCTTGCGCTCCCTGCGGCGATTACTGCGCCGCGAAGGCCTGCAACACCACCTGCTATCGGACGGTTCAAGAAACCGTTTGGGAACCTCAGACCTACACCTGCACCCGCACGGTCTATGACCAGTGCGTCGAGCAGGTTCCTGTGCAGTGCATGCGGACGATTTCCGAGACCTGCTGGCGTGATGAGTGCTATACGGTCTGCAAGCCCTGCTATCAGACGTGCTACCGCGACGTCTGCTGCACGGTCCGCAAGCCCTGCTTCCAGACCTGCTACCGCGACGTTTGCTGCAAGATCCGTAAGCCCTGCTACAACACCTGCTATCGCGACGTCTGCTGCACCGTTCGCAAGCCGTGCTACAACACCTGCTACCGCGACGTCTGCTACACCGTCTGCAAGCCGATCTATGAAACCTGCTACCGCCAGGTCTGCTGCACGCAGTACCGCACGGAAACGGAAACCTGCTACAAGACCGTCTGCTACACCACCTGCAAGCCGGTCACGGAGCACAAGCAAGTCCAGGTCTGCACCGGCGACTGGGTGACCGAGACCAAGCAGGTTCCGGGACCGATCGTCAGCCGTTGCGTGCAGGATCCGGGGACGTGGGAATGGGATCCTTGCACCTGCTGCTGCGTCTACAAGCCCGGCTGCTGCCGGACGGTCTGCGAGCAGACGATGCGTACGGTCTGCTGCAAGCGGTGGTGCCCGCGGATGGAAACCCGCACGGTCTGCTGCACGCGGATGGAGCAGGAAGTTCGTCAGTGCCAGGTTCCTTACACGATCTGTCGTAAGGTGCCCTACACGGTGACGAAGAACGTTCCTTACACCACCTGCCGCATGGAACAGCACACCTGCACGAAGAAGGTGCCCTACACCACCTGCACCTGGACCTGTGAAACCATCACCAAGAAGGTCCCCTACACCACCTGCACCTGGACGGAAGAGTGCATCACGAAGAAGGTGCCCTACACCACCTGCACCTGGACTTGTGAGACCATCACCAAGAAGGTGCCCTACACCACCTGCTCGATGACCACCGAAGTCCGCACTCGCAAGGTGCCTTACACCACCTGCCGCCAAGTCTGCGAAACGCGGATGACGACCCGCACGAAGTGCGTGCCGCGTCAGATCTGCGAAACCAAAGTCCGCTGCGTTCCCCGCACGGTCTGCCGTCAAGTCCCCGTCCAGGTCTGCTGCCCGGCCGATCCGTGCGACCCGACCTGTGCCGCCCCGATGCAAGCCGCCGCTCCTTGTGCCACCTGCACCAAGTAACGACGACTGACGGACGACGAGGTTCACCCACGGAAGCCCAGGGATCGCAATCCCTGGGCTTCTGCGTTTTACAGGACCGGTGCAAACATGCGGCAGGCGTTCTCTTTCAGTCGTTCCCACGTCGAGCGCCGGCTCCACTCCGCCGCATCCATCCGCACCGCGTGTTGAATGTCGTCCGCAAAATGGTGTTCGAGTTCCTCGGCCGTCCCGGCGTCGTACATCACCACCCCCACTTCGAAATTGAGGAACACGCTGCGGGGGTCGAAATTCGGCGTCCCCACCATCGACCAGCATCCGTCGATCGTCAGCGTCTTGGCGTGTTGTTGTCCGCGGCGATACTCGTAGACTTCGACTCCCGCCGCCAGCAACTCGTCATAGAACGAACGCCCGGCGTGATACGTCGTCCAATAGGTCACAGGCCCGGAGACGAGAATGCGGGTCCGCACGCCGCGCAGTCCGGCCGATGTCAGCGCCTCGCATAACGCCGGCGTGGGCACGAAGTACGATGTGGCCAGCAGAATCTGCTCCCGCGCTTCCGTGATGGCGGCGAACATCAGGGAGTGAAACACACTCGGTTCACAATCGGGACCTCCGGCGACGACCTGGGCGGCGATGCGTCCATGATCTTGCGGCGGGGGAAACAGTTCCGGGCCGGCGAGCTCCTCGCCTGTCGCCGCGAGCCAGTCGACGCTGAAGACGTCCTGCAGTTGCTGCACACTGGGACCTTCCAGCCGCAAGTGAGTGTCGCGCCAGTAACCGAAGTGCTTGCTGCGGCCGAGGTACTCGTCGCCGATATTCATCCCGCCGGTGAAGCCGACGGCCCCATCGACGACGACGATCTTGCGGTGGCTGCGGAAGTTGATCGACCATCGCTCCGCGAGCGATCGCCCCGGGAGAAACGCGGCGACGCGAATGCCGGCGTCGCGCATCGGCTGCAGGAACTTCGAGGTCAAACGCAGCGAGCCGACCGAGTCATACAGGAAGCGGACGGCGACCCCCTGCCTGGCCTTTTCAATCAGGAGATCTCGCAACTCGGTCCCGATGCGATCGGGCTGCCAGATGTAGTACTCCAGATGAATCGAGCGTTCGGCGTCGGCGATCGCCTGCCGAATCGCGGCGATGGCAGGGGGAGTGTGACGAAACAACCGCACGCGATTGCCGACGGTGGCGACCGTCTGTCCGACGTGTTCCGCCAGCCGCAGCAGTTGCTGCTGCTTCTCGGACAGACCGGCCAACGTCTGGC
>JANRLN010000474.1:0-12358 GCA_033762515.1 Planctomycetaceae bacterium
TCGCGCCCGGAGGAGTTTCTGCCCGTCGGCGCCGCGGCGCTCCGCGCCATTGATGACTCGAACTCGGCGCCGATTCGGGTGACTCTGCGTTCCGATGCCGCCGGAAATCTCACGCAACTCGCCGTCGGGGCCCTGAATCTGGGGAACGACGACGCGGCCTTTGAACGCCTGTCGCAGGAGGTCCTGAAGCTCGCCCAGGCGGGCTCTCCGCTGACGCGGGATGTCGAAGTGGAGATCGACGCCGACTATGAGGTGCCGTATCAGCACATCCTGCGGGCGGTCTCGCGGTGCACCGGTCGTGTCGATCCGGAGACGGGGGAGCTGGTGCGGTATGTGGAGAAGATCAAGTTCGCTCCTCCGCATCGTCCCCGGCGCGAGCCATAGTGCGCTCTGCAATCGATTTACCTGAGAGGGATCTGTCGTGCGAACCTGTCTCGTGATTTCCTGCGGCCTGCTCGTCGTCGGCTGCTCAGCGCCGACGCCACCGCCGGCCGCCGGCACACCACCGCAAGATTCAGTCGCCGCGACAGGCCCGACGGAGACAGTCGCCGCCGGGCTTACCGCCCAGCCGATGACACCGGAGCCGGAACCTCCGTTTGAGTGGGAACCTGATTTTCAGCGGTTGTCGCTCGCCGATTTCCTCCCGTACCCTGCCGATGCCGATTCGTGGACCGAGCGCGACGATGTGCTCGTCTGCACGGGGAAGCCGCGCGGCTATCTGGCCACGCGGGAGACGTTTCAAAATTTCACCTGGCGACTGGAATACCGGTTTGTGCGCCCCGGCGACTTGAAAGACGACGCCAAATTCAAGGGGAACACCGGCTTCCTGATTTACATCACCGGGGAAGCCAAGATTTGGCCGGTGTCGCTTGAGGTTCAAGGCAAGCATCTGCAAATGGCCGCCATCAAAGAAAACGGCGGAGCCGAGCCTCCCGTCGTTCAAGACGATGACGCGGCCAGAAAGTCGGCTCGAAAGCCGGTGGGGCAGTGGAACGCCCTTGAGATCCGTTCGCGGGACGGCGCGCTCAGCGTCACCCTCAACGGCGTTCCCGTTTCGTCGAGCGAACCAAATTTTCTCAGTTCGGGAAACCTCGGCATTCAAGCGGAAGACCACCCCTTCGAAGTCCGCCGACTGCGCATTCGCCGCGATGAGTCGCAGTGACGGCGACTCGCAAGCCGCACTCGTGATTTTCTCAGTTTCCCGGCGCGGACGGAGATCCTAATGATCCACGGCGAAAGCCTGGCCGTTGACACCGGGAGCGGCTTGCCGACGGAACAGGCTGCCGGATGGCGAATGCTCGACAAACGTCGACACCCCGATTGACCCCTATTTTCCGCGGCCGGTATAATTCCGCAATCACCGCGTTTCCGATCGCCACTGTGCGAGGTCAGAATTTCATGCACCGGCTTTGCTCGCCCTTGACCGCCGGTCGCCGTGTGGGCTGGGTCGCCGCCTGCTTGCCCGCGTTGGTGCTGAGTTGCGTCGCGAACGCCCGCGCCCAGGAAGAGGCTGAGTCGGCGCCCGCTCCGATCGGCCAGTTTCTGACGATCTCCAGTCCGGTGGACGATCGGGCCGTGGCGCGGATCTCGAACACCGCCAACGACCTGTTGATGCGCTCCCGCACGGAGCGGCGGCCGGCCGTCTTCGTGCTGCAGATCACACCTGGAACCAGCCAGTGGCACCAGGTGCAGGCGTTGGCGCGGATGCTGACGTCGAGTCAGTTTTCGGGATTGCGCACGGTCGCCTGGATCCCGGAAACCGTCACCGGGCCGAACGCCCTCGTGGCCCTGGCGTGTCAGGACATCGTCATGCACCCCGACGCCGAACTGGGGGATCTCGGCCGCGGACAACCCGTAGAGCCGGAGGATGTGCAACTGGTGCTGGCCATCGCACAGAAACGGGTGAATCCCAAGGTGACGACCGCACTGGTGCAGGCCATGCTCGACCCGCAGGAGCAGCTCTGGCGGGTGCGGCTGCAGGCTGGGGACGCTGCGAATCCCCGGATTGAAACCCGGAGTGCGACACGTCAGGAAGTCGAGACGCTGCGAAAATCCGGCGCGGTGATCGATCAGGCCGACGTCGTGAAAGAATCCGGAGTGTTGGGGACATTCCGCGGCAGTACGGCCCGCGACCTCGAGATCCTGGTGTCGCAGACGGCCGAGACCCGTCCGGACGTGGCGCGGCTCTACAACCTGCCGCGCGAATCGCTGCGCGAGCTCCCCCTGCGCGACAGCGATCCCAAGGTGCGGCGCATCCGCGTGACGGGCGTCATCAACACGCTGCAGGAGAGCTTCCTGGTGCGGCAGATCGAGCGTGCTCAGTCCGCCGGGGCCGAGACCATCGTCTTCGAGATCGAATCTCCCGGAGGAGAACTGCTGGCGAGCATTAATCTGTCGCAGGCGATCGCCGATCTCGACGGGCAGAAGATCCGCACGGTGGCCTACATCCCCAAGCAGGCGCTGAGCGGCGCGGCGATTATTGCCCTGGGTTGCGACGAAATCTACATGCACGACAGCGCCACGATCGGCGACGCCGGACCGATTGAATTGAAAGCCGGCGGCGCTTTCGAGCGTGCGCCGGAGAAAATCCTGAGTCCGCTGCGCGTCGCGCTCAAGACGCTGGCCGAGCGCAAGGGGCGTCCGGTGGCGCTGTGCGAAGCCATGGCGGACGTGTCATTGAAAGTGTTCCAGGCGACAAATCGCGACAATGGGCGCGTCTGGTACATGAGCGAAGCGGAAATGGCGGAGTCGGGCGGCGAATGGATTCCGGGACCACAGGTGCGTGAAGCGAACGGCGAGCTCTTGCTCACCCTGGATGGTCGCCGCGCGTATGAACTCCAGATCGCCGAGCGTCCGGTGGACGATCTCGAGGACGTTAAGGTGCGGTTGGGGCTGCCCGCCACCTATCATCTCCCCCCTGTGGAAAAGACGTGGGTCGACCACCTGGTCTTCACGTTGAATCATCCCGCGATGGTCGTGCTCTTGTTCATGGTCGGCATCGGCAGTTTGTACCTCGAACTCCATTTTCCCTCGGGCTTCTTCGGCATCCTCTCGTGCGTCTGCTTCGCCCTCTTCTTCTGGAGCAAGTTCCTCGGCGGGACCGCCGGCTGGCTGGAGATCGTGCTGTTTGCACTGGGAGCAGGCTGCCTGGCCCTGGAGATCTTCGTGCTGCCCGGCTTCGGCGTCTTCGGCTTGTCGGGAATTCTGCTGATCCTGGCGTCGCTGGTGATGGCCAGCCAGTCGTGGGGCAATCTGGAACCCTATCGCGATCTCAACCAGTTGACATACACGCTGGGAAGCTTCTTCGGGGCGATTTTCGCCGTCGGGGTGCTGGCCCTCACCCTGGGGCGCTACCTCCCGCATGTCCCGATGTTTGAGGGACTGGTCTTGAATCCACCCGGACAGTTGACGGTCGAAGACGAACCGCGCCTTGCACCCGAGTTATTGGACGCCGCTCCGGCCGCTGCCGAAAACGGCTGGATTGGTCGACGCGGGTCCGCAGCGTCGCTCTTGCGACCGGCGGGGAAGGCGCAGATCAACGGACGTCTGATCGACGTCGTCAGCGAAGGTCCGTTCATCCCGGAAGGGACACCCATTGAGGTCGTCCAGGTCTCCGGCAATCGTATCGTCGTCCGTCGATTGGCGTAGTCGTCGGACTCCAGCGTCGGCAGAGTGGCGTGCTTGCCCCGCGAGGCCAGCAGGCGAACTGAAAACGAGTTCACGAAAGCATGCTTCCCTAGAAGGGGAAGCATGCCACCCCTTGGCTCTACACTGTTCGCGGCCGACGGGGCGATTGGAGCCGCCGGGCGAGTCCGTCTATACTTCCGCAGATGCCGCTCGACGCAAGGGATGCGATTCGAGACGTCGCGCATGACTTCGCTGGCCAAGGATTGACTTGTGGAATTGCGTAGAAACCCCACGCGCGCGGTGCGAATCGGGACGGTGACCATCGGCGGCGGCTTTCCGATCGCCGTGCAGAGCATGACGGCGACTCATACGACCAACATCGACGCCACCGTCGCCCAGGCCAACGCCCTGCATGCGGCCGGGGCCGACGTCGTCCGCATTGCCGTGGACAGCAAGAAGGACGTCGACGCGCTGGCCGAGATCCGCAAACAGACGGCGGCGAACCTCGTCGTCGATCTGCAGGAGAATTACCGGCTGGCCGAACTCGTGGCGCCCCACGTGGACAAGCTGCGGTACAACCCCGGTCATCTCTACCACCATGAGCGGGAAAAGCCGTGGCAGGAAAAGGTGGCCTACCTTGCGGGGATCGCCCGCGAGCACGACCTGGCGATGCGCGTAGGAGTCAATTGCGGATCGGTCGACCCGGCCAAGAAGGAGAAATACGACCCCGCCGACTCGATCACGCCGATGCTGGAGAGCGCCTGGGAGCATTGCGACTTCCTGGATTCGCTGGGCTACACCCGCTATTGCGTGTCGCTGAAAGACTCCGATCCGCAGAAAGTCATCGAGGTCAACCGCCGTTTCGCCGAGAAGCGTCCCGATGTGCCACTGCACTTGGGTGTCACTGAGGCCGGCATGCCCCCCGACGGCGTGATCAAGTCGCGAATCGCCTTTGAACAACTGATCGCCCGCGGCTTGGGGGACACGATTCGGGTCTCGTTGACGGTTCCCAACAGCCGTAAAGCCGAAGAAATTGCCGCCGGCCGCCAGATTCTCGCCGACATTGCCGCTGGACGCGTGCGGACGGTGGTCGACTTTGGGCTTCAGACGCTCAACATCATCAGTTGCCCGAGCTGCTCGCGGGTCGAGAACGAGGCCTTCATCGAGTTGGCGCAACAGGTCAAGGAGATGACGGCGTACGCCAAAGACCATGCCATCACGATCGCCGTCATGGGCTGCCGCGTGAACGGCCCCGGCGAGACCGACGACGCCGACCTGGGGCTGTGGTGCGGCCCGAATTTCGTTAACCTGAAACGGGGCCCGCAGGAACTGGGGCAATACCCGTACGATCAGATCCTGCCGCGGTTGAAGTCGGAACTCGATCAACTGATCGCGGCGAAATCCTAGCTGGCGGCGGGTGCTTCCGATTGGGATTGCTGGAAAGGGGTGATCCCGTCAACAATTCTCGGCGTTGTCGACCGAGAGGAACACTGTCGAACAAGCCCTCCAGGATTTGCTCCTTGACGGAAGCCGCTGCTGTAAACGATCCCGCGGACACAACGGCGGTTGCGGCTTTGACGCCGCCGCAGACCCGGCACGCTCGTGCGGCATTCCTCGTGGGACTGTGCTGGATGGGACTGGTGGCGTTGGCGCTCCACTTTCACGAGCGGGCCGACGATGCGGCCGTCTTCTGGCCGATCGTTTTTGCCTTGGGGGGGGTGACGCCGCTGTTCTGGGTGGAGGCGCTCGTCCAGTCCCTGCGAAAGTCGGCCAACCGGCGTCAGTTGCTCTGGGCCGCCCTGCTCCCGGCGCTGCGACTCGGCGTGCGTGATCCCGTGAACAATACCCGGATCTGGCTGCCCGGTCTGGGCTGGCGCACGGTGACCCCTCGCCTCGAGAAGGATGTCGATCAAGCTCTCAGCGGCCCGATGCTGGTGATCTCCCTGCTCGTACTCCCGGTGATCTTGATCGAGTACTTCTTCGCCGACCACATGGAGGCCGATCTGCGTCTGGCGCGCTCCACCCAGGTCGCCACGGCGCTCATCTGGTGGGCCTTCTCCGTGGAATTCGTGCTGATGGTGTCGATCACTGAAAAGCGCGTCGCGTACTGCCGGAAGCACTGGCTGGATCTCGCGATCATCCTGCTGCCGCTGTTGTCATTTCTGCGAGCGCTGCGGCTCGGGCGTCTATTGAGACTGCAAAGCCTCGGCAAGACCGCACGGATGTACAAACTCCGCGGAGTCGCCATGCGGACTTATCGTGCACTCCTGCTGGTTGAGGCGGTCCGACGGCTGATTCACGGATCTCCCGAACGGCGGCTCGCCCGACTGCGGCAGAGCCTGGTCGATCATGAGGCTCACGCACAGCAGTTGCGCGCCGAGATCGCTGAACTGGAAGCCCAGGTCGCCGCGTCTGCCCCGCCGGACGCAATCGTCGCCTGACGCCGCCCCTGGGACAGCGGCCGCGTTCCCATCGCTTCCCCCTGCGTCAGCGGTTACAGTGACGATGGTTATGAGGTCGTTCTTCGGAGCCGTGATTCCACGGCGGAACTCTCGCGATGTCAGCAGCCCCCTCGCCGACGCGACGTCAACTGCTGCAGTGCGGCGGGCTGAGTTTGTTTCAGTTGGGGTTGCCCGATCTGCTTCGAGCTCGAGCGCATGGGGCGACCGGTTCCGGCGACGACGCCCGCTCCACCTTCGGGCGGGCGAAGTCGTGCATCTTCCTGTTCATGTGGGGCGGCCCCGCTCATCAGGACACCTGGGATCTCAAACCTGCGGCTCCCCGTGAGATCCGGGGCGAGTTCGAGCCCATCGCCACGGTGGTGCCCGGCCTGCAGATCTGTGAGCACTTTCCGCAACTGGCTCAGCGGACCGATCGTCTGGCGGTCATTCGTTCGATGACGCACGGGGACGTCAATCACACGACCGCGACCCACTTTCTGCTCACGGGGCAACCTCCGCCCCCCGTAGATGACCTGACCCGCGACTGGCCCAGCATCGGCTCGGTTCTCGCCAAGCTCGGCCGCGGGACGCCGCCGCTGCCGAGTTTCGTACAGATGCGTCCCACTGTCCCGGGCGACGTGCCGCGGTTCGTCGAAGAGAGCCACGGTCAATTCGGCGGCTGGCTGGGAGACAGCGTCCGACCGCTGACGATCGACGCCAACCCGCATCTCCCCGGCTACCGGGTCGGTGACTTCGATCGCCTGCCGGAGGTGGATCGCTCCCGGATGTCGCTGCGTCAGTCGCTGCTGCGGGCAATCGATCAGCCGACGCCGGCGGCCGCGGGACCTGAGGTCATGTCGCAGCACTACGCCCGTGCATTCGACCTGCTGAATTCTCCCCAGGCGCAGGCCGCATTCGACTTGTCGGAAGAGCCCGATTCCGTGCGCGACCGCTACGGCCGCAATCCTCACGGACAATCCGTGTTGCAGGCGCGTCGGCTGATCGAGCGGGGGGTGGCTCTGGCGACGGTCTTCTGGCCGAACGACGGCATCAAGAATGTGAGCGTCTACTGGGACACCCATTCCAAGAACTTCATCGATCTGCGCGAGCGCTTGATGCCCGCGGCCGATCAGGCGTTTTCGGCGCTCCTCGACGATTTGGCGGAGCGCGGGCTGCTCGACGAAACGCTGGTGATCTGGTCAGGAGAGTTCGGGCGGACACCCCGGATCGGCCAGCGGAACAGCGATGCCGGCGCGGGAGCCGACGGTCGCGACCATTGGCCGAATTGCTTCACGTCGGTTCTGGCGGGGGCGGGAATTCAGGGGGGGAGCGTGTATGGTTCGTCCGACCGTATCGCCGCCTACCCGGCGAGCGACCCCGTCCGGCCGGTGGATCTCACAGCCACCATTTATCATCTCCTGGGCGTGCCGGCCGATCTGCATTTGCGGGACCGCGAGGGGCGTCCGCTCGCGATCTGTCCCGGCGACCCGTTGTTCCCGCTGCTGACCAGTTCCTAAGTCCGCAGGGTTTCCCAAGACGTCCGGCGCAACCGCGACAATCGGACCCCACGGAGATCAGCGAGACCAACACGGGAACAAATTTCCCCGAGTCGCGCAAACCACGATGTCCACCAGAGAATTCGCGGGCTCTTCCGCGTTCGACCTGCACGCCCAAATGATCAGCCTGTCGACAGTTAGGGCAAATACGTAGTCGAGCTTCGGTTTTCGTTCACATCCCCAACTTCCTCGACGTATATGATCACGAGGACAGAATTCGCCCCGCGAAACGCACTCCACGGGCGGCCCCTGTCTTCGCAGAGTCAGGCGTCATTGAAGCGGGGTGAGTCACCCCGACAATGGCCGGACGCAACAACGGATTGACCAACGATTCGGAACCGGCGACGGCGAGGAGGTGCTTTGATGTCCCGCAAAGACGCGATGTTGCGACTCCACCAGCGGCTGGTGGCCCAGCGCGAAGAGCTTCGGCTGAAATTGGCCGAAGACATGGATCTGACCGAGTCCCGCTACGACGGCACCAACGATCTGGGGGAAACCGCAACTCAGATGGAAACGTCGGAGTTGCACAGTCAACTGGCGGCTTTGGAAAGCCGCGAACTGGAGCAGATTGAACTCGCCATCGACAAGATCCGTCTTGGAACGTATGGCCAGTGCGATCGCTGCTCCAAATCGATCCCGATCGCCCGGTTGCGGGCTCTGCCGTTCTCCACGACGTGCGTCGAATGCCAGACGAAGCGGGAACGTTTGGGGCACGACGAAGCTTACGAGGCGAACTGGTCATCCGCGCTCGATTTCGAACGACGCTCGGTCGATCGAGAACTGAACATGAGCGACATCGACCTGAACTGAAACGACCGCTCCCGAAAAATCTCGTGCAACTCAAGCCTTGGTCGCTTTGCGGCCAGGGCTTTTTTCGAAATGACTGGAATCCGGGCCGTCGACGAGCGTCTGTTCGTGCGGCGACGACGGTTGCGACGGGGAACCGTTGTCGCGTTCGCTCGAGCAGCACTGATCGCAGTCGATAGCGTCTGTGCGACTTCCGTCGAGCGTTCACTCCGCGGTTCTGCTTTAGAGCTAGAATTCACAAAGTCTCCTCAGGCTGGCGGCAACGTCTGCCGAGACTGATCGATGACACGTTCCTTTCTTCGCAGCGAGCGCAGCGCCATGTCAGCACGGACAACCTGGTGGATTGGTGGGGTTGCGCTGTTTGCAGGGCTTATGCTGGGCGTCGGCTGGACGGGCTGGCCTCGAGGCCAGGTTCATGCGAACGCCGCCGCGGATGCCCAGGAACGCGAACACGCCGACCTGATTCGCGAAGCCGGCCAGCTGCAACACTTCAGCCGGGTGCTGTCCCGGATCGCCAACGCCACCACGCCAAGCGTGGTGCATATCCAGAGCGAGCGTCAATCCCCCAATCGCGGACGGGTCGAAGAGACGGGTTCCGGCGTCGTGATGGCCAGCAGCGTGAAGCCCGGACTGTATGTCGTGACCAATCGCCACGTCATCGAAGGGGCGCTCCTGGCCGACATTTACATCCAGCTGAATGACGGTCGCGAGATTCACCCCGAATCGGTGGTCAGCGACGCCGCCACCGACATCGCCGTCCTGAAGATCGCCGTTGATGGCGTGAGTCCCGGTCGCTGGGGAGACAGCAACGACGTGGACATCGGCCATTTCGTCATGGCCATGGGAAGTCCGTTCGGACTGAGTCGGTCGGTCACTCTGGGGATCATCAGCGCCAAGGGCCGCCGACAACTCAAACTCGGTTCCGCGGAAGTCCTCAACCAGGACTTCCTGCAGACGGACGCCGCCATCAATCCCGGCAACAGCGGCGGACCACTGGTCGACCTGAATGGCCGCATCATCGGCATCAATACGGCCATCGCATCCAGCGGAGGCGGAAATGAGGGAATCGGCTTCAGCATTCCCAGCAACCTGGCTCAGCGGGTGATGGAGCAACTCCTTGAGTTCGGCGTGGTGCGTCGCGCGTACCTCGGAGTGAAGCTAGATCCGCAATTCGACGCGACGGCGGCATCCCAACTGAAGCTGGACCGGCCGCGCGGCGCCCGCGTCACGCAGGTCTATCCGAACACCCCGGCGTTTAAGGCGAACCTGCGAAACGACGACGTGATTCTCACGTTCGACGGCGTCAATGTGCAGGACGAAAACCACCTCATCAACCTGGTCAGCCTGACGCCCATCGGTCGCCAGGTGAAGCTTGGCGTGTGGCGTGAAGGGAAGCAGATCGCTCTGACGCTGGTCCTCGCCGACCGGAACGACCTGCAACAAAGCAGTGAAGCGCCGGCGGAACCCGGTATGGGCTCCCAGATCCGCAAGATGGGGCTGACGGTCCATCCGCTGGATCAGAACCTCGCAGAACAACTGGGCTTCACCAAAGCCACGCGCGGGCTGCTGATTCTCAAGGTTGACCCAGTGAGCCAATTGGCCGCCGAAGTCCAGGTGTACGACATCCTCGAGGAGGTCGGGCGTCGCCCGGTCGCCTCTGTCGAGGAGCTGGAGTCCGCCCTCGCAACGGCGGACGAGACCGACAGCCTGCTGCTGCGAGTTCGCCGCTTAAGCGGCACGTCATCGCGGCCCCATCTGGTGGTTTGGCATCGCTAACTCGCGAAACCCGCTTGTCTCTCGTGATGGGCGTGGGACGATTGCAATTCGCTAAGGGGCAACCGCAGCCCGGGACAGCGGATCTTCACCTGTCCGAGTCGCCTTCAGGAACAGAAACAGCGATGGCTGTCCGTTGCCAACCAGCACAAATGCGTGCTGGTTGGCGATGGTTCCCTTCACGGTCACCTGAAAATAGCGAATTCTCTTTCCTGGAACCCAGACTCCGTTGAGCGTCGCACCGAATTTGTCGTCGCACTCCGACTGCTCGAACTCACATCTCGTTTCCAGTTGCGCGAGCGGGCTCAACTGCGGGACGATCTTGAGGCTCAACCCAAACTCCTCCCACTCAACGACAACCGCCGGAGCCTGAGGGACTGGCACCGGGAATTCCGCACCCTGAAAGAATCGAGCAGGGGAACCCGACCTGGTACGCAGCTCCGGTTCAGCAAGCAATTTCGCCCTTCCCGCTTGACGGATCGTTTCAACGGCAAGGCGAAGCTTGGCAGCCGATTCCCCTGTCAGCGTCGGCAATCCCGCGGCAGGTTTGGTCTCCGCTGAAGCGCCTGAAATCATCTCCCGCAGTTGGGCCGCGGTCACCGGATCTGCGTTCTCCAGCTTCCCAAATTCGATCTCATAGATTTGCGCCGAGAAGCATAAGGATCTCTGTAGACCCAGCGACGCCTGAATCTGCTGCACCTCGCTGTGCAACAACTCCAACTCGCGAGTCTTGATGTCCAGCATTTCACTGAGACGTTGGACGTGCCGATCGTATTGATCCTGGAGCTCCGTCGCGGCAGCATTCAATCCACCCGCCTTCAGGGCTGCGATCGCGTTACGAATCGCCAGCAATTGTTGGCGCGTCGTAGTGGCGGGAATGTTCCAGTTGCTCGGATTCTCGTGGGGAGGCTCACTCGCTTCCGCGAGCGGATTCCAAGCAACTGCCAGAACGATTCCCAAGGCGATGAGTCGCATCGCAAATCCTCCGTGATTGTCCATTGCTGGTGACGGGCTGAGCGATGATGGGGTGAACAGGTTTTCCGGTCAAGAGAAATCCCCTCATCAGCGGTTTGCGGTTTTGTCGTTACTCACCGAGCATCCAAATCTCGAATCCGAGCGCGATCGTCCGATTTGCGAGAACCAGCAGAACCTGTACGCAAGATCCCTGTTCGTCGCATTCGGCGGAAAGATGAGGATTGCAGGAACGGAGACAGTCGATAAAATACATGTTGGCGATTTGATGCGATCCTGTGTCAGCCGGTGTTGACGCAGGAAACCGGTTGGATCGTTGACTCCCGCCTGCGATGGACTTGCCTGACGCTCCGCGCTCCCGGATCAAGGTGCCCGCCATGTTGACAATCAACGGTCGTCCGCAGACCTATTGCGATGGTGTCACCCGTCGCTCGTTCCTGAAGATCGGCGGCTTCGCGTTCGGCGGCTATGCACTGTCGCTGCCGCAAATTTTGCGAGCGCAAGGGGCTTCGTCCTCGGGTCGGCACAAGGCGATCATCAACGTCTTCCTCGGCGGTGGGCCTCCCCATCAGGACATGTGGGACATCAAGACCGACGCACCCGCCGAAATTCGCGGCGAATTCGACCCGATCAAGACGAACGTCCCCGGCATCGAGATCTGCGAAGTCTTCCCGCGTCTCGCGCAGCTCATGGATAAGTGTGCCGTCATCCGCTCGGTGACCGGCTGCGATGGGGCTCACGATGCGTTCCAGTGTCTCACCGGCTGGCGGCGCAATGACAATGCCTCCGTCGGCGGCCGTCCGAGTATCGGTGCCGTCATGTCGAAGCTGCACGGTCCCGTTGATCGGGCCGTTCCCCCGTTCGTTGCTTTGGCGGACCGCACGCAGCATGTTCCGTGGTCGGAACCGGGAGCCGCGGGTTTCCTCGGTTCGGCTTATCAGGCCTTCAAGCCGCAAGGCGAGGGGATGGACGATTTGCGGTTGAACGGCGTGACGGCCGAACGGCTGCAGGACCGCCGCTCGCTGCTGACGGGCCTCGATCAACTGAAGCGCGAGGTCGACGCCACGGGCATGCTCAAGGGGATGGACGCCTTTTCCGAAGCAGCCTTCGGCGTCTTGACCTCCAGCAAGCTCGTCGATGCGCTCGACCTGTCGAAAGAAGACCCCCGCATCGTCGCGCGCT
>JANRLN010000475.1:0-2016 GCA_033762515.1 Planctomycetaceae bacterium
GTCGTCCGACTTCATCAGCACATCGAACGTCTGCATCCAGGCGGGGGGCATCTTCAAATCGGCCCGCACTTTGAAGGCCGCCACGACTTCTTCCAGGATCTCGCTGCGACGCGCCGGATCAGCATTCCCGAGCAGCGTGAACAAGGCGTCGTAGCCAGCGTCCTCCGCCGCGGCCCGACGGAGGATGAACCGCGACACCAGCGGAATCTGCGACGATGTCGCCAGTTGCATCGCCCGTACAGGATCGGCCATCACCAGCGGTTCGACGCCGTACCACACCATCAACGGCAGATTGTGATCGGCGGCGTCTTCCGACCGGCTGACGAGTCCTGTCGCAATCGGCCAGCGATCGTTCACCGGCAGCCGCTGCATGGTCGACGTCAATGCGAGCCGCACGACGGGCGACGATTCGGTTGACGCGAGTTCCGCCATCCGCTTTCGCAGTTCCGGCGACGGCTGGCGGGCTTCGCACGCCAGCCTGAGCGCCCAACCGCGCACGTCCGCATCGGAGTGCCGCGTTAGATCGAGCAACTGCCCGTCATCGAGCCCCTGCACCACGTGGAGAGCCCAGAGAAGTCGCAGTCGGTCCGCCGTCGACTTCGCCACCGCCAGTCGCTGTAGCAAGTCTGTGCGAGTTGCGGCTGCCAAACTTCCGTTAGCCGCCCGTTCCTGTAGCAGTCGGCGGGCATGCCTCACGTACCATTCATTCGGATTTGTCAAGTGGTCGACCAGCTCCGCGTCACTCAGCCGGGCGAGGTCAACCTTCACGGCTCGATGTTCCCCATAGACGATCTTGAAGATTCGCCCGTTGGTGCGATCGTGACCGTCGTCGCGGCGGTGGTGGCATTGGTTCTTGTCGTACCAGTCGATCATCGTCACCTGTCCGTCGGGTCCATAGGTGAGATAGATCCACTGTGACCAGACGTCGTTGGCAAAACAGAAGTCGGGCGCCCCGTCCCCCACGTAGCCCGACCCTTGCGGGGTCAAAATATCCTGATTCAGCCGCGCCCCGTGGATGTTGTTCATGAACAACTGATTGCGATACCGTTCGGGCCAGGCCCCGCCCTGGTAAATCATCGCACCGGCGTGGGCGTGACCGCCGCCGATGGCGTCCGAACCTGCCCGGTCGGCGTCGTTCCATTGATTCCCCACCCAGTGACGATGGCGGGCGATGGTTTTGATGTCGTCGAACGTGTAGGGGTTGAAGTGTTGCCCGGCCTGCCGCTGATAGCGCGCCCCTGGAATGATGTGGTACAGGTGCGGGATCACGCAGGCGGTGCAGAAGGCGTCGCCGCGGTCGTTAAAGTCGACCCCCCAGGGATTGCTCGTCCCCTCGGCGAAGACTTCGAATTCGTGACGCGTGGGGTGATACCGCCAGATGCCGGCGTTGATTTTCGCCCGCTGGTCGTCCGGCGCTCCCGGTTTGCCGACGTTGGAATGCGTAAAGACTCCGTGGCAGCCATAGAGCCAGCCGTCCGGTCCCCAGATAAACGCGTTCAGCGTTTCGTGCGTGTCCTGGTAACCCCAGCCGTCGAGGAGCACCTGCGGTTCCGCATCGGGCTTGTCGTCGCCATTGCGATCGGGGATGAAAAGCAGATAGGGGGCCGCTCCCACCCACACGCCGCCAAAGCCCACTTCCAGACCACTGACCAGATTGAGTCCTTCCTGGAAGATGATGCGTTTGTCGAACTTCGCATCGCCGTCGAGGTCTTCAAAGATCAAAATGCGGTCGCGGCCTGCCCCTTCGGGTTCCCGTACCGGATACGAATAGGCCTCGGCGACCCAGAGCCGTCCGCGGTCGTCGAAGGCCATCGCGATCGGTTGCTGCACGTCCGGTTCTCCGGCACACAGTCGCGCATGAAACCCTGGAGGCAGCGTCATCGCGTTCGCGGCAGCTTCGGGCGATAGACCCGATGCCAGCGGCGGACGGCGCTTGGGTTGCCGCTGTTCCCAGTCAGCTTTGGGAACCTGCTTCACCTGCTGGACGTGGGCGAAA
This sequence comes from Planctomycetaceae bacterium, assembly GCA_033762515.1. Taxonomy (GTDB): domain Bacteria; phylum Planctomycetota; class Planctomycetia; order Planctomycetales; family Planctomycetaceae; genus DSVQ01. The sequence goes on from JANRLN010000475.1 coordinate 1,997, forward strand.
ATCCCCTGCTTGTTGCCGAC
>JANRLN010000476.1:0-15106 GCA_033762515.1 Planctomycetaceae bacterium
CAGACCGGCGGGCCGAATCTGCCGGTGGTTGCCGCGGCAGCCACGTGATGGCAGAAAGCTCAAATCTCAAGCCACAAATCTCAAACAATCACCAAGCTCCCCATCACAAACGGGCATGGCCAGGTCGAGTTTGGGATTTGAGATTTGTTTGAGTTTTGGAAATTGAAATTTGAGATTTCCGGCCGCGCTTACGTGTTGAACAAGAAGTGACAGATGTCGCCATCTTGCATCACGTATTGCTTTCCTTCAACGCGGAGCTTGCCCGCGCTGCGGATTTCTTTCTCGGACTTGTAGGTCTCGAGGTCGTCCAGCGAATAGATTTCCGCCCGGATGAAACCCTTCTCAAAGTCGGTGTGAATCACGCCCGCGGCTTGCGGCGCCGTGCAGCCAATCGGAATCGGCCACGCGCGAACTTCCTGCTCACCCGCCGTGAAGTAGCTCTGCATTCCCAGCGTGTGGTAAGCGGCCCGCGCGAGCGCCGCCAGCGCCGGCTCTTTCAGTCCGACCGACGCCAGCATCTCAATGCGGTCGGCTTCGTCGAGTTCGGCGATTTCCGATTCGAGCTTCGCACACACGGGAACCACATCGGCCCCCAGCTGGGCGGCGAACTCGCGCACCTGCTGCACTAGTTTGCCTTCACCGAGGAGATCATTCTCGTCGACATTGGCGACATACAGAATCGGCTTGGCGGTCATCAGGCCGAAGCTGGAAACGGCCTTCTGTTCGTTCTCGTCGAATTCGAGCTTACGCAGCGGCTGGTCCTTCTGCAGTTGCTCCAGGCACTTCTTGATGACGTCGACCCGCAGCTTGGCTTCTTTGTCGCCGCTCTTGGCGGCCCGCTCAGCTTTGGAGAGCGAATTGTCGAGCGTCTGCAGGTCGGCCAGCATCAGTTCGATGTCGATGGTCTCCATGTCCGACACCGGATTGACCGCACCGCTGACGTGGATGACGTCGGGGTCGTCAAAACAGCGCACCACCTGCAGGATGGCATCCACTTCGCGGATATGGCTGAGGAACTTGTTCCCCAACCCCTGTCCTTCGCTCGCCCCTTTCACGATGCCGGCGATGTCGACCAATTTGAGCGCCGTCGGCACGATCTTTTTGGGAACAATGTACTTGGTGATCCGCTGCAATCGGCCGTCGGGCACCGCGACGATTCCCTCGTTCGGTTCGATGGTGCAGAACGGATAGTTCGCAGCCTGCGCCGTCTTGGAACTCGTGAGCGCGTTGAACAGCGTACTCTTACCGACGTTCGGCAGTCCGACAATCCCGGCGTCCATGGGCCTACTTGATGCTGAGTGACAGAAATCGACACGCTCGGTATCGTCGCCAGTGTGCGGCGGCGCGCCAGACCGCACGCGCCGTGCGGCAGAGAGACAATACCCAGTGCCCGTGCGGGCTGCTACCCCGTCGCCGATTCCTCGCGTCCGACCGTTGTCCAGTCCGGCGGCAGTGGGTGCAGAGATCTCCGGCAGTCACCGGGGCCGCCCCGGGCGACATCCTCTCAGGTTCCCCTTTCGGTCCATGCTGAGATTTCGGGGGCCGCGCCGATGGCTCCGGCCGTCGCCGTATTCGGGTTGTCCGGCGGTTGTCTCCGCCGGACTTGAATCATTTCCCGGGGCCCCCGTCGTTCGATCTTTGCCGTGTCACCAGTACAAGACTTCAGGTGAACTTGGAAACCGGCGTCGATCGGCCGATTCGTCGTTGCCGAGGTCCTCGGCATTGCGCATATTCCAAGGGACACCTCCGGTCAATTTTCGCGTCGCCGCACCGATCCTCCACACGATTCCCACAGCAGGAGCGCCATCATTTCCCAGAAATCCCTGACACTGAGCATGGCCGCGCTCACTTTATTGGCCGGGGGAATCGGGCCCTATTGCACTTCCAAGGCGCCCGAAATTCCGAAAACGGGCGCCGTCGCGAAACTCCGGGGCAATGCCCCCGTCGTGCGTTCGTGCGGCGTCGCCAACTTGACGGAGCGCGACGTCGACCTGATCGAACGGCTTGTGCAACTGCAGCAGCGCCGCAGCGGCTTGAAGCCGGGACCCGGGATTCCCGCGGCGGGATCGCTGGGAGAGATTCGAGTCGCATTTCACGTGATCCACAACGGTTCTCAGGGGTTGCTCACGCAATCCGAGGTGGATGACCAGATCCAGGCTCTCAACGACGCCTTCGACAACGTCGATTTCGTGTTGTCAGAGACGACGTTCACCAACAATCTCGGCTGGTTCCTGCATCAACCTGGGTCGAATGCCGAGCGGGCCATGAAGTCCGCCCTGGGGCAGGATTCCAGCCGCTTCCTGAACATCTATTCGACGGGCTTGAGCAGCATCGGATTGTTGGGATACGCGACGTTCCCCTGGAGTCAGCGGGGGAATCCCACTCTGGACGGAGTGGTGATCGCGTTCGACTCACTGCCTGGCGGCGACTTCCCCTACGATGAGGGAGACACCGCCGTTCACGAGGTGGGCCACTGGTTGGGGCTGTTTCACACCTTCCAGGGGGGGTGCACCCGCCGCAATGACGGGGTGTCCGATACGCCGGCTGAAGCGGAGCCGTTCTACGGCTGCACGCTGTTTCCGCCCAACTCATGTCCGTCGCCGGGCGTGGATCCGATTGAAAACTACATGGACTACTCGGATGACGCCTGCCTGACCGAGTTTACGCCCGGACAAGTGGCCCGAATGAATTTGATGGTCCGCCTGTTTCGCGGGAACTTGTTCAATTGACGCGGCAAGTTCACGGAAACCCTCGGCGCCGCGTGCCGCGGTCGTTCCGGCCGCGCAGCAAGTTTCCTGCGGGTGCAGGGTTCCGGCGCCAGAGGTCGCGTATCGGACACCAATCCAAACCGTAGGGTTGCATCACAAATTCCGGTTTCGACGACAATCGCGGCCATTCCGTCTGTCACCGATGGACCGCGGGAATCGGACTGCGTCTGAAGATTCTGTTGGGGAAACCGATCGAACCGACCGGCGTCAACGGTCCGCGCCGACACATTCGGAACTTGCTTCTCACTACACCTGACGCCACTCATACACCGCCATCGCAATCTCCGGGAAAATCCCGGTTGTCAGCAACCACTTCTTGCGTCGGTTTCCGCAGTCGCGCATAGTGAAACTGGTCACGCCTTTTCCAGTGGGTAGCGTTCTCTGCCGGCGCCGCTTCAGCTCGATTCCAGTAGATCTTCAGCGAGGAGTTTCATCATTTCCCAGAAATCCGCTGCTCTCAGCATGACCGCCGTTGCGCTGCTCGCCGCCGGCTTGGGACCCATCTTGATCTCCGAAGCACCGACCGCGCCGGCCGGAAATCCAGTGAGTGCCTTTCGGTCTGCAAAGCCGCTGGTGCGCTCCTGCGGAGTGAACGACCTCACGGATCGCGATGTGGATCGGATCGAGCGTCAGGTGAGATTGGAGCAGCGTCGCCAAGGGGTGAAAGTGCTCCCCGCCGCCGGCGAGTTCGGAACAATCCGGGTGGCATTTCATGTCATCTATTTTGACGATCTCAACGGCTTCACCTTCGCTGCCGTCACCCAGGCCCAAGTCGATCAGCAGATTCAGGTGCTGAACGATGCCTTTCCGAATTTCAACTTCGTCCTGGACTCCACCTCTTACACCAATGACGTGTCCGCGCTCTTCACAACGGGCGGGTATCTCTTCCACACGCCGGGGTCGACGGAAGAGCGACAGATGAAGCTGGCGCTGGGGCGCGATTCCAGCCGCTACCTCAACATTTACAGCACGGCGTTGACGGATGCGACCGGCGGCATTCTCGGCTACGCCACCTTTCCCTGGGAGCAGAAGAGCAACCCCACGCTGGATGGAGTTGTGGTTTCATATGACACGCTTCCGGGAGGCCTGTTCCCGTTTGACGAGGGGGACACTGCGGTCCACGAAGTCGGTCACTGGCTGGGTCTGTTCCACACGTTCCAGGGGGGATGCGGCTTCCGCAATGACGGAGTGTTCGACACTCCCGCCGAGGCCGCCCCGTTCTACGGATGCTCGATGGTGCAGCCCGACACTTGCCCGTCGAAGGGCTTAGACCCCATCTTCAATTTCATGGATTACTCGGATGATGCCTGCCTGGACAATTTCACCACCGGTCAGGTTTCCCGGATGAATCTGATGACGCTCCTCTTCCGCAGCAAGCTGCTGCAGTAAATCGGGATTCAGTCGGTTCGCGTAACGTGATGCGGGGCAGGTGTTTGCGATCTTTCGTCGGGCGCCGCCCCGAGCCGACTTGCCCTTTCGCCGGTGAAACCGGCTACAATCTGTTCGCGGTCCCCCAACTGGCCGCGACAGGACTATGTCGAACGCCACCGCTATCGCCGCTCCGGGATTGCCCCGGGTGTATGAATTGGGTCGTGAAGAGCTGGGTCGCTGGTGCGCTGAGCACGGCTTCCCCTCTTACCGTGCCGATCAGGTTCGGCGTTGGATTTTCGGCAAACGTCTCGACACGTTCGCTGAGATGCACGACCTCCCCGCTCCATTTCGAGCGCTGCTCGCCGAGCATTTTTCGCTCTTTCCTTCGGTGCTCACCGAACACCGGGTCGCCTCCGACCACACCGAAAAACTCCTGCTGCAGCTCACCGACGGCGAGTTGGTCGAGTGCGTTTTGATGCGCGAACCGGATCGGCGAACGGTCTGCATCAGCACACAAGTCGGCTGCGGCATGGGTTGCGTCTTTTGCGCCAGCGGCCTGCGGGGGCTGAAGCGCAACCTGACGACCGGCGAAATCCTGGAGCAGGTTCTGCGGCTGGATCGCTTGCTCCCGCGCAGCGAGGCGATCACCAATCTGGTGGTCATGGGGATTGGCGAACCGCTGGCAAACCTGAAGGCGCTTCTGCCTGCACTGGAGAGCCTTAACGAAAAAGGCGGATTAGGGTTAGGTGCTCGCCGCATCACCATTTCCACGGTTGGACTCCCTGAGAAAATCCGGGAGTTGGCGGAATTGGGCAAGTCCTACAATCTGGCGGTATCACTCCACGCTCCCGACGACGAACTGCGGACTCAGTTGGTCCCTGTGAATCACAAGATCGGCATCGATGCGGTGTTGGCCGCCGCCGACGAATTCTTCGAAATCACTGGCCGGCGTGTGACTTACGAGTACGTTCTGCTCGCGGGTGTCAACGACTTCCCCGAGCAGGCGCGGCGTTTGGCGCAGCTCTTGCATTCGCGGATTGCTCACGTAAACCTGATTCCGATGAACGGGGTGACGGAATTGCCCTATGTTGAACCCACAGCCCCGCGAACCCAGGAGTTCGTCCGGATTCTGGAGCAATTCGGCATTCCGGCCACGGTGAGAAAACGCAAGGGGGCTGACATCGATGCCGCGTGTGGACAATTGCGACTGCATCAGTTGGAGCGCTCGCCCCCCCGAACGTCCCCCGCGATGCAGGATCTGGCTGTGACAGCGAATCTTTGACGGTGCATCGGTGGGAGAGGCAACGAAACCCGCCGATGCTCACTCCATTCCCAGGAAAGTCCCCCGCGACCGAATCCGACGACCGTCAGCAACGAAGCCGATTCCCGACCCTGGCGATGCCGCGGGAACTCGATTTCGACGAACATGACGAACATACCGTCCCCTGGACTCGATCCTTGAGTACGTTGACCACGACTGCACCACTCGCGGACGCTTCGCCCCAGGCGGCGACGGCAGCGTCGTTGCCCGGCATCCCGCTGTGGTTGCCGGTGGCGTCGTTGGCGCAGCGGGAAATGGTGCGGTTTCTGCGGCAACGCACTCGCATCGTCGGCGCTCTCGGGCAGCCTTTGATTTTCTGGGTGCTGTTCGGTGCGGGTTTGCAGGGATCGTTTCAGGGACCTGGCGGAGCGTCCTACCAGGAATACTTTTTCGCCGGCGTGGCGGTGATGATCGTCTTGTTCACGGCGATCTTCTCGACGATTTCGATCTTTGAAGACCGCCGCGAAGGATTTCTGCAGGGGGTGCTGGTCGCGCCGGCGCCGCGGCTGGCGATCGTTCTGGGGAAGCTCTGCGGCGGAGCCATGTTGGCGGTCCTGCAGACGTTGTTGTTTCTCGTGATTGGTCCGCTTCTGTCGCTGGTTGGTTTGTCGCCCCCGATTCAGACGGGCTTGAACGCCGCCAACCTGCTTCCCGTGCTGGCGTGGTTGACCCTGTTGGGTTTCACGCTGACGGGGTTAGGCTTTATCATCGCCTGGCCGATGGATTCGACGCATGGTTTCCATGCGATCATGAGCGTCTTCTTACTGCCGATGTGGTTGCTTTCGGGAGCGGTGTTCCCGGCAACGGGATCGGGATGGTTGAGTGTGGTGATTCAACTGAATCCCTTGACGTACGGAGTGGCGGGGCTGCGCAGGCTCCTCGCGACGAACCCGGCGTCGGTGGAACAGTTGCCTGCGTGGCCGGTCTGCGGGACGGTGACCGGCCTGTTTTGTGTGGTGTGTGTGGCCGTCGCTGTCGGGCTGACGAATCGTCCGACGGTGCACAATTCCCGCTGAGACGACGGGTGCAGATCTGGTCTGCACGTTGCGGGCGACGGCCGGCGTCCCCTTGAAGGATCTTGGATGAGTACGACGAATCGGGAAGTGGCTGCTCAGCCCGCCTCTTCCGGCATGCGACCGACATGGTTAGTGATCGGCGGGCTGATGTGGATCCTGGTGTTCGGGGCGCTCTTCGTGGCCTGGGAACAGCGGCGCGACGGCGATCAGAATCGGCCGCAGCGGAACGTCGAAACTGTCGCGGTCAACTCCGAACCGGCCGCCCATCAGGACGACGGGGGCGACGACGCTCCGCCAGCAGTAACGGTCACCCTGCCCGTATCTTCGGCCGACGATGGCCAGGTCATCGACCTTTCGGAACTGATGGGGCAGGCGAAAAAGCCGGCAAATGATCCGCCGATGTGGGATCCCGACGGAATTGAAGACTTCGCGTTCACCAACAGCGACGGCCGGACGATCACCAAGGCCGATTTGCTGGGACATCCCTGGGCGATCTGTTTTGTCTTCACCAAGTGCCTGGGACCCTGCCCGACGGTCACGAAACAAATGCGCGACCTTCAAGAACGCCTGCGCGATTATGATATCCGCCTGGTGACCCTCACCGTCGATCCGGCGCGCGACACGGCCGATGTGTTGGCCAGCTATGCCAGGCTGAATGGGGCCGATCCCGAGAAGTGGTACTTCCTGACGGGGGATCAAGCCGAGATCTACGGACTGATCCACCGCAGCTTCCGCATGCCGGTGCAGGAAGTCACCGGGCCTGATCGCAAAGAAGGATTCGAGGTGATCCACTCGACCAACGTCATGCTGGTCGATGCCGACGGAGTGGTTCGCGCCAAATTCAACGCCGCCAAGGACGTCGAGATGGCGCAGCTCCGCCGGGAGTTGCAGGCGCTGGCTCACCCCGTGGCGACTTCTACGCCCCCCGACAGCTCCGTCTCCGCACCCCCTGTCGCCATCGGACGGAATTGAACTCCGCCGCGCTTTGAACGGCCGCAACGAGAAATGCCATCACCATGCCCGACTGGGTCGCCCGACTTCCGGCCGTCAACGCGTCCCTCAACGGACTGGCGACCATCCTGCTGATCGCCGGGTACATCGCCATCAAACGGGGCGACCGGAATGCTCATCGCAACATCATGTTGACGGCGTTCGGGACGTCGGTCGCTTTCCTGATGTGCTATCTGACGTATCACTACGCGCTGCACCACTACACGGGCGAAAGCGGCAAGAAGTTTACGGGAACGGGGCTGATTCGACCGGTCTATTTCACGATCCTGATTTCCCACGTGCTGCTGGCCGTTCCGGTGGCGGTTCTGGCCTGCGTGACGATTTACCGGGGCCTGCGGGGACAATGGCAGCAGCACCGTCGGATCGCCCGGCTGACGTATCCCTTGTGGCTGTACGTTGCGATCACCGGCGTGGTAATCTACGGACTCTTATATCATTGGCCGCCGGGGTGAATTCGTGTCGGCAGTCCGTGGTCTTTCGTCAGTAGCCGCCGCGTAACCAACGCGGAGGGCGAGGGACGGACGACCTCTGACGGTGGACCGCTTGGGGAAATCGTGGCATGTCTCGCGTTGCGATCATCGGCGTCACGTTGCTGGCGTGGTCACTCTCCAGCGCCGACGCCTTCGCCTGTCCGATGTGCAAACTGGCTTTGGAATCCGATGATCCTCAGCCGCGGGCCTACATGCTCAGCATTCTGTTCATGCTGGGGATGATTACCAGCGTGACGGGCGCCGTCGGCGCTTTGCTCTGGTATGTCAACCGGATCGAAAAGCGGATGCTGGAAGCGGCCGGGTATCATCACGTGCTGCAAAATGCCGTCAACGCGCCGCCGCGCCTCGAAGCCCAGGGATAGCCGTGCCCGGCACGCCTGTGCTCTAAGGGACGAAGAATCCCAGTCCGGTCACCGCCGCCCCCTGGTAGGCAGCGCCGCGGAGGCTCAACGGAATGTAGTGCTTCCGATAGGGACGGGGGCTGCCGGGCAGGTCCTCCCCGAGTCCGTAGACCTCTTCGTAGGGGGCCTGCACTCCCATCATGTAGGGCAGCGCCAAGACACGTCCATAAAAGTGAGCCGCAGAGACCACCGGCTGCAAGAATTGATGGGGCGGTTCGTCGGGGACTAACCCGAGGCGCGTGCCGAACCGGCAGTACCACGCGTCGGAGCATTCCCGGCTGAGGCTGCCGTCGCAGGGGATTCCATAGTAGTAGCCCAGCCGTTCAAGATTCGGTTCTTCGAAGTAGGCCGGCAAATGCCGCGATGCCGAGGCTTCCCACAGAAATGGTTCCAGGCACCAGTCTCGACCCATCCCCAGGAATTGTGGTCGGACACCGGCGTCGGCGAGGGACTGGCGGGCGAGATTCTCCGGAGCCTTGGGAGTCGGCGCCGCGATGCTGGCCTGCAGCTGCCCGATCGGACGATCCTGTAGCAGACCGTCCGTGAGCGAAGCCGATTCGCCGCTCACCCCCGCGGATTCCACCGGCTGCGGCGGCAACGATTCCTGGCCGGAAACCGCGTGCGCGTCGACGATGGCACACAGCGCCGAGAGCCAAATCGGAACGCATCGGCTCAGGCGCGGCAGGCCGCACCGGTGGAGCGTTCCGACGTGGAAACAGGCAAACACAGAGTTCACGGCCGGCTCCTGAGGCAACGGCATCCAGCGGCATAATCGGCACACGACGTTCGTTCCATCGGCCCCGCAGGCCCGCTGCAATCAGTTCCCTCGGGAGACCCGGCAGAGTCGTCCCAGCCCGCAGGGTCGCACCGGGTTCAGCGAGGGTCGAGAACCCTAACTCATGACGCCACATGTAGTTGGTGTTTCGCGGGCCTGCGGGGCGCCTCGTGACCACGCGCGCCCGGCGGCTTTACACGAGTTCGCAGAATCGGCGCGGATTTCTGCGGAAAAACCCGCTTCCCCGCAACAACGAAACAGTCACGCAAAGTTCTCGCAGTTCCCCAGAGTGATGTGAACGCAATCTATACGTCATGGCAGCGTGATGGCGATGTATTGGTCACGTCGAGCCGCGGAGGGAAATTCAGCGTCAACTCGATGCAGGTGCGTAACCGGCGGGCAGCGGAGTGTGCCCCAAAGGTTTGAAACATGCCGACCGCGACATGGCTGTGGAATTGGCTCCAGGAACGGCGCATGAAGCCGACCCTTGCCGATCCCCTTGCGCGCTTTGCCGCACTCACCGTGCAGCGGCTCGAAGATCGCCGCGTCCTCTCGGCAACGCTCGCCACCGGCGACACGGGGGACGTTCAGGTCGACGTCACCGGCGACGACACGGTTTCGGTCACGTTTGATTCCGGGACGGGGAATCTCACGATCACCGACACGGATGCGAACACGACGGACATTGTGCTGGCTGCTGCCGATCTCGACAGCCTGAATTTTCAATTGAACACCGGCGACCAGACGGTCGAGTTCGTCGGGACTGAAGCCATCCCGGTCATGGATCTCACCATCGCGGGCAATGCCGGGACCGACAATGTTCGGTTCGATGAAGACGTGTTTGCCCAGGAAGGGGGCATCCTGATCGACATCGCCGGGGACGTCGTCGTCGGCGTGACGAATGATGTCGACGTCAGTTCGTCGGCGGGGGACATCACGGTGGCGGCGCTGGGCGACATTACCATGTCGTCGGGGAGCAGTTTCACGGCGACCAACTCGTTCGGAGTTGGTCTCACGGCGGGGGATGACCTGTTTGCCGCGACGATCGACTCCGCGGGCAACGTCGAGCTGTTTGCCGGATCGCAGACTGCGGACGGCTCGCTGATCACGCTCGACGGCCAGATCACCGTTGACTCCGGCCATTTGATGATTACCGGCGCCGACGACGTGAGCTTCACCGATCACGGCGATGTCACCGTGACCGACGGCTTCCTCGACGTCACCGCCGGAACCGACGCCGGCGACGACCTCACGATGGCCGACGACACCACCATCGCCGTGAGTTCGACGACCACGGCGACGATCGATCTCTCCGCCGGCGGCGACATCGACCTGGCCTCGATTTCCGGAACCAACCTGCAGTCCGTATTTGTGACCGCAGGGGGCGAAGTGAGCGACGCCACTGCGGCCGAGACCGCCAATATTGCGGCGACATCGCTGGCGATTTCGGCCGGAACCGGCGTCGGCAATGCGGACGACATCGACACCGCCGTCGGCAGTCTCGAGGCGATTACGGCGTCGGGGAGCATCGTCCTGCACAACAGCGGCGCCCTCACGATCGGCGGGGTCACCACGGCGCTGAACGGGGTCGACGTTACGGCAGTGACCGGCGGCGCGATCGTCATCACCTCAGCGGGGTCGATGACCGTGAACGAAGGGATCTCTGGTCCGGGGAAAATCGATCTCCTCGCCACTGGAACGACCAGCAACCTGACAATCAGCCAGAACAGCGGCGTCTTTTCGATGGGCGGCGACATCCTCCTCGCCGCCGATCAGACGGTGACCGTCAGCGAGGATGTCGGCGCCGCTTCTGCGGGAACGATCACTGTCGCCGGCAACAGCGGCGCCGGGGCGCGAAACATCGTCGTCAACAGCGGAGCCTCGGTCACCACGCAAGGCGGAGACCTCACGCTCGACGCCGACACCGGCTCGCAAATCGCCGGCGACTTCGTGGGAGTTGCGATTGACGGCTCGGGCACGCTCGTGGAAGTCACGGGCGCCGGCACGCTGACGGTGACCGGCCGCGGCGGCAACACCAACACTTTGCAGCACGGAGTCGTGGTCTCCGGCGGCGCGATCATCCGCGGCGGTGCCAGCGGTCTGGTGGACGTTGAAGGCCGGGGGGGAGCAGGCCCGAACGGCAATTGCTTTGGTGTGTCGGTGACGGGCGCGGGATCGACCATCACCTCCAGCGGCGGCGATGTGTCCGTAACAGGAAACGGCGGAGGCAACGGGACCGTCGGCACGAACTACGGCGTGCACCTGCTCAACGGCGGCACGATTTCCTCGGGGGGAACCGGTCAAGTCGACGTGCATGGGACGGGTGGGGTCGCCACCGGCTTCCTGAATGTGGGTGTCTTCATCAGCGGCAGCGGAGCGACAATCACCTCGGTCGGCGGCGACGTCCGAGTCGTGGGCGACGGCGGCGGCACAGGAAGCTCGGGGAACAACTACGGCGTCTATCTCACAACCGGGGGCGCCGTTTCCGCACTGTCCACGGGCGACGTGACCGTCGAGGGGACCGGCGGCCAGGGAACCAACGGATCACACATCGGGACCTTCATCACCGGGGCGGGCTCGCGGATTGAGAGCGCCGGCGGCGACGTTCTGGTCAAAGGAGACGGCGGCGGAGCCGGCACGAACTCCAGCAGCAACATGGGTGTGGCGGTGATGGACAACGGCGACATCATCGCGGGAGGTGCGGGGACCCTCACAATTGAAGGCACTGGCGGAGCGAGTACTGGGTTCAGCAATAACGGAGTCTGGATCCGGAACAGCGGAGTCGAAGTCAGGTCCAGCGGCGGCGCGATCAGCATTGCCGGCCAGGAAGGACTGGGCGCGAACAACCGCGGCATCTCCATCGGCAATCAGGCCGCCGTTTCGAACAGCACCGGCGACGTCTCTCTGATCAGCAACAGCCTGGAGCTGGAAAACACCGTCAGCATCACCGGCCAGACCGTGACAATCACTCAACGGACGAGCACTGTCGCCATCGACCTGGGAACCACCTCGGATACGAATGGCGGCCCTCTGGCCCTCTCAGACGCCGAACTCGACCGCATCACGTCTGACACACTGATCATCGGCAATACCGACAGCGGCGCGATCAACGTGAGTGCCGATCTCGATCTGACGGACGGTCCAGTCATTGACACGCTGGTCCTTCGCACGGGCTCTACGGTGACGGCGACCGGCGGCGGGATCATCGTCGGTGATCTGGCCATTTCGGCGGAAGGGGCGGTCACATTGACCGCTGCGACGACCGAGGTCACTAATCTGGCGATCGAGACCACCACGGGCGATGTCACCGTCACCGAATCGAGCGGTCTTGCAATCACAACCGTGGGAGGGATCGCAGGACTGTCGACGAGCGCCGGCAAAATCGTCGTCTCAGTGACGCAAGGGAATCTGACGGTTGCGGACACCGCCGCGGCGCAGGATGTATCCGCGACGACCGGCGTTACAATCGCATTGGACGACGACGAAGCTCTTTTCACGCTGCAGGCGAGTGCCGTCCTCTCCACGACTGCCGCAGGCGTCTCCCTCGCCGCGGACAAACTGGACCTGCAGGGAATGGTATCGGCCGCCGGTCAATCGGTGACACTGATCAGCGGCAGCGCGGGCGATGCCGTCAATCTCGGATCGGGCGTCGACTCCACGGCCGACACCCTCGAACTGTCGGATGCCGAACTCGACCGCATCACCGCCGGGACGTTGGTCGTCGGCAATGCCAGCGCCGGTGTGGTCACCATCAGCGCCGCCCTCTCGCCGACCAATGTCTCGACCCTGGAACTGATCACTGCCGCCGCCATCGTCGACGGCAACGCGACCGGCGTCGAGATCACCGTCGCCAGCCTCGCGCTGGTTGCCGGCACGAGCATCGGCGGCGCCGACGCCTTGGAAATCGATGTCGACAACCTCGCCTTCCGCAACATCACATCCGGCGACGTCAATATCGCCAACACCGGGGCGCTCACACTCACCACGGTCGGCGACGTCACCGGCATGATGGGAAGCGAACTGGGCAACTTTGGAGGCGGTAGTGTCATCGTCTCCGCCTCCAGTCCGATCACCATTGCGGCCGACGTCGCCTCCGTCGGCTCGATGACCTTCACGGCTGGCGAAACGGACGACGCCCCGAATTTTGAGGATGACCTGACGATCAACAGCGGCGTAACGGTCTCAGTCACCGGCATGGATGAGACCCTGACGCTGCATGCCGGGGACGATGTGATCGTTGTTGGCGCGGCCGAGGCCACCAACGGCTCGCTGGCGCTGGTCGCCGGGTTCAACGATCTCGACGACAGCGGTGCGATCAGCCTGAATGGCGGCATTGCGGCGCTCGAAGTCGTGAGCCTGACGGCGCTCACGGGCGTTTCCGATGGCACAGGCGCGGTGATTACCGCCGACGAACTGGAGATCCTCGGCGTCGGCGACGCGATTCTGGACGAAGAGCATGACGTCGATGTTCTCGCGGTTGATCTCGAAGGAGCGTTGACCTATGTCGACGCGGACGGCTTCGAGGTCGGTCCGGCGGGGGCGACGACCGGAATCACTCTGACGTCGACCGGGTCAGCCCTGACCCTGTCGACCGCGAATGGTGTGATCGGGCTGAATGCCAATGTGACGACCGAGGGCGATCAGAACTATCACAGCGCCGTGGAACTCCTGTCGAGTGTCGTGTTGACGGCATTGGATACGGATGCAGACGGCGAAGGGCTCGAGTTCGCCGACACTCTCGCAGGCGGTGGGTTCGACCTGACGATTTCCGGCGGCGCCGCCTTCGCCGCGGCGGTCTCCGGGGTCGACGTCTTTCTGGCCGATCGCATCGACACCGAGTCGACCCTCGCGGCGACTTCAGTGGAGGTCAGTGGAACAGCGGATCTCGGCGACGACGTCACCACCACCGAGACGCAGGTCTACACCGGCGCGGTGCTGCTGACCAGCGCTGTGGACTTTCAGAGCAGCGGGACCGGCGGCGATGGAGACGTTACATTCGAATCGACGCTGGACGGCGGTTTCGCCGCCGCCGTCTCCACGGCAGGGACGACGACCTTCGGGGGTGACGTGGGGGAAGGCACCGCTCTGACGAGTCTCACGACGAACGGCGGCGGGACGACGTTGATTGATGCGGCCAACGTGACGGCGGGGGCCGTCGATTTCGCCGATGACGTCACGATTGACCAGACGACCACCGTGACCGGTTCAACGAGCGTCGACTTCGGAGGAACGATCTCCGGGACGGCGGGCAGCGAAGATCTGACGGTCGTCAGCACCGGCACGGCGACCGTTGACGGCGCGATCTCGAATCTTGACGACCTGACCGTCGACGCCGGCGGCCTGACGACGTTTTCCGGCGACATCGACATCGCGGGCGAGCTGAGCACCATCGGCGGGGACGTTACCAAGATCGACGCTGCGAGCATCGCGGCGGGGACGGTCACTTTCAGCGACGCAGTCGAACTCTGCCGAAACCTGTCGATCACCGCCGGCAGCATCACCTTTAGCAGCACCCTGGATGAAGCCTCCGGAGCCGCAAGTTCGAACCTGATGCTGGAAGTCACCACTCCGGCCGCAGGCGACATCACGTTCATCGACGCGGTCGGTTCGATGATCGCACTCGACAGCCTGACGCTTGTCACAGCGAACGACGTCTCATTCCAATCGACCGTCGAACTTGTCGGCGACCTGGAACAGCAGGCCGGCACAGGAACGACGGCGTTCAACGGCACGGGCGGAACGGGGATCGGCGGGGAGTTCCTCGTCACGACGAACGAGGTGGCGTTCAGCACCGGCGATGTCGTGACCGTCGGCATGGTGGTGATCAGCGCTCAGAACGCCGTCACGTTCCATGCCGACGCCGGGCTGAACGCCGGAGCGTCGTCGATCGCGCTGAACGCGAACCTGGACGACAGCGGCACGGAAGGCCTGACGCAGGGCTCGGGCACGATC
>JANRLN010000477.1:0-3820 GCA_033762515.1 Planctomycetaceae bacterium
GTGGGTTGTCGGTTGTCGGTGGTGGGTTGTCGGTGGTCTTCGAAGTTGGCCGGGGGTCCGCCTGCAATATTCTACGACCAGCGCAACCGGAATTTCCCGCGTGCAAAGAAACCGACAACCGACAACCGACAACCGACAACCGGCTACTTTCCACCAAGCTGAATGCGAATCATGGCGCGCTGCAGTTTGAGTTCCGCGCGATCGAAGTCGATGTCGTCGGCGCGGGCGGAGAGGCGCTTTTCGGCCCGCTCCTTCGCGCGTTGGGCGCGATCGAGATCGATCTCTTCGGGTCGCTCCGCGACATCGGAAAGGACCGAGACGCGATCCGACAAGACCTCGACGAAACCGCCGCTGACGTGGAGTTGCTTGCGGTCATTTCCCTGCCGATAGGTCAGCACGCCCGTCTTCAGTTGCGAGATCAGCGGCGTATGGTCGGGCAGAATGCCCAGTTCTCCATCCCGCCCCGGAACGACAACTTCATCCACGGCCTCGCGCATCGCGACCTTTTCCGGCGTAACGATTTCCAGTTGAATTTTCTCAGGCATATTTCTTTGGTTGTCGGTTGTCGGTTGTCAGTATTCGGTTGTCGGTTGTCGGTTGTCGGATGATTTCGATGAGCGTTCATCGAAATCATCGACCCACCGCCTGCGAACCGAAAACCGAAAACCGACGACCGACTACCATTTCACATCTTCTTCGCCGCTTCGACGACTTCATCGATGGAGCCCTTGAGATAGAAGGCCTGCTCGGGGATGTCGTCGTGTTTGCCGTCGACGATCTCGCGGAAGCCGCGGATGGTCTCGGCGACGGGGACGAGTTTGCCCGGGATGCCGGTGAACTGCTCGGCGACGTGGAAGGGCTGCGAGAGGAAGCGCTGGATCTTGCGGGCGCGGGCCACGGTCAGCTTGTCCTCTTCCGAGAGTTCGTCGATGCCCAGGATCGCGATGATGTCCTGCAGGTCGCGATAGCGCTGCAGAATTCGCTTCACGTCCTGCGCGCAATTGTAGTGCTCTTCGCCGACGATGTTCGGGTCGAGGATGCGCGAAGTCGAGGAGAGCGGGTCGACGGCCGGATAGATGCCCAGCTCGGCGATCTGGCGCGAAAGCACCGTCGTCGCGTCGAGGTGCGCAAAGGTCGTCGCCGGCGCCGGATCGGTCAGGTCGTCGGCCGGCACATAGATGGCCTGCACCGAGGTCACCGAACCGGTCTTGGTCGAGGTGATGCGCTCCTGCAGTTCGCCCATCTCCGTCGCGAGGTTCGGCTGATAGCCCACCGCCGACGGCATGCGGCCGAGCAGCGCGGAGACTTCCGAGCCCGCCTGCGTGAAACGGAAGATGTTGTCGACGAAGAGCAGCACGTCCTGTCCCTGATCGCGGAAGTATTCCGCGACGGTCAGCCCCGAGAGGGCCACGCGCAGACGCGCGCCGGGAGGCTCCGTCATCTGGCCGTACACGAGCGCCACCTTTGATTTGGTCAGGTCGTCGTCGTTGATGACGCCGCCCTCGCGCATTTCGAGCCAGAGGTCGTTCCCCTCGCGCGTGCGCTCGCCGACGCCCGCAAAGACCGAGAATCCGCCGTGGGCCTTGGCGATGTTGTTGATCAGCTCCATGATCGTCACGGTCTTGCCCACGCCCGCGCCGCCGAACAGGCCGATCTTTCCGCCCTTCAGAAACGGCTGGATCAGGTCGATGACCTTGATGCCCGTAACGAGCATCTCCTGCGAGGTCGACTGGTCTTCGAACTTCGGCGCCTCGCGGTGAATCGGATAATAGTCGGTCGCCGTCACCGGCCCGCGCTCATCCACCGGCGTCCCGATCACGTTGATGATGCGGCCCAGCGTGCCGTTTCCGACGGGCACCTTGATCTGTCCGCCCGTATCGACCGCCGCCATCCCGCGCACCATGCCGTCCGTCGGGAGCATCGAGACCGTTCGCACGCGCCCCTCGCCCAGATGCTGCTGCACCTCGCAGATGACATCGATCTTCGTCGGGACATTGAATCCCTCGCTCGTCACCTGCAGCGCCTCATAGATCGGCGGCAGATAGCCCTCCGAAAACTCGACGTCGACCACGGGCCCGATCACCTGAACGACCTTTCCCCTGGCCCCCGCATTGCCACTATTCGCACTTGCCATATTTTTACGATTCGCTCCTTACGTGTTGGCGGCCCCTCCAGACCCGGCTGTCCGGAATTCTTCCTTGACGCTATCCGCCTGTGGCCGCAGATGAATTTATGAGTGCCAGCTAAAGAGAAGGAGTGTACCAGACGGTCTGCGGCCTTGCCAAGCTGCAAGGGCCGGCCACGGGGAATTTTGCTGCTGATGAGGGCGTCACTCGTCGTACGTCGAATAGTGCAGAACGCCATCATAGTCATTGATCGCAATCCGAATGGAGCGCAACCACCCGACTCGCCCAAGCAAATTCCGACGAAGTCCGGGATATCTCGCAAAATAAACGACTGCATCAAACGCCACATTATGCGTCTGAAGAATCACTTCGTGCCCAAAGGTTTCCACGGAGCCGCCGGAAGCAGGGCCCATCAGAAGAGGAATCCCGCTCTCAATCTCCACCCCGAGTTCCCGTCCGATTTCGTAGCGAAAGACACAATATTTCGATCCGGTATCCACGCAGGCGTCTGTCCAGACGGCCTTTCCGCCATAAGACAAAATCGTGGGCAGTCTGATCCCCTCTTCCGAATCGCCATAGATTATCTGGTGCTCAAATGCGAGTCTCGCCGGCATATCTAAAACCCCATCGTGGGCAGAGCGTCGTCTGGCTCAATAAAGGTCACATAGGGCATCTGCACGCCCTCGAATCTGGCGGCCGCGAACACATCCTCCGAGCGCGGACCGTGCGATACCAGACGATCGCCATCGAGCGCGATCCACTGCCCCGCATATTCACGAGAATGCGCCTGCAACCACTCCGCGACCGATTCAAAATTCGGCATTGGAATCGGCTCGCGATATCGAACCTTTTCCAACGGCGCCTCCAATTCGCTGATGCGCTGCTGCAACGCTTCCAACAATCGCTGTTTCTCGACGGAAGGGAGCAGATCTATCTGACAAAGCAATGTTTCGACTGTGTTCTCCTGCATGCGCAAACCTCTCTCTCAACAGGAAAATGTTGAATCCGCATTCTCGCAAAGGACCTCGCGCGGAGGCCGATCAGGCATCACAAGGTAAATGGGCGCGGTAATGATCGCACACCTGAAACGTCATTGTGAACCGGGATGGCCGAATTCCCCCTCTGCGCGACTCAAGTTACTCCGCACTTGCCGCCATGACATTACGCAACACAATATAGCCGCCATTTCGCTGATCCCGCGCCACCTCGCTCTTTCCCCGCTTCTTCGCGTACGGAAGGGCCAACGCCATCACCCGCCCCCCCGCCCCCCCGGAGGCCACCTTTGCCGACAATGTCACCAACGCACTCGCCGCCGCAGACCGCACATTCCCGTTGGGGTCCGACAGCAACTCCAGCAACTTCCCGATCACTTCCCCTCCCGACGATCGCTCTCCCAGCGAACCCAACGCACGAGCCGCCGCATACCGCACAAACCATTCGGGGTCCGACAGCAACTCCAGCAACTTCCCGATCAATTCCCCTCCCGACGCTCGCTCTCCCAGCGAACCCAACGCACTCGCCGCCGCATACCGCACATTCCATTCGGGGGACGACAGCAACTCCAGCAACTTCCCGATCACTTCCCCTCCCGACGATCGCTCTCCCAGCGAACCCAACGCACTCGCCGCCGCATACCGCACATGCCATTCGGGGTCCGACAGCAACTCCAGCAACTTCCCGATCACTTCCCCTCC
>JANRLN010000478.1:0-1923 GCA_033762515.1 Planctomycetaceae bacterium
CGCAGGCGTCCTGCTGCGTGTGCGCTCATGCCAGACTCCCTTCTGGTCATTGGGACCCACCGGTTCGCGTCGGTGGGGAGTCTGGCTCTTTCTCTCAATCTTGAAAAGACTTATCGCGGATCGTTTACGGCGTTGGGTGGCGACCCCGCGGCTTCCAGACTGGCGATCCACGATCCACTCATTACAAATGACTACCCACTACTTCCCATTCCACTCCGCGAGCATCGCCGCGATGCGGGCCTTGTTGAAGTCGGCGGGGATTTCTTCGTCGTGGTGCTGCAGCAGGTCGTCCACTGTCACGCTCCCTGCGGAGACGCCGTTGGCGGGGACGTCGAGGCCGGCGGTCCAGACGACGGCGTTGAGGAACAGCTTGCGAAACTGGTCGTTGCCCCAGTTCCAGTGCACATGGCCCCCCGAGCAGCCGAAGCCGCGTTGGCCGTTGGGATTCTCGGTGGCCCAGGCCATGTGCTGCGGTTGCTTGTCTTCAATCACGGCCTTGCGGGCGTGCGGATTGTTGTTATGAGCGTTCTCCGGACGGCTGAGCTTGTAGGTCTGCTTGCCGTTCTCTTCCACCATCACAGGTTTGCCTTCCGCATCCACGTGGACCAGGGTCGTCAGCGGGGGCAGGTCGGTCAGGATGGGTGTGACACCCTCCATCCCCTCGCGAAAGCGCATGTGGTAGTACCACTCGTCGTTGATCTCAAAGGGCTCCACGCCCGACGTCACCGGATGCGTGGGGAATTTCCGGTAATTGGCCGTCCAATGGGGATTCACCGAATAGTTCGCCTCGAAGAAACCACCCGTCCACTTCAGGAAGGCGTCACCGGGAGGACCAGTCACCGTTTCCACTCCGTAATGAATGCAGACGATGCCTGCCCCCTTACTGGTGAGTTCCTGCAATTCCTCCAGGTGCGTGTTAAACGGGTGTCCGCCGCCGCCGTCGGCATAGATCACGATCGTGTTGGCCTTGGCGAGCTTCTCCGCCGCGGGCCAACCGTCCTTTTCCAGCGAATGCATTTCCGCAGTGATCGGCAGGCCGCTGTCGTTCAGCAGCTTCGCCAGCAGTGCGCACCCGGCGGTGTGGTCATGCGCGCCGAACCCGTGACTGCGGCGACCGGCGAGGAGCAGCGCATGCTTCTTGCCTGTCGCAGCGGTCGAGCCGTCGGTCTTCTTCACGACGATGTTCTTGAACTGCACCTTCATCGGCGGCCCGGCGTGCAGTTGCAGCGCGATCAGTCCGCTGGCGCGACGATCGGGATGTTCATCGATGCAGATCGACGTCGTCACCCCATTAATGCGGTGCTCGAACGTGTAGCCCTTGGCGATGATGTGATAAGTGTTCCAGTCTTCCTTCTTGATGTGCGTCTGAATCTCTTTTGTGTCGCCGACCTGCTCGACGACTTCAACCTTCACCTTGCCGTCGTCCCCCTTCTTGACGACCGTCTTCTGACCCCGATTGGCGAGAATGCCGCGGAAGCGTTCGCCGTAGTTGATCCCCGAGTAGGTGTCCCCCGCTTCGAAATCGGCCTGATAACCGCCGATCACCCACTTGTTGTCGGGGACCTCGAAGCTGCGGTACTGAATCCCCGAGTTGCCGCCGACGATCTTGTATTCGAGCTTCAGCTCGAAGTCGCCGACTTCGCCCCCGCGGTAGATGATGAACGTGTTCCCCTTGGTGGGTTTTTCCGCGGTCGTCTGACCGGTGATGCAGCCGTCTTCCACCCGCCAGAATTCGGGATTTCCGTCCCAGTGGTCGAGGGTCTTGCCGTCGAAGATCGGCTGGAAGCCGTCCTCGGCGGCAGGGGTTGCCAGCGGCGCGGCCAGCGCCGCGGCCAACAGGACCAGAGATTTCCAAGCGGGCATATTCGGTCTCCAGAGTTGACGCATCGAAGGAGCGAGTCAGCAGCCGCGACGCGGCCTGAC
>JANRLN010000479.1:0-2825 GCA_033762515.1 Planctomycetaceae bacterium
CGATCCCTGAATCCTCCCGCGTGGTGCCGTACTCGTAGCGCGTGACCTGGTCACCGGTTGCAGGGTTCTTGGCCGTCAGCGTCGCCACCTGGCCATCGGCGGTGTAGCTCGTCTCGACCGTCAGGTTGACGTCGTCGCCCAAGGCGATCGGGCAGGCGCACTCTTTATTGCCGCAGATCGAATCACAACAGCACCCATCCTCCCCACACGACGCCGGCTCCCCTTGGTAGTTCTGGATCGTGCGGATCTGGCGACCCGCATCGTCGAAGTCCGTGTGCGTCACCAGCCCCGCCGGGTCCGTCGTCTCGAACACCTCGCCCCGCGCATTGTACGACGTCCGGCTCACCAGCACCGTCGAACTCGATTCAGGGGCTACCGATGGACGGTTCATACACGCACTCTCTCAAACGGAATGTTGCCGATGTTAAGCTTCGTCTATTCGGCATCGTTCACAACGGTTTCGGTGCCCGAAAGTCCTGGGCTATCGCAAGGTTACATTACACTGCATTCATCGCACTCACATAAGCTGCTAAGTGCAATAAAAATAGGCTGACTATAGCAAGCATAACTCCGAGTAAGTCGGGCGCATGTCCAAGGCACACATGGCTGACGAATACTGAAAACGCCATGAAAAGCAGCGAGATTATGCAAGCCCCGATAATGATTTCGATACTGCGGAGGGGAAACTTGGAGATCATTGCTAGATAAAGAACTGCTGAGCTTGCGATGTAAGAAGCAGCGAATGCCAAGATCAAAATCACTCTGTTGCTGCCGATCAAACGCGAACTTTTCAAGCGCAAGAGCAATAACATTAACGTTGCAAGGGATATTCCAAAAATCCCCATT
The DNA here is from genome assembly GCA_033762515.1 of Planctomycetaceae bacterium. Lineage (GTDB taxonomy): Bacteria > Planctomycetota > Planctomycetia > Planctomycetales > Planctomycetaceae > DSVQ01. Next base: position 847 of record JANRLN010000479.1, read on the forward strand.
CTCTGAATTAGCAAGACAACAACTCCCGCAATTAGAGTCCACCAAAACAAAGCACTTGTGCGAAATGTCGCGTTCGTCATGTGTTCTAAATTGGGGGAAAATCTGGACTTGGCAATTCAAAGATTGTGGGATCAGGAACTGGTGGATTGTCGCGACAGCGATTTCCGTTATTTGGTGGTCGCATAAGATTATAAAGATACGTATACAAACCAGATTGGTTTGCATAGTAACCATCCAGGGCTTGAGCCCACCTAGCCGGTTCAACATCTATTGCCTGATGATCAGAACCGCTGCCACCTAGTGGAAAGTTGCTCCAGTCGATAGATACTTTGTCTGGCGTTCCCGCTCCTGGACCGTGAGTAATCAAATTGCCCGTCGCGTCGTAACAACACTGCTGTGCTGCCCCCACCCAATTCCAACCTTTGGATCGCGTGCACCACTTTGCGCCAGGATGAAATCCGAACGTCCATTCTGAAGGGTTGTTCCAAACGCTCGGATTTGGATTGCAAGGACCTTCTTTCGTTAGAGTCAGCTTGCATGGACAGTTCGGCAAGCCAATTAACCATGTTTTGTCTCCGTCTTCGGACTCGTGTTGATACCAGTCCAGAAAACGTCGTCGCAATTCTTCCATTTCTTCTGAGTATGTAGATTCTCCATGCGGATCAACGGAAGTGATAGGTCGATTTCTTACGTATCGCGTAGGGTTCATGCCGTCGTAGTATGGACTTAGATGGTCTGTACTTAACCATCGTCCCAACCCAGCCTGCAACCATCTCCATCTGACGAGATAGGCGCTGACCTCATCTTCCCATCGATAGCCTGCGTAGCGAGTTTCCCAGTCGAAGCTGCTGGCAGCGCGGGTGGTGAAGCCGGGAGTGAGGACGGTCGGGACGCCGTAGGCGGTGTAGCTGTAGCGCTCCTGCACGCTGCCACTGGCATTCACGATCGCGTCCATGTTCCAGTTGGCGTCCTGCAGGGCGTAGAGGCGTTCGGTCAGTGTGCCGCTGCCGCTGGGGGCGCGGTCGCGCACGACCTGGTCGTCGATGTACCGCAGGCCCCAGACGAACTGCCGCTCGGCCGTCGTGGCCGCATCCAGCCGCTCCTCCAGCACTTGCCAGCCACTGGTGTAGTAGTAGTGCCGGACGGTGCCAGCTACGGTCTTCGTCGTCCGCCAGTTTTGACCGTCATAGGCGTATTGCGAGATGGTCGAAACGCCACTCATCACCTTGACCAGCCGGTTCCAGGCATCCCACGTGTTCTGGAAGCTCTGCGTGGGAGCATCGCCGTTGGGCATCACGGTCATGTTGCCGTTGCGGTCGTACTGCGGGGTCACCCAGACCGGACCCACCGTGGCGCTGATTCCCGTGATCTCATTGAAGGCATTCGCTGTGCGCTCCTGGTCGAGCGCCTGGCTGGCGTCACTTGGGTTGAACTGCTCAAACCGGTCCCAGTTCCCCGTGGCATCCAGCTCCCACTCCTGCTTGAGAGTCAGGCTGCTGATGTTGTTGGCCTGCGCGTTGAGCGTCCCCCGGTTGAAGTCCTCCAGCCGCTGCGCGCCGTCGTAGCGATAAAGCTCATCCTGGCCGGTCGCCGCCACTACGTTCCGCCGCCAGATGCGATTGCTCACTCGGTCGTAGCCGTAGCGGATCTGATCGACCGCGCCACTCGCTCCCGTGTACTTGCACCAGAGGTTATTGATCACCCGGCCGAACTGGTCGAGTCCGGGATACTTCGCGGTTCCCGAGACGCTGGAAGAACTGGAAGAACCCGATCGCGAACCACTCGACGAACTCGACCCGCCACAACTGCTGGCCGAGAGATCCCAACGCACGCCGGGTTGCGGGTAGTCCCCCTTCACGAAACTCCCCAGCCCCAGGTACGTGTACCGGACCAGCGCCGCGCCGTCGTTCAGTTCGCTCACTCGGCTGAGGGCGTCGTCGCTGCCGGCGTTGTAGAGATAGCTCAGCGCGCGGCCGCCC
>JANRLN010000480.1:0-42909 GCA_033762515.1 Planctomycetaceae bacterium
AAACACCCCACGTCTCAACCGCCGGCGTCAAACTTGACCGGAAGATCGGCATCCAATTTGTCCCGATTCGGCGCAAAGCCGCCGCCGTCGACGTCGACGAAAATGGGATTCGTCATGGCGGCAGGTTGACTGGTCGACTCGGCTTCACCGTAAACCTTGCCCAGCGATCCGCCGACGTTCCCGGCGACGACGATCAGGTGAGCGTCCCCGGAAAGGGTCAGGTCCAGCGTTCTGGAGAATTTGACGGCCCCCGAGTCGAACTTGTCGGGGTGGTCGCTGCGACGGTAGTCGTGAACTGAATGAGGACGGCCGTTAACCAGCACGAAGACGCGGTTGACGTCCAGCCAGTTGGGGCACTCCACGCGAACCTGAAGGGAGACCGACTTGGAACTCGCGGTCAAGTCCTGACCGGCGGTCACACGCGTCGTACGACCGGTTTCGTTCGCCCAGACCTCCAGGTACGGCCCATTGGACATCACGAGTCGCCCCTGCTCCGCCGCGTGGACCATGTCGAGGTACTTGATTTCTAACGGGTTGTCGGTCTTCGACTGGATCCAGTTCCGCAAGGGTCCCGACCCGTGGAAGTTGTAGTGCGCATCTGTATTCACCACGCCGTAGATGCGGTACCCCTGATTCAACAGCTGCAGCCAACGGAAGATCGTATTATGGAACCGGCGTCGTCCCGAAAAGGTGCGGAACGGAGCCAGGTCAAGGGCGCTGTCGATGGGATGGATCTCCACGACATCCATAAACGGGAAGGCCCGTTCGTGACCGGCGTCGGGCTGGCCGTCGCCGTTGCGGTCATAGAACATCCAGCCCAGGTCGGGATGATTCACCTGCAGCAGTTTCTCGCTGCGGTCATCCCACAGGGCGATCCGTTCAATCTGTTCTTCCAGCGTGTCTGCCGTCGTCGGCGCGCCGCCGTCCTGGGTGCGCGGGGTGTGCCTGAGCGGAAAGACATTCTGGTGATTCAGCGGCAACGGCGAGCCGGTCAGTTCCAGTCCCTCAACCGACGAGATGTAGGCGCCGATTCCCAGCCTGTCGATATGCGGCTGGTAGGTGCTGATGCGATTGTGTTCCGTGCAAGGAGCAAATTCGAGGTGCTCGCACACGAGATTGATTACCCGACCGAGTTGGCTCGACGTGTTATCTCCCGAAGGAGTCGCATGGCTATGAAAATCACTGCTGACCCAGCCGGTCGTGTTGACCGTCCGTCGGAGCTGAGCCGCCAGCGGGGCATCGGTGAACGGCGCAATCGTGAGCGTCGTTTCGACGAGGTCAAATTCCGGACCGTGACTGATCAGGACGTCGTAGGTTCCCGGCGGAAGCGACTGTTGACAGACGCCCAGCGGGGCATAGGCCAGGTTGCGAACCGCGTATTCCGCGGTTTCGGGACCAAAGTTCAACTTGATCTCAGCGTTGTGCGGGCGGAACTCCAGCTTGCAGGGAAGGGGTTTGCCCTCAACATCCGTAATCGCCGTCACCACACGGCCGAAGTTCAACTGTCGCAGAGTAATGTCCTGCGATGATTTCTGCCCTTCGGCAACCGTAATCGGCAGATCCTCGCAGACGGGGACTCCCAGGAGGGACGCCCGTGCCGTATATGTCCCGATGGGAAGGGTGGTGATGATGCGGCCCATCGCGTCGGACGTGGCGAAACCGTAGGTTGCGGACTCACGCAGCAACTCCACGCGTACGCCTGCGGCAGGTGCGCTGCGAGCGTCTCGCAAGACCAGCGAAACCGGCATCGTCTTGGATCCACGTCGTTCGGCTTCCAGGGCATGCACATCGAGAGCATTGGCTCCGGCGGTCAATTTCCGAGTCAGCGCAAAGGATTCACCGGGAGCCAGCGTGATCTTGGCCGATTCCTGGGCATCGACGTAACGAACCTGCGACGTCTTGGGATCGCTGTTGAGCTGCAGCCTGCGACCGTCCGTCCACAGTCCATAGGCCTGCCCCCAGTAACGATCCTGCAGCCAGAAGGACTCAGTAATTCCATTGGGACTGCGGACCATGTCTTCCTTCTGGCCGTCCGCCCGAAAATCGTCTTCGAGCAGCACTTCCAGGGGCTGGTCGCCGGAGTTGTGGAAGACTGACTCGACGGTGATTGCATCATCCTGCGAGCCAAGTCGATAAGTTGTGCGAACGGCCGGTCGTGAGTCCCCGCCCGTGGACACGACGGTTACGGCCACCGCATTTCCCTTCAGACCTGCGGCCGGAAGTTCGGAAACGGTCGTCGCGGCCGACCCGGCAACCGGGATCGCAGAGAATTCCGCGGATCGGTACGGGAACGCGCGTCGTCCAGGGATGAAGGCGGCGAGCTGATCGTTCTGCTGCGAATTGACCGTCAGATCGATCAGGCTTCCGCCGACGTCCCGAGTGGTCATATTGGCGTTACGCGTCGCGATCGGTTGGGCGATGACCGCCGTCAGCCGCGAGTTTTGAAGAACAAAATCTCCGTAGATCGCGTCGACTTCTTTCCCATCGGGGCAAAACTGTTCCCAGTTTTGATCGTTCAACCGCACCAACGTTGACGGTTGTGCCGTCGGTTGTTGAATTGCCGCTCCGAGGAACAGTGCGGCCCCCATCAGGGAGAGAGAGGCGAAGAACAGGGCACTGGTGCGCAGCATGATGTCCTCACGGTCGCGTACAGGCATGAAGGTGGGAGCGCGTCAGCCTATCGGAGCGGGATTCCCACAGCAACAAGACGCCAATGAGGACTGTGTGAAGATCACCGTGCCTGAATCCTCCGATTGTACGGAAGCCGCCGGCGACTCCGTGCCGCTTCAGCCGCGCAATCCCGCGGCCTGAAGCAAGCGATCCGTCGCCCCATAAGCCTGGGCGACCCAGGCTTCAATCTGCGCAGGTTCCGGTGAATACTCCAATTCGATCGAAACTGCCCCGTCAATCTGCAACGCGGCGATTTCGCGCAAATAGGGTGCAAAATCGACGACGCCGCGTCCGGGCGGGAGGTCTCCATGCACCTTGCCATCGCAGTCGGAGATGTGAACGTGAATTGCCCGTCCGCGGAGGCGTCGAAGCTCCTCGGGAGGCACGTGCGCCAGGCAGAGATGTGAGATATCGATGTTCGCCCGCACCGCGGGATGATTTGCGTCATCGAGAAAGCGGACCATCTTGTCGACGCTGTTCAGCAGCGACAGCGGAAAGGGCTCCAGTTCCAGCGCCAGTTGGAGTCCCAGTTCTGCGGCGTAATCTCCGAGTTGTCGGCAGGTCTCCACGGCGAGTTGCCATTGATGCGCCGGAGAAATGACCTCCTGATTCCAGATGTATTCCCCCAGCACGAGCAGCAGATTCCTGCCTGAGAATTCGTAAACCATGTCGAGGTAGGCGCGACAGCGATCCAGGTGAAATCGCCGAACGCTCGGATTGAAGTCGACCAGACCGGTGGCCACGCAGCAGACCGAAACGATGGGCAAGTCGAGCCGCTCCGTTTCGCGACGGATGAGCTGCCGCTCCTGAATGGTGATGTCGAGGGGATCGGCAAAGATGTCGACGGCGTCGAAACCGAGTTCCTTCGTTTTTTGCAAACCCCAGGCGGTGTCGCGTCCGGTTTGCGCCCAGGCGGAGTTGATCAGTCCAAGTTTCATCGCGGTCGATCTCACAGGGATGATGGGCGAAGAGGCGTTACTGTAACACCCGTAATCGCCGGTCGTCATCTGATGGTGAGGGTACTCCGGACGGTACCGTTGGCGGGGCTGCTGGGAATCATGCCCTCAACGTCTAGAATGGCTCATCACTTGGCCTTGGCGGCAGCAGGTCCCCCATCCAGAACAGAGGTCGCATGTCGACGGACGCTCCCCCGAATCGATTGGCGCACGAAACCAGTCCGTATCTGCTGCAGCATGCGCGGAACCCCGTTGACTGGTATCCCTGGGGCGCCGAGGCGTTGCAGGCGGCCCGTGAGCAAGATCGGCCGATATTTCTCTCTATCGGTTACAGCGCCTGCCACTGGTGCCACGTGATGGAGCATGAGAGCTTCGAGAATCCCGAAATCGCCGCCTTGATGAATCAGTGGTTCATCAACGTCAAAGTGGATCGCGAGGAGCGCCCGGACCTCGACCAGATCTACATGAACGCGGTCGTGGCCATGACGCGTCAAGGGGGTTGGCCGATGTCGGTGTTTCTCACTCCCGACCTGAAGCCATTTTATGGGGGAACCTATTGGCCGCCGACCGCACGCTGGGGACGGCCGGGGTTTCGTGAAATTCTTTCCGGAGTGCACGACGCGTGGATTGATCGGCGCAGCGCCGTCGAACAGCAGGCAGGGGAACTCACCGCGATGGTGATTGACGCCGGCCGACCGGCGGTGACGTTCGACAAACTCGGCATCGAGACGCTCCGCCAGGCGCAGCAGTCCTTGATGCGATCGGCGGATCGAACGCACGGAGGCTTCGGATCCGCCCCGAAGTTTCCGCATCCCCTGGATTTGCGCGTGCTGCTGAGGTGCCACCGCCGTTTCGGCGAGCCGCAGGCCTTGCAGATTGTGCGGCTCACTCTCGACAAGATGGCGGCGGGGGGCATCTACGATCATCTCGGCGGCGGATTCGCGCGGTACTCCACCGACGAACGCTGGCTGGTCCCCCACTTCGAGAAGATGCTCTACGACAATGCACTCCTGGTTCCCGTCTATCTCGAAGCCTACCAGGCGACGGAAGACGCGACATACCTGCGCGTCGTTCGCGAGACCCTCGACTACGTGCTGCGTGAGATGACGCAGCCGTCCGGGGGCTACTACAGCACGCAAGACGCCGACAGCGAAGGGGTCGAGGGGAAGTTCTTTGTCTGGAGCGCCGACGAAATCGACCGAGTGCTCGGGAGCGACGACGGGCGGATCTTTCGAACCGTTTACGATGTGACTCCCCAAGGCAACTGGGAACACAGCAACATTCTCAACCGCCCGAAGTCGCTGGAGGAATCAGCATTTGCGCTGGGAATGCAGGTCGTAGAGCTGGGGACAGTCCTCGAGCGATGTCGGCGGACGCTGTTCGACGTTCGCTCCGCACGAATCGCCCCTGGTCGGGACGACAAGATCCTCGCCTCCTGGAACGGGCTGATGATCGCGGCGATGGCGCAGGCAGCGAATGTTCTGGGAGATGCGAAGTATGCCACGTCAGCGGCGGCCGCGGCCGACTTCGTTCTCCTGCAGATGCGGCGTCCTGACGGCCGGCTGTGGCATGCGTTCAAGGACGGCCGGGCCCGATTCAATGCGTATCTCGACGACTACGCCGCCATGATCGATGGTCTGGTGGAGTTGTACCAGGCCGATTTCCACCCACGCTGGCTCAACGAGGCCGTCGCGCTGGCTGAACGCATGCTGGCTCAATTCTGGGATCGCGAGGACGCCGGTTTCTTCTACACGTCCGAGGATCACGAAGCACTGATCACCCGGAACAAGGAGATTCACGACAACGCGACCCCGTCGGGGAATAATCTCGCGGCGATGGCGCTGCTCAAACTGGCGCGAATTACGGGACGGCGAGATTTCGAAGCGAACGCGGACGCCACGCTCAACATGCTCGCCGGTACATTGGCCCGTGCGCCCATGGCCGCGGGTCAGGCGCTCCTGGCGCTCGACTTCCTGCTGGGGCCGACCTATGAAATCGTCGTTTGCGGCGAGGGCGACCGCGAAGCCGACTGGAGGGAATTGTTCCAGCGGTTCGTGCCGAATCGAGTCGTCCTCCAACGGCCGAGCGACGTGGACGATGCGGAACTTCCGGGTGTCCTGCAATGTCTGCTGGCGGGCAAGTCGGCCATCGGCCAATCGGCCACGGTTTACGTGTGCCAGTCTGGAATGTGCCAGAATCCCCTTAAGGGCACCGAGATCGGTCCGGCGCTGCGAGCCCTGTAACTGCGATCCGGGCGAGGATGCACGTTGATGAATTTGTAGTCCTGCCGGCAGGACGGCACTCTTGCGACGCCTTGCCAGTGGCTGTGCCGGTCGACAGAATAAAGGAGTTCGGTGCTGCATCATGTCTTCGAGCGCCTTCCGTCTCGCACGTCGATAGTGACAGGAATTGTCCGATGCATCTTCCGCGAGGAAACTCACGCGGCCTGTACGTGATTCTGGTTGTGAGCCTCATGCTGCTGAGCGAAGCCTCTGGGCTGGCGCAACAGAAGGGCAAGACCAAGAAGAAGCCGCCGGAGCCCCCGACCCCCGTCCCGACTCGGGCGATCGTCGTCGACAAAGTCGACGCCGACGTTCTGACCCGGGCGCTCGGTTCGGCGAAGGTGGTGGATCGCCTCGTCTCCGCCAACCACGCCAAGTTCAAGGTCACTCCCAACCCGCGAACGACCGACGAAGAATTCGTCCGCCGGGCCTATCTCGACATCACCGGCACGATCCCCTCGCACAAGCAGGTCCGCGGCTTTCTGATCAATAAGTCGACGGAAAAGCGGCAGCGTCTGATCGATGCTCTCCTGGGAACACGTGAGGCCGCGGGACACCTTTACAATTATTGGGCTGACATCCTGCGGCTGCGGGACCGCGAAGTCACCAACAACGCCCCCGGCAAGCCCTACAACGAATGGGTCAAGCTCTCGCTGGAGAAGAACAAACCCTACGACCAGTGGGTCTACGAGATGCTGACCGCAGAAGGGAAGTATCTCGAAAACCCGGCGACCGGTTACCTCCTGCGCGACACCGGCATGCCGCTCGACTCGATGAACAACACCGTTCGCATTTTCCTCGGCACGCAGATCGGCTGCGCGCAATGTCATGACCATCCATTCGACAAGTGGAAGCGCAAGGAATTTTACGAGGTCGCGGCGTACACCTTCGGCACCAATTACCGCCGGAACGCGAATGACAAAGCCTTTGGACAGGGGAACGTCGTCAACAAGTTCCGCGATGAACTGAAGAAGATCGACGACAAATTTGACGGCGGCGGCAAGTACAATCGATTTCTGATCGGCAATCTCATCGAAGTTTCCGACAGTCCGCGCAAATTGACGTTGCCGGACGACTACCAGTACGACGACGCGAAACCGAAGACTCCTGTCACTCCGCGAACGATCTTTGATCCGCAGCCCAAGCTGCTGCCGGGAGACACACCACGGGTCGTTTTCGCCAAATGGTTGACGTCCCCGGAAAACCCTCGATTTGCGAAGACGATCGCCAATCGGATGTGGAAGCGGCTGTTCGGTATTGGTCAGATTGAACCCGTCGACGACATGACCGACGAGACGGTGGCCGAAAATCCGGAACTGATGGAGCACCTGACCAGGGAGATGGTCCGGTTGAAGTTTGACGTCAAGGAGTTTCTGCGGATCTTGTTGAACACCGAGGCCTACCAGCGGCAATCGTCAGTCGCTGAAGTCACCCCCGGGGATGAATATCACTTCCCCGGACCGATTCTTCGGCGGATGACTCCAGAGCAGGTCTGGGATTCGTTCATCACCCTCGCAGTGTTTGAGCCGGATGAGTATCAGACGGAACCGGCGCGGGTGCAGAGCGAATTGTTGAACGTCGACCTGGCGAAAACATCCGCCGAAGAGATTCTGAAGCGCGACAAAGAGCTTCGGGAAGTGACGAACTCCAAGCATCGCGACGCCCGCGACAAGGCTTACACTTACCAGGGAAACCTGCTGGCGCGGGCGGCGGAACTTCCCAGCCCCATGCCCCCGGGCCATTTCCTGCGTCAGTTCGGGCAGTCGGATCGCGAGTCCATCCAGGCGTCGTCTACCGACGGCTCAGTCCCTCAGGTGCTGCAGATGTTCAACGGATCAATCACGCATATGATCCTGCATCCAAAGTCGCTGATGTATAAAACTGTCACCGAAGAGAAAACGCCCAGCGAACGCGTGCAGGTGATCTTCCATTCGATACTGGCTCGCTCACCCACCGCGGAAGAAAAGCAGATCGCCTTGAGCGAAATCGAAGCCCACGGCGAAGCGGGCTACGGCAACGTGATCTGGTCGCTGGTGAAGACCCGCGAGTTTCTGTTCATTCAATAGCGTCCCTGTCCATCGAGCCGCGGCGATCCCGACGAACCCGCGCATCTTGATGTCCTCTGGGAATTTTGAGGTTTCTGATGGTCGACCACCTGATGTCTCTCGATGATGTGTCGCGCCGTTCCTTTCTGGAATACGCCGCGCAATCCATGCTCGGCGTGTCGGCGTTGTCGTTCGGCGGCGGCCTGCTCAGCGCGGCTGACGACAAGCCGTCGGCCGGGAAGTCTGCGGCGCCGGCATCCAAGGCGACCGCCGACCGCGTGATCTACCTCTTCATGACGGGGGCGATGAGCCACCTCGACACGTTCGACTGCATCGGCGGTCGCGAAAACGAAGGGGAAACCAAGCCCATTCAGACCAAGGCAGCGGGAATGACCCTGGGGCAGTGGTTGCCCAATCTCGCCAAGCTGGGGGACCAGATCGCTCTGGTTCGTTCGCTGCACACCGAGACTGCCGACCACGAAAAAGGCAAGTATCTGATGCGCACCAGCTATGCCGAGATCGCCTCGATCCGGCATCCCGGCATGGGGAGCTGGATCATGCGTCTGCAGGGACTCCGCGCAGGGCGGTCGCTGCCCGACAACGTCGTCATCGGGGGCGACAACCGCCATCCGGGGGCGGGATTCCTGGAACCCGTCTACACCCCGATTCCGATCGGCGATCCGAACGCAGGTTTGCAGAACACCAAGCAGCCCGAATACCTCACAGGAGGCTCGTTCCGGGCCCGGCTGGATCTCATCGACAAATTCGACGCCGGGTTTCGCAGGAAGTACCCCCAAAAGCAGGTCGAGGCCTACTCAGAGTTCTACAAGCAGGCGACGTCTCTGATGCAGAGCAACGACCTGAAGGCCTTTGACCTCAATCAGGAAAAGAAGGAAGACCGGGAAAAATACGGCATGGATCGCTTCGGCCAGGGCTGCATGCTGGCGCGGCGATTGATCGAAAACGACGTCAAATTCGTGGAGGTCACCTTCGGCAACTGGGACATGCACACCGACATCTACGACAAGGTGGGTGACCTGGCCGGCAACATGGATCGTGCAGTCTCGACGCTGCTGTCCGATCTGCAGGCCCGCGGCCTGCTGAAACGGACGCTGGTGGTTCTCGTCTCCGAGTTCGGCCGAACCCCCAAGATCAATCAAAATGCCGGTCGCGATCACCATCCCGGCGTCTTCACCGGCCTGCTTGCCGGCGGAGGAGTCAAGGGGGGGACTGTCTACGGTTCGTCGGACAAGCAGGGACACAGTCCCGACAAAGACGCGGTCGGCGTTTCAGACTTCAACGCCACCATTGCCCACGCCCTTGGCCTCCCGCTTGACGAAGAGGTCTACTCCAAATCGGGCCGTCCATTTAAGGTGGCCCATGATGGAGCGGCGATCAAGAAGGTGTTCGCCTAGCCGACGTCTCTCTGCACCGACCGCGGTCTTACGCGCGTCGATCAACACGTCGGAAGAGCGATCGATTTCCAATCAAACCACGGCGGCGACTTGAGGAGTGCTGGCCGCAGGCTGCGGGCAGACGGCGCCGAAAAACTCCTCCAACGTCTGATCGTAGTCAGCCTGCGCCACATCGCGGGCCTGGTTGTGCTTGGCTTTGGGGACGCTCCAGATCCGGCAGAGCGGGGACGCAATTTTCTTCGCAATGCCGCGGATGATCGACGGCGGAACGTAGTTGTCGCGCTCCCCGGAGATCAACAGCACCGGTCGATTGCACAATTGCCGCAGCCAGGGCTCGACCACGGCGTAGTGCACACTGCGACGCCACGCGCTCACCCATAGGACGGATCGCAGAGTCAACCGCATGTGCCACATAGGGATGATCCGGAGAGCCCAGCGGGGAAGATACAACTGCGCCCAGCGAACAACGAAGTGCTCCAGAAGTGAGTTGATCGTGTAAGTCCCCTCGCCGCAGACGGCCCGAACCTGAGGAAACCGCGCTGCGGAATGCAGGGCCACCAGCGATCCGCGGCTGATCCCCATCAGGACCAGAGGAAGGGACTTCAAGTCGGGCCGGGATTCGATGAACTGCAGAGCCGCCTCGACGTCGTTCAATTCGTGGCGCGTGGGCCAGTGCGTCGGCGTGTAGCCGGGGCAGGCGTCGCTCTCACCCTGTCCGCGGAAGTCGAACGACAGTGCATCAAAACCCGCGTGCAGGAGACCCTCGCAGTACCAGGCGGCCGACCAGTGGCTTCCGCCCACTTCGGGGCAAAAGAGGACCAACCCGCGGGGATGATGATCGACGCCGCGGTGCAAGCTGCCTCGGAGAGTCAATCCGTCGGAGGTCTTGGTCGTGACGAGTTCCGCCGTCGGATCGGCTTCGTGCAGAGCGACGTTGAACGGAGGCTGCGCCTCAAACTGCCGCAGGATCAGGCGCACGTAGAAGCACCGAATCGCCAGCTCCAGCAGGAGCAAGGCTGCCAACGCCCAAAGAAATCCGGCCACAATCTTTTCCCTGATTGCCCAGTTTTTCCCATGCCGGACAGTATCCACTGTCGTGAGCATAGGAATCCAGGGAGAACATCGGCAGTCGTCCGCGACCAACTTGGCAGCGATCCGTTGCCAGTTCGTTCAACGCCGACGATCGTGCGGATCATTCCGCCGGACAATCGACGCAATCCAACTAACCGTTAAACTCCGAAAAAATCAGCGCCACATTCTGCCCCCCGAATCCAAAGCTGTTGGAGAGCGCCCGACGCACGCGGTGCTGCCGCGCCGCATTGGGAACATAGTCGAGATCGCAGTCGGGATCCGGGGTCTCGTAATTCATGGTCGGCGGGACCACCCCGTCGCGAATACACAACAGACACGTGATGGCCTCCACGCTTCCCGCAGCCGCGATGAGGTGACCCATCATGCTCTTGATGCTGGAAACGGGGATTTTATAGGCCCGATCCCCGCAAGTTTGCTTGATGGCCAGCGTCTCGACGCGGTCGTTGACATCGGTGCTGGTGCCATGAGCGTTGATATAGTCAATGTCGTCGGGATTGACCCGCGCGTCGCGGAGCGCCATTTTCATGCAGGCAACCGCACCTCGACCCTCGGGATGGACGTCGGTGATGCGGTAAGCGTCGGCCGTCGAGCCATAACCGCTGATCTCGCCGTAGATTTTCGCTCCTCGGCGGCGGGCGTGTTCTAATTCTTCGAGAATCACCATCCCGGCCCCTTCGCCGAGGACGAAGCCGTCCCGCTCACGATCGAACGGTCGCGAGGCCTTCTGTGGATTGGCGTTGTGAGTGGACAGGGCGGTCAGCAGGTTGAATCCGGTCACGCCGAACGGGTGAATCATGCTGTGGGCCCCGCCGGAGAGCATCACTTCGGCGTCACCCCGGCGGATGAGTTCCGTCGCTTCGCCGATCGCCTGGCTGGAGGCCGCACAGGCCGTCAGGCAGTTCAAATTCGGCCCCTGCGCATCGAACAAACTCGCGAGGTAACCCGCGGGCATGTAGGGTTCCTGCTCCATCTCGGACTGCGCGTGCAGATGTTCCAGGCCGTTGCGGGTGAAGATCTCGAGATCGACTTCACCGTCCTTTTGGGCGCCCGCAATCAGATTCATCATCATCAGAAAGTTCTGCTGACCTTCTCCGGCGCCGAGGTAGACCCCGAACGTCCCCGGATCGATGTCGGCGTCCGCCAATCCCGAATCATCCACGGCCTGCCGGGCCGCCCCGATGGCGTAGCGGATGTTTTTTCCGGAATGGGTGAACCTGTTGGGATCGTCGACGTAGTCGCTGAGATGGAAATCTCTGACTTCGGCGGCGAATGTGGTCGGGAAGCCGGTCGCGTCAAATGAGCGAATCGGACCGATGCCGCTGCGTCCCTCTTGGAGGGACTGCCACATCTGTTCCACCGTTTTCCCGATAGGGGTCACGCAGCCCAAGCCCGTGACGACGACTCGACGCCTCATATCCAGCTTCCGCCCTGCAACCGAGACATTGCGACGCAAGACCGCAGACACGTCCCGCCGTCAGGTCGGCGCCATCCGGTCTCCGGAAACGACGAGGACGTCAGGACGAGACGCATCCTGCGACAAGTATACAGGAAATTCACGGAATTTGCGCCTTCCCACACGGCGTTGCTCGCGCGAATCGGATTGACGTCGCCATTCAAGAGGCGGCGGGTGCGGCGCTGCTTCCATCGCCCGCTTTGCCGACGTCCAAGACTCCCAGCAGCGACATGGAAAAGACAAAGTTCTTTTGATCGATCCGGCCGGATCCCGACGCTGCTTCGTCGACGTGCGCAAACACAATCTCCGCCTCGGCCACCAGCCGCTCGCCGACATGGGCGGTGCAACTCACCATGCCCCCTTCCTCGCGAGCTTCCAGCAAATTGGCCGTGTAGACGAGCGTATCTCCGGGAGTCGCCCAACTGTGAAATTCGAGTTTGGGCACTTTGGCCAGGATCACCACGTGCTGAAAGTCGTGCACTTGCCCCAGGAGAATGCCGCCGGTTTGGGCCATCCCCTCGAGCATCAACGACCCAGGCATCACCGGAAAACCGACGAAATGATCGTGCAGATGCTCTTCCGCCAGGGTGACATTCTTCACCGCCTTGGCGTGTGAGCCCTTCTCGAATTCAATGAAGCGATCAATCCAGATCCAGCGCATCGGCCCGCACCTTCAGAGCCGGGAGGCGAAACCCCGGTGGCCGCCGTTTTTTTCAGGCATGTCTGAGTTCTCGGCGGCGCTTGGCTCTCGCCGAGAAACACCGCCGAAAGCTCGTTCCTCAGGCCCCGAGCTTCCGCACAAGGAAGTTCACAATCATGTTGACGGTAAAGAGTTCCGGGATGTTCTCGACCTTCGGATCTTTGGCAAACGCATCCACATCGGCATGCGGCATCCGCGTCCGCAGTTCCTGCAGGCCAGCGGCTGTCACGACGCCGTCGGCCACGTACGTGGTGTCGGCGGCAGCGAAATTCTCCGGGAACAGTTCTCCGCGAGGGATCTTCATCCCGAAGGCCTTCTCCAGGCGGAAAACAATGTCGAGGAAGTCGATGGACTCAGCTCCCAAGTCGGCCGAGAGCCGCGACTGAGCGGTGACTTCATCTTCATCGACCCCCAGCGCGTCCACCAATGTGTCGCGAACCTTCTCGAAAATCTCGTCGCGTGTCGGCATCCAATCGTCTCCTGCCGGCCGGGGGATCCCCAACCGCATTTGGCCTGTCGCCCGTGTGATCTCGGCTCGGTCAGGGTCGGGGCGAGCGACCTGTCGGCCTGTCATACCTTGCTACGAATCCTCAGCAACAGGCTGCGAATTCGGGTGTACGGTCAACCCATGCCGCCCAGCGTCAGTCCGCCGTCGACCTTGAGGATTTGACCCGTAATGTAGCTCGACTCGGGACTCACCAGAAACAACACCGCATGAGCGATGTCCTCTGGCTTTCCCAACCGTTTCACCGGGATGGATTGCTTGATCTTCTCTCCAGCGGCGTTCATCACCGCCTGGGTCATGTCTGTTTCGATGAAACCGGGGGAGACAGCGTTGACCGTTACGCCCCGCTTCGCCAATTCGGTCGCCATGCAACGCGTGAAGCCTTCGATGCCTGCCTTGCTGGCAGCATAGTTGGCCTGACCCGGATTCGAAAAATCGGCGGAGACGCTCGACATGTTCACAATTCGACCGAAGCGGGCCGACATCATCGGTCGCGTGACCGCCTGGCAGAAGTTGAAGACGCTGGTCAGGTTGTTGTCAATGACGGCCTGCCATTGTTCAGAGGTCATGGTGGCCAGCAAGCCGTCGCGAATAATACCGGCATTGTTGACCAGGACGTCGAGCTTGCCCCATTTCTCAATGACAGCGTCGACAATCCGATCCGCGTCCGCCTTCTGACTGGCGTCCCCCTGCAAACCCCAGACATCAAGGCCGCGCGCCGACATCTCGGCGGTCAACGCGTCGGCGGCAGCCTGATTGGAGTGATAAACAAACGCCACCTTGGCGCCCGCTTCGGCCAATTTCACGACAATGGCCCGACCGATCCCGCGACTGCCGCCGGTCACCAGAGCCACGCGATCCGATAACACGCTCACGCTGTAATCCTCATCTTCCATTCGCCGGCCGATGCAGGGTCGCACCTGGTCCGCCCTGAGGCCCAAAGACGTCGATCCCCACAATCTTGACAGTTTGCGACTCGAAAGTCGATGGCGAGCACGCGGCCAAAGAGCCTGACGGGCATCCCATCGAGAGACGCCTATGCGACGGGGGTCCAAATCTGCTGAAAGATCTCTCGTGCGGTCCGTCGGCGAAGTTCATCCGCATCCGCCAGCGACGGATTCTTCTCGGCAAGGTTAAAGGCTTCCAGGGTGATCTTTGCCGATACCGCGGATTCACCGTCGACCGCCCCAGACCCCTGAAGCTCCCAGAGCCGCCCATCTCGTTTTTTTACCGCCAACTGCACGGTAAGCGTCTTCCCCGGAGTGACAAAACTGTTGAACTTGAGCGCCTTCGCCTGCTTCAGCAGGATGGTGCTCGACTGAAACTGCTCGCTCTCGCGGATGAGCCAAGCCCCCGTCTGGACCAGGGTTTCCAGCATCAAGACCCCTGGAAGGACGGGAAATCCGGGGAAATGGTCTGCCAGATACTCTTCGGCCAGCGACAAGTTCTTGATGGCCCGGATCGACTCCTGCGGCTTTAACTCCAGAATTCGATCGACCAGCAGAAACCGCATTTCTCAGACCACCCCACCTCGCACACGAAGCCGCCGCCAAACGGACGGGGCATTCTAAGTGCTGGCCCGATTTCCCTCAACCGTGTGAAGTGAATGTGAATGCCGGAATGCACGCGGCCGCCGAGATGTCCGCTCTCCCGCGAACCGGCATCGTCAGACCTGGGCGGTCACGGACATCGCCTGGGAATCGGCAGTGCCGTTGAGGTTCCCCGTGGCTCGCAGCCGCAGCGTCGATGGGGATTCGATCAAGGGTTCAATCCGCGTCGGCAGCGTCACGGTGAAGATGCTGCCTTTGCCGAATTCACTGATGAGATGGACGTCGCCTCCCAGCAGCTTCGCCAGTTCGCGGACGATGGACAGTCCCAGCCCGGTTCCCTCGTATTGACGCGTGAGGGTGTCTTGCATCCCCGGCGTGGAACGCCCCTGACGGAACTTCTCGAAAATCCGCTCCTGATCTTCGAGAGGGATGCCGATGCCGGTGTCTTCGACGATCAGGGCCAGTTTCGTCCGCTCGCGTACGACGGCGCGAACGCGAACGCGGCCCCCCTCGGGAGTGAACTTGATCGCATTGGACAGCAAATTGTTCAGGATCTGCTGGATCTTTCCGGGGTCTTGATACATCACGGGCACCCGCGGGTCGACGTCCCAGCCCAGATCGATGTTTTTGTTTTCGGCGAGCGGCACCATCGAGCCGACCATCCGTTCGACCAAATCGGCGACGGTGAATTCCACCGGGTGGAGTTCCATTTTGCCGCTCTCGATCTTCGCGAGGTCGAGAACGTCATTGATGAGCGACAGCAGATTGCGACCGGACGACTGGATGTGGGTCACATACCGCCGTTGCTTGTCGTTCAGGTTGGCGGAACTGAAGAGGACGTCGCTGAAGCCGAGAATCGAGTTCAACGGCGTACGGAGTTCGTGGCTCATGGTCGCCAGAAATTCGTTCTTCAAGTTGTTCAGTTCGTACAACCGGAGATTGGCCTGGGCGAGCTCATCGTTCTTGGACTCATAACCGCGGTTGAGCGCCTGCAATTCTTCCTGGACCGTGACCAAGTGTCGCAGCATGCGGTTGAACGCGTGGCTCAGTTCTTCGAACTCATCTCCCGTGCGGATGTCGGCACGCTGATCGAGGGCGCCGCGGGCAATGTTGTCGGAGACGTCCTTTAGGTGCAGGACGGGTTTCACAATGACGTAGCGGACAATGGCGTACGCGGCGAGCATTGCCAGAAACGCCGTCACGATGCCGGTCGCCAGGAGCACCGCGTTGTTGCGGGCGAGTTCCCGCTGGGTTTTTTCGAGCGGGAACGAAATCTTGACGATGCCGATCAAGTCCCCCGCCTTCAATTCGCCCTGCTGAGTGGAGCGCTGGCTGTGGCAGCCAATGCACGACTCAGTGGCCCTCACCGCGGCGTAGTATCGGTAGAAGCCCCCGGCTTCACCGCGGCGAACGTCGATGACCCGTTCCTGACCGGAGCGAATCTTCATGAGGGCGTGATAATCCTCTCCCACCGGACCTGCCGTGGGATGGGGTTCCGCCTTCATCAGCGTCCAATTCGATTCTTTTAGATCAGGGGGCTTCAACTCTGTCGCCATCTTGCCGACATGTTCCGCCATGCTGACCTTTTCGCCGCTCTCGAGCGTGATCTGCTGAGCGCTCTCCGACCACTTCCAATGTTTTTCGAGAATGACCGGCGAGACCATCAGTTTGGCGGCCATCTCGTTTTGTTTGTAAACCAGCTCGGTGGTCTGACGCGCGTAGAGATAGAAACTGCCGGTGATCAGCACCAGCAAACCGCTGCCGAACAGGAAGCGACACTTCCGTTCGAGGCTGGTTTCCCCAAGAAGTTTTTTGATGGTGCGGTAAGACATCGCAAGCCTCAAGATGCCGCGACTGTCGCCGCCGCAGGTTCTTATGTTGTACCGCCGGAGCGGAGAGACCGCGAGAGAGAGTTCACAGTGACTCCCGGCGAACCGGCTGGCGAAGATCCTGAAATTCGAACACGCCTGATGGGAATTCGAAACGTGCGGGAAACGTCAGCGCCGAAGCCGTGAGGCCGCTTCCTGCCTGGCGACCGCGGCCGCAGTGGGTTGTCCTCATCCCGTCGGACCACGGCGTCAAGCGGCGCGGCGCACGGGGGGGGCCGATTCCGTTGCCGCGCTGGCGGCGTCACAGCAGATCCGAGCACCGGTCTTCAGCCCCGCCCGCGCCCGCTCTTGCCAAAAGGCAAGGGAACGGTGCTCCGCAGGGGCGGTCCAGGTGACTGACAGAACCGGCGGCAGTGGACCGAGCATTTTCAGAGTCCGCCAGGGGAGCCAGCGCCGCCAACCATCGGTCAAGACTTCGGCCGAGACTTCCCCGGGAAAGCCCGTGAAGTGTCGCTTCCAACAGCCCAAGTGATGCCCGGTCGACGGAGGCGCCGGCGAAAGGGATACCAGCCGGGCGCCCGGTTTCACTGCCGACATCAGTCGGGCGGTTTCCAGTCGCGCCGCGATTCCGTGGAGATTGCCAAGATGCGACGACAGATCGACCGCCAGAATCAGATCGAAATGCCGTGAGACCGGAAGCTGCGAAGCCAATGGCCGCCACAGGTGGAAGTCCGCCTTGGGGCAGGCGAGGCGACCAGCGATGACGGCCTCGGGGTCTTCACACAAACCCGTGACGTCGTAAGCCAGATCGACGAGCAGATCCGTGGCATCGAGAGGCCGACCACCGGCGACGAGAACGGAGGAACCGGGAGGCAGCAAAGGGGATGTCAGCAACCGTCGCCACATGGGCGAAGAGATCCGCACCGACGTCTCAGGTTGAGACGCCGGCACCAGCGCCGGATAGCGATGAACCAACATCAGCAACCGCCTACAGGACGCGATCGCCCCGGAATTCCCTCGACCGGCAGATTCTGCCGACGTTCTTGTCGGGTTGTAGGTGGGAACATCCGTCAGCGTCAACAGGAGAATTCCCTGCCGAGCCGCTGATCGCGGACGCCGACGGCGGAGGCGAAGGTCAGCCCCTCGCCGCGGCCTTATCTATCGGCGGAAATTGCCGGTGGCGGACTGCATCTTGCTGGTTTTGCCGATCTCAACTACAACGCGGGGCGACGATCGTCTTCAGGAACTCAGGGAAAATTCGGGCCACACATGTTCAACCGGATTCGTCGCTGGGCCTGCCCGGATCTGGCACTCGACCTGGGGACCGCCAATACGCTGATGGCAATTCCCGGCGAAGGGGTGGTGTTGGACGAGCCGTCCGTCGTTGCTCTCCAGAAGGGGAGCCGGCGGATTCTCGGACAAGGAACCGCCGTCGGCAAACTGGCCCGGCAGATGCTCGGCCGGACCCCGGATTCCATCACAACGGTCCGGCCAGTCCAGGACGGAGTGATCACGGACTATGAGCTCTGCGAAGCGATGCTGCAGTACTTCTTCCGCAAAGTGGGTCGACGGATGGCGGGGCTGCGACCGCGGGTGATTATGCCAGTGCCGGGCAGCATCACCCCCGTCGAACGACGGGCCGTCCTGACAAGCACCGAACGGGCCGGAGCGGGGCAGGTCTTCCTGATCACGGACTGCAAGGCCGCGGCGATCGGGGCCGGACTGCCGATCTCCGAGCCTCTCGCCAGCCTCATCTGCGACATCGGGGGCGGAACAACGGAGGTGGCGGTCCTTAGCCTGGGGGAAGTCGTCGCCAGTCGCTCGATCCGAATTGCTGGAGATGAGATGGACGAGGCGATCGTCGAATACGTCCGCCGTCATTTCTCCCTGCGGATCGGACCGCAGACTGCTGAACAATTGAAGATCCGCATCGGCTGTGCTGCACCGCGCGATCAGGAAGCGACGTCGGAGATCCGCGGGTTGGATCTGGTCAGCGGTGTGCCGCGGAAAGCGATCATCACCAGCGAGGAGGTCCGTACGGCACTTGCGGAACCGCTGGAATCGATCATGCGGAACGTCCAGACGGTAATCGAACAATGCGCCCCGGAACTCGTTGCCGACCTGTCCGATACGGGCATGGTCATCACCGGCGGCGGCGCCCAGCTCCCCGGCTTGGAACTTTTTTTTCAGGAGCGGCTCGGCGTTCCCGTCCGTGTGCCCCACGAGCCCCAGCGCGTGTCGGTCCGCGGGGCCGCCATCTGCGCCGAACACCTTGACCGCTGGCGGGATACGCTGATGGGAGAGTTCAGAGACTAGCCAGATGGCATGGGAGATCGAAGCCGCGCGTCCACCGAACTCCCCATGCGCCATTTCCGGAACCCCAGCCGGCTCCCAACACCAAACTCCGAAGTGCAAGTCCGATATGGGTCAACCTGGTTCCAGAATTGAACGTTGAGAGCTCCAGGTGACTTGGGCATTGAGAATTGGGGCTTCTGAGTCAACATGTCTGCCATCCGCAAACTCTCCACGAGCCCCTTCGCACTGGGAACCTGGTCCCTGTTGCTCGGGACCGCGTTATGGTTTGCTCCCCCCGCGCTGGTCGCCCGGGTGCGCAGCACCTTCCTGGACGGTTTGCGTCCCGGAATGTGCTTGGTGGAACACGCGCACGCGGCAACCGGCGAACGTCTCGCAGAATGGCAGTCGGCCGAACTTCGCGAACTGCGTGCGCAATTGGACGCGGCGGTGGATGCCGCCGCGAAAGCCGAAACGAGACTGCGGCGCGTCATGGCGCAGCGGGTGGTGCAGGCGGAATCCATCCCCTCGGAGGCGTCGGGCGGGGGAGCGCAAGGATCTCCCGCGCTGTTCTTGCCGGCGCTGGTGGAAGCACGGGTGATTGGTGAAACACTCGGTCGCGACTGGCGGAGCGGCGTGATCCTGGAACGCGGCCTGAAGGATGGCGTCCGCGAAGCGGCCCTGGTCCTGAAGAGTCAACGACCGCTCATCGATCTGGGTGAGCCGGATCAACTGTCGATGGAAGATCCCTTGCTGATCGGGAGCACTGTGATTGGCAAGGTGGACGTCGTCGGGCAATGGACCAGCACTTTCCTGCCGGTGACGGATCCCGATTACCGCGGCGCCGCACAACTGGTGCGCGAATCAGAGGCGGGGCCCGTCTGGGGCGCCAAAGGAATTCTGCGCGGCGCCGGCGCGGCGTGCGTGCTGGAAGGGATTCCCGTTGACGCCAGCGTTCGGGCGGGAGACGCGGTCTACAACGCCGGGCGCGACGGATCGCTCGACGTCCCGTTGTACTACGGCGAGGTGGCCGCGGCACAACTCGGTCCTGATGACCGAGAGTGGATGATCACCGTCCGGCCGGCGGCTGTTCCATCGACGGTGACGCATGTCCGCGTGCTCCGTTCAGCGCTGAATCCTCAACGACTCTGGGCACACTAACAAGCGACCGACGCAGGACACACAGGCTGTCTCGTGATCCTTCGATGGGAACCTCAAATCCATGAATCGCTGGACTGTCACCCTCGTGCGAACTCTCGCCGTCTACGCGGCGGCTTCGATCCAATTGACAATTCTGCCGGAGCCGGGGCCGCAACTCCTGCTGGCGGTTGCAGTATGGATCCTGTGCGAATCCTCTCCACGGGGCGGCATTCTCTGGGCGATGGCGATCGGCTTACTCCTCGACGCTGCTGGGCATGGGCGTCTCGGCTTGCACGTCGCGACGTGCGGAGTTCTCGCCGCGACCGCGCACGCGACGATTCTCACAAGCGATCGCCCGGCGTTCTGGCATGGCCCGGTGATCGCCGGATGGCTGGCCTGGGGAGACTCCATGATCTCACAGATACTGCAGCGCTCGCTGGCGCAGGACGCGATGGAACTGGTCGCCGTGACGCTTCACGCCGTCGCCATCGCCGGACTTACAGCCGCCGTGGTCCTGGCCGGCGTGATCTTCCGCGAGCTGACGCGCCGCTGCTTCATGCTCCGCGAGTATCCCAGCGTTGTCCGTCTGGAGAATCAGTGGTCTCGGTTGACGGAGGCATGAATCGGAACCGCGTCGCTGCCTCGTCCCCGTCATCACTGACCCCACATTCCCGATGACTCCATGCTGAACCGCCCGCGCCACGACTGGACGCTTCCCAACGCTCCGACAGAAGTCGCGCGCGGGCTGGCGGCCGCGCCGTCAGCCCGCATGGCGGGGCTGTTTGTCGTTATGGCGCTGCCGCTTCTTGGGATTGGCGGCCGGTTGTGCCAATTGCAGGTCGAATTGCAGACAGGGTACGTCGCGCCGTTTTCCCAAACCCGAATCGTCCTGGAAGATCTGCGGGCTCGCGAGGGGCGAATCCTGGCTGCGGACGGCTCCGTGCTCGCCGACGATGTTCCGAGTTACGACGTTCTCGTGCACTACCGCTGGTTGGAAGATCCTGTTGATCGGAGCTGGTTGCGTCGAAAAGCATGGGAGCGACTGTCGCGAGGGGAACGTCGCCAATCGGCGGCGGTGATCGCGGCTGAGCAGCACGTGATGGCGGAGCGCCGACGTTTGTGGTCGGACCTATGTGAGATGTGCGGTCGCAGTCCGCAGGAACTGACGGATGCAGGACGAGAAATCCAGATTCGCGTGGAACACATCTGGGAAGACGTGCATGCCCGGCGACAGGCGGCTCGTCAGTCACCGTCTGCCCCCCCTGCGGCAACAACATCACGTTCGGCACCCGTATTGACACAGTGGTGGCATACGATGGTTGAGGAGTTGTCGCGGCCTCCCGAACGTCGCACGGCAGAACCGTTGGTTATCAAGGAGCAGGAAGATTACCACGTCGTGTGGAGCAACGTCTCGGAAAACGTCGCCACGACGATTGCCGCCCACCCGGAGCGCTTTCCGGGGGTGAAGACCCGCATCCGGACGACGCGCGTTTACCCGCAGCGCGACCTGGCCGCTCATCTGTTGGGCGCGCGCACGCCGCGACAGGGAGATGAGCTGACGGGGGAGGCGACGCGACACCTCGGAGAGGGGGTCGGCAGGACTGGACTGGAACGGCAGTATGATCGAGAGCTCCATGGACGCCCCGGACGATTGCAGCAGATCGTCAATCGCCACGGCGAAGTGATTGAGTCCCGTGTGCTGGAACCTGCCCAGCACGGTCGCGATCTGGTGCTGACGCTCGACCTGGCGTTGCAGCGCCGAGCGGAGCAACTGCTCGACAAGGTTCTCGAAAGCCCGATGAAATCGGGCGACGATGCGTCCCCCGTTGCAGCCCTTGCGCCGGCGCCTCCTCCAGGGGGATGTCTGGTGGCGATTGACGTCCATACGGGGGCGGTCCTCGCCGCCGCCGCCGCCCCCCGTTTCGACGCCAATCTCCTGGTCTCCCCGAACTCGGGAGCATGGTCCGCCCTCGCCGCCGACCCGCGCAAACCGTTTTATCCGCGGATGACCCATATGGCACTTCCCCCCGGATCCGTCTTCAAAGCAATCACGGCGGCCGCGTTGCTCGAATCCGGAACGCTGCAACCGGATGAGACGATCCCCTGCCGGGGATATCTTGACCATCCCGGTCAACATCGCTGCTTGATTTACCGCCATTACGGCGTCGGACACGGCGACACCGATCTCTCGCAGGCGCTGTGCCAATCCTGCAATGTCTACTTCTTCTCGGGGGCGCGCCGCGCGGGCCCGCAGCCGTTCGTGGAATGGGCGAGAAAATTCGGGATCGGAGCCGTCACAGGGATCGACCTCCCCAGCGAGACGGCAGGCACGCTCCCCGAGCCGTCGCAATCAGCGAACGGTCCTCGACGTCGTTGGCACGTCGGCGACACGCTGGGTTTCGCAATCGGTCAATCGACTCTGACCACAACGCCGCTGCAAATCGCCCGCATGATGGCGGCAATTGCCAATGGGGGCCTGCTCGTCACGCCGCATCTGGCGACGACGGGAGGACCGACTTCGCTGGATCTCTCCGACGGCGAGTTTGTGCGCCCGGTCTTCGCCCATCCCGAACCACAATCGATTCCGGACCTGCGACCGGAAACGCTCGCCGCAATCCGCGAAGGCCTGTACCGCGTAGTTCACGATCCGCAAGGCACTGGATACAAAACGGTGCGGCTCAACGAGGTCACAATCGCAGGTAAGACAGGGACCGCTGAAGTCGGCGGGGGGCGTCCCGACCATGCCTGGTTTGCCGGGTTCACTCCGGCTGACAATCCCCGCGTCGCATTCGCGGTCGTGATCGAACACGGCGGCAGCGGCAGTAAGACCGCGGGCCCGGTGGCTCGTGAATTTGTGCGCAGCCTGCTGGAACTGGGGTTGATCTCGCCGACTTCGTCGCTGGCGGAACGGTAGACATGGGAGTGCATGTGAGGCAGAGTATTGCCGATGCTTGCGTCGACGCAGCCCCCCCTTGAAAGACCGACATGACTGCAGACCGTTACCAGGATCGCCGTGCGAAGTTGGTTGCTGCGGTCAAGAAATCCAAAGTCGAGGGATTGCTCGTCGCCCACGAACCGAATGTGCGCTACCTGACAGGATTCACCGGAGATTCGAGCCAACTCCTGATCGGCCCTGAACACACGCTGATGATCAGCGACAGCCGGTTCGAAACGCAGTTGGATCAAGAGTGTCCGGGGCTGGAACGGGTGATTCGAACCACCCGGACCCTCATGGCGGACTTCGTCGCGCAGACTCTCACAGACCGTCGCGTTCGCAAGGTGGGAATTGAGGCGTCGGCGACCTCCGTGGCCAGCTTCAACAGCCTCAAGGAAAAGGTCCCGGCAGTGGAAGTCGTACCGCTGGACGGGTTGGTCGAGAAGTTGCGGCTGATTAAGGATAAGGGTGAGATCGCCGCCATTCGCACCGCGATCGATCTGGCGCAGAAGGGATTTCAGGGCGTTCAGGCAATGTTCACGCCCGACATGACGGAACTGCAGATTGCGCACGAGCTCGAGCATCTGATGCGACGACGTGGCGCGTTGCGTGCAGCGTTCGAACCGATCGTCGGGGTGGGTTCGTTGTCGGCTTTGCCGCATTATCGGGCCGGCCATGTGAAACTCAGCAGTTCTCCGTTCGTCTTGATTGACTGGGGCGCTCTGGAGCCGGGGGGCTATCACAGTGACTTGACTCGGGTCGTGGCCACCGGTAAGATCCCGCCGAAACTTGAGAAACTGTATAGAGTTGTGGAAAAAGCTCGGGGTGCAGCCCTGAGTGAGTTGCGACCTGGTGCGGCCTGCAAAGCCGTTGACGCCGCAGCACGCAAAGTGATTGCTGATGCGGGGTTCGATCGATTTTTCGGTCACGGGCTGGGTCACGGCGTGGGATTGGAAATTCACGAGAACCCGCGATTCAGTCCGATCTCTGAGGAGACGTTGCAACCGGGGATGGTGGTGACCATCGAGCCGGGCATCTACCTCCCAGATTTCGGCGGAGTCCGCCTGGAAGATGACGTGCTGATTACCCGCGACGGGTACGAACTCATGTCATCTGTGCCGTTGGAGATGGAATCAGGACATTAAGCGGACAGCCATTCGCCCGGCCCCTCGCCACGCCGTTGGGCCGCTGAATCCTGTCTGCCTTATCTTTAGCGAGTTCGAAGTTCATGGCTAAGCCGACTGGTTCGCCTCCGCCGCGAGGCACACGCAGCGCCGCAAAGGAACCTGAAATGGTCGACGCGCCGACAGGTTCCCCGGCTCCCTTCGATTTCGAGAAGCTCCAGCAGTTGATGGAACTGATGGAGAAACATGGGTTGAGTGAAGTCAACCTGCGTCACGGCGATGAACAATGGCGGCTGCGTCGCGGCGCCCCGCAGGCGACCTTCGTCAGCGCCGCCCCTCCCCCGCCGATGCTGCCGGCGGCCGCGATGCCTGCCCCTGCGGTCGCGGTTGCAGCCGCGGCGGCGCCTGCGGCCGATGACGGACTGTTGATCATCCGCTCGCCCACCGTGGGCACCTTCTATTCCGCCCAATCTCCGGAAGATCCGCCGTTCGTGTCGGTGGGGACGAAAATCTCCGCTTCCACCACGGTCTGCCTGATTGAAGCAATGAAGGTGTTCAACCCGATCGCCGCGGAATTGGCGGGGACGATCGAAGCCATCCTGGTGAAAAACGGCGACCCGGTCGAATTCAACCAGCCGCTGTTCAAGGTACGACCGTAGCCTCGCGGCAGAACTGGACGCCCCGTGGGCGCCAAGGTTCTGTCACCTGGTTCAGACAATCTTCAACCCGAACTCCGAATTCGCTCCCGGGCGGTGATCTTCCTTCGACGAACGGCAGGCACACCCGGCGGCTTGCCGTTCCCTGCTGGAAATCGGACTGCCGCAGTGAGATCGGAATCTGAAGTGGGCCCCAGCCAGCTCGGAAGCAGACCGCAATGTTCCAACGGATTCTGATCGCCAATCGCGGGGAAATCGCCCTGCGAATCATTCGCGCCTGCCGCGAACTGGGCATCGAGACCGTCGCCGTCTTTAGCGAGGCGGATCGGAACGCCGATTACCTGCGGATGGCCAATGAGGCTTACTGCATCGGCCCCGCCCAGGGTTCGCAGAGCTACCTGCTGATCAAGAACATCATCAGCGCCGCAGAGATCGGAAACGTCCAGGCGATTCATCCGGGTTACGGATTCCTCTCGGAGAATGAGCATTTCGCCGAGGTCTGCCGCAGTTGCAACATCACCTTCATCGGGCCCTCGCCGGAAGCCATGGCGGCCCTGGGCGACAAGGTGACGGCGAAAGAACTCGCCAAGCAGGCCCAGGTGAATCTGGTGCCTGGAAGCGACGGACTTATCCACAGCGAAGACGAAGCCCTCGCGATCGCCCAGCGCATCGGCTATCCGTTGCTGATCAAGGCCACTGCCGGCGGCGGCGGCAAGGGGATGCGCGTCGCCCGCAACGACATTTCCCTCAAAGCCGGTCTCAAGCAGGCCGCCGTCGAGGCTGAGAAGGCCTTCAACAACGCCGGTGTGTATCTCGAAAAGTACGTCGAGAATCCCCGTCACGTGGAGGTGCAGATCATCGCCGACCATCACGGCGAAGTGCGACATCTGTGGGAACGCGACTGCAGCACGCAGCGCCGCCACCAGAAAATGATCGAAGAATCCCCGGCGCCCCATCTCCCCCAGAATGTTCGGGAAGAGATCTGCGCCGCCGCCGTGCGCCTGATTCGCGCCGCGAAATACACCAACGCCGGGACGGTCGAATTCATTGTCGACCAGGAGAACAAGTTCTACTTCATCGAGGTCAACGCTCGGATTCAGGTGGAGCATCCGGTCACGGAGTCGATCACGGGAGTTGACTTGATCCAGCAACAGATCCGCGTCGCCGCGGGCGAGCCCCTGCCTTGGAAGCAATCTGAGATTCTTCAGCGCGGCGCGGCGATCGAACTGCGAATCAATGCCGAAGACCCGGACAACGACTTCCGCGGATCACCGGGCCGGATTACGAAACTGCGTCTTCCGGGGGGATTGGGGGTGCGGTTCGATTCGCACGTCTATGAAGGCTATGTGATTCCCCCCTACTACGATTCCATGATCGGCAAACTGATCGTTCACAAGCCGACCCGCGCCGAAGCCATCGCCTGCCTGAAGCGATGTCTGGATGAGTTCGTGCTGGAAGGGGTCAAGACCACGATCCCGCTGCTGAAAAAGATTCTCAACAACTCAGCGTTCGCAGAGGGTCGGATGCACACGACCTTCGTCGAGCAACATCTGGTGACCAAGGAGCGGCCATGAAAGTCGGAATTCTCACAGGCGGGGGGGACTGCCCTGGACTGAACGCAGTCATTCGAGGCGTGGTCCGCACCGTCCACAATGGCGGCGGGGAAACGGTGGGTCTGCTGCGCGGGTGGCGCGGGGCCATCGACGGCGACTGCACGCCGCTGACTCCCCAGAACACCGACGAGATTCTCAGCAAGGGGGGCACGATCCTCGGATCTTCGCGCACCAACCCCTACAAGCGTCCGGAAGACGTGGCCAAACTGCTGGAATCATTCAAACGCCTGGGCCTCGACGCGCTGGTCGCCATCGGGGGCGACGACACTCTGGGTGTGGCCAACAAGCTCTACAACGATCATCAACTGCCCACCATCGGCTGTCCCAAGACGATCGACAACGATCTCAGTTGCACAGACGTCACTTTCGGATTCGACACCGCGATCAACATCGTCGTCGAGGCGATCGATCGATTGAAGACCACCGCCGAATCGCACCGGCGCGTGATGGTGGTCGAGACGATGGGGCGACACGCCGGGTGGATCGCCTGCGAGGCGGGCATGGCTTCCGGGGCGGACTACATTCTGGTTCCTGAGGCCGAGGTCGACGTCAAGAAGATCTGCGATACGCTGAAGAAGCATCGCGCCGCCGGCAAGAACTACGGCATCGTCGTCGCCAGCGAAGGGGCGGTGCTGTCCAACACCGGCGGCTACGTCACGCAGAACGCCAAAGTCGACGACTTCGGTCACGTCAGCCTGGGAGGCATCGCTGAGCAACTGGCGGAAATCATTGAAAAGGAGACCGGCTTCGAAACCCGCTCGGTGATCCTCGGCCACATTCAGCGCGGCGGATCTCCCAGTGCTTACGACCGCGTGCTCGGCACGCGTCTGGGCGTCGCCGCCGGCCGTCTCGTCTTGAAGAAACAGTTTGGCCGCATGGTGGCGTTGCACGGGACGTCGGTTGTCGACGTCGCCCTCGCCGATGCCGTGGGCAAGTTGAAGACCCTCGATCCTGAATTCCTGCGCGACGCCGCGGAGTTCTTCGAATAGTCCGGCAAACGAAGCCCAGGGATCGAGATCCCTGGGCTTCTTCTATTCCGCGAGCGGGCTTGCGTTCGCAGTTTGCAGCCGGCTGCTGGTCA
This sequence comes from Planctomycetaceae bacterium, assembly GCA_033762515.1. Taxonomy (GTDB): domain Bacteria; phylum Planctomycetota; class Planctomycetia; order Planctomycetales; family Planctomycetaceae; genus DSVQ01. Next base: position 27,339 of record JANRLN010000480.1, read on the forward strand.
GTTCGACATCCGCTCGGTCGCAGCGGCGGCGGCGGCCCGCAGCGCCGGGTCATCCGCATTCGTCAGGCTCATCACCGCCTTCTTGACCTCGGGATGCTTCCCCGCGAATTGGCTGGCCGTCCGCACCAGTTGCACCACCACTTGAGGCTCTTCGCGACTCATCGCGTCCAGCAGGATCGGCAGCGCCAACGCTGCATTTCCGTCGTCCGCCTCGATCTGCAGAAGTGCCCAAGCGGCGACCATTCGATCTTGCGGGGCTCCAGACTGCATCCGTTGTTTCAGGTGTGGAGCGGCGGCGGCTGAAGCCGCACCCATGCGCCCCAGACAGTACATCGCCGTCCGGCGGCCTTCCGCCGAGGAATCTTGCGCGAGTGCAATCAATTGCGGAACTGCCGCATGACCGGCCGATCCCATCTCGGAAACTGCAACGGCGCTGGCGATCCGCACCGGGCGGCTCTCATCATGACCCAGGCATTGCACGAGTGCGGGTACGGCGGACGACGCCCGTTCTCCCAGCATTCCCAGCGTTCGCGCCGACTCCGCACGAATCTGCGGGTTCGATTCGCTAAGAGCCTCCGTCAGCCGGGGCACGGCGATCTTGACATATTCGTCGTTGCCCGGATCCATGTGCAGCAATGACCACGCCGAAGCCAGCCGGACCAGCGGATTGTCGTCTTCAACGACGTTGGTCAAGTCCTTGATCGCCGAGCGATCTCCCAGACGACCCAGAGCGAAAGCGGCAGCAGCACGTGCGTCGCTCATGGGATCGTTCAGGATTTTCTTGAGCACCGGTCCGGCCGACTTGGTGTCAGCCCCGACCGCCGCGAGAGCCAGGCACAGATTGCGCTGCGGCAATCCATTCGCCTGCTCCAGATGCTTGAGAATCGCACCCGAAGCCGGCCGGGCCATCGGTCCCATGAATTCCAGCGTCTGCAACGCCAACGCCCCATAGTGGGGATCCTCAAGGAGCTTCTGAAGTTCGGGGAGCGCCGCCGGGCCGATGCTTCCCAACGCTTCGCAGGCTCGGAGCGTGACAGCTCCTTCGGGATCACGCAACGCCGCCGACAGAGCCGCGATTGCGGATTTCGCTTCCGGTCCAAGCGCCCCCAATGCATCGCACGCCGCCAGGCGGACCATGACGTCGGAGTCGGTCAGCGATGCCTGAATTTGATCCAGGGCGCCTGCCGCCGAGCGGCCGAATTCTCCCAGGGCCTTGAGGGCTTCAATGCGCACCACGACCGAATCATGCCGGCACAATTTCACCAGCACCGGCACTGACTGCTGTGGATCAGTCGCGATGTTTCCCAAGGCATCAGCGACGGAGGAGAGGAGCGCAGGCGAATCGGACTTGGCAAGTTCCAGCAGTTGCGGGACGGCCATGGCGGCGGCCGGGCCCAGATTCCCCAACGCCTCCACCGCGGCTGCTCTCGCCGCCGAACCCCCCGTTCGCAAGGTTTCCTGCAGCGCCGGCACGGCTTCCATTCCGGCCAGGCTGAACCAGGGAATTGCCGCCGAGCGCACCCCTTCGCGACCATCCGACAAGGCAGCGCTCAAGGCGGCAATCGCTTCGCCGCGACCAGCCAGTTTGAGAGCCACCACCGTCGCCGCGGCCTCAACGCGGATCATGCGATCCTCATCGCCGAGCAGCGGCGCCACGGCTCGGGAGATCTCGTCCGACTGCACGCCGATTGACCGCAATGCGACGAGGGCCTCGTACTTGAGGAGCAGTTCGCTCCCTTGAAGCAGTTTCAATAACTGGGGGACGGCACTCTTCGCCGACGGCCCGATCGCCCCGACGGCCGCCATGGCTTCATAACGAACACCGACGTCGGCGTTGTTGAGCTGCGTCAACACAGCCGGCAACAATTCCGCCGCCGAGGGCCCCAGCTTGATGACCTCTTCCAGGGCCGTGAGTTGTTCCTCGGCCGAGTTCGACGCCAGCCGTGCCGCCAGGGCGGCCGTGCCTTCTTCCGCCCGAGCCCCGTTGAGCTGACTCCACCCCAGCACTGCCGTCGCCAATAACGCCAACCACCCGTGCTGCCGAATCATGTTGTGACCTCGCAGGTTGATTCACTGGACGCCGACGACCGGGCGTCTCCAAGAAATCCTCGATTCAGGGTAACGATGAACGCGCGTCGGCACCACAGCCAAGCCGAGCCGCAGGGTAATTCCCGACTGACTTCCGCCGCACAGGTCCTTGTTCTGCCGTCCGGTCAGCGATACAAATGAGTGAGTCGCAATTCTGCTACGTTCGCTGAAACCGCGATCTTGTCGGCGGAACCTTGTGGGAAATCGCCTGCCGGAGATGGTCAACATGTGCAACCGAATCGGTCTGGTCGTGGCTCTCGTGTTGGGCTTGGCGGTCGCCGGGGAGGCGCAGGTCCGCCGCTACGGATATCGCGGCGCCTACGGCCTCGGGGCATTCTACGGCGGCTTCGGCGCGGGGTATACCGGGTCAACACCTGCCGAAAGCTACGCGCGCGGGCAGGCGGAAATGTTGCGGGCCCAAGGCGACGCTTATCAAGCGGCCGCGGCAGGGGCCATCGACTACGAGCAGGCTCGCGGCGCGTACATGGAGAACCAGAAGCGCTGGCAAGAGATTCAGATGGAGCGTCGCCGAATGGGTGAGCAGGAGCGCAACGAGCACTATGCGGCCGAACGCGCGGCAAGAGCCCGGCGAAACATTTCCACTCCGCCGCCGGTCGCGGTGTCTTTGTCGGACAGCCAGTACGACCGTGGAACCGGAACCATCAACTGGCCGGAAGTCTTAGAGCGCGACGCCTTCGCGAAAACGCGTCAGGAAATCGAGCAGCTCTTGAGATTGAAGGCTCATACCGGCTCGACGAATCAAGTCAACGACCAACTCGCCGACGCCGTGCAGGGTATGCTCGCAGACCTCAAGAAGGATGTCAAAAACCTGCCGCCTTCAGGGTACATCGAAGGACGCAAGTTCCTGACTCTGCTCCTTTCGGAACTGCAGTCGGACTCGGCAGCAGGCTGAGCGGACCGGCGTCGTCGCCCAGGTCGTTTGCGGGGCGGTCAGCTCTCCAGAATCTTGGATGTCCGTTCGACTTGCACTCCCACTTCGTTCACCTTCAGGCCGAAGCTTTCGCCGATCTTCACCGCTTCTCCGCGGCAATACAGGGCGTTGTTGACGTACAGGTCCAGCAAATCGTCGCAGGACTTGGTGAATGTCAATAAGGCTCCCGGCGTGATCGCCAGAAGTTGCGACATCGTGATCCGCCGTTCCGTCAACCGGACGCTGACCGTCACCGGCAGTTTGCGAAGCCGCGCCAGTGGATCGACGCGCGACGCCCGTTGCGGAGAAGCCAGGCTGGGCGACGGGTTCGGTTGCGGTTCCGGGGCCGATGGACTGGTCGCCGCGGTCATCGCGGCAGGCGACCAATCGATGTGCGTCAGCGGCCACACGAGGATCAGGTTGCCGAGTTCAGCCAGATCAGCATCGGTCACCGGAAGACGCACGATTGCGGCGTCGGTCGTCGGCTGGCAAGTCGTCGTGTAACTTGCCAGATTGTCCACACCCACGCTCGACGTCCGCTCGGCTTCAAAATCAGGGGGGAAAAGGTTCATCCCCCACTCCATTGCGAGAGTATCCAATCGCGATTTCTGACTGTCATTGGGCTGGCGATACCACTCCGGTAGCATCAGGCTCTCGGGGATCAACAGGGCAGCGCCGACCGATCCCAATTGAAACAGGCATGCGATGCCCGCTTGCTGGAGGCCGCTGTCGGTGGTTGGATCCCACGTTGCCGCCGTTCCTGCACCGATCGCCAGCGACAGATCAAAACACTGATTGAACGACTCCGACAGAGCTGCCGACTGGCCCTGGAGATGTTCCGTCAGCTGCGCGGCATATTCGGCATTGAGTTCCACCATCCCCGACGCTCCTTGCGAGGCTTCGCACGACAGATCCCCTGAGAATTCATCGGCGGCCGGCGGCTGGAAACTTCGGCAAGCCAGGCAGCGTTTAACACCATTCTCCGTAACTTATTCCCTAAGAATACTTTCCGACACGAGTCTCCAGAGGCCGTAGCCGCGCGAACGATCTTGTCGGAAGTTGCCGATTCTGCGAGCATCCCGCATGGACGACGAGAACCGAGTGTAAAACCTCCCGGATGGTCGCGGACTTCGTTGTGCGCGTTCCGAGAATCCTGGACTGGGTCCTCTGGAAAAAATCTCACCGACTGGCTGACGATGTGACAATCAACGCGGTTGGAGCACCGCTGCAGAAGTGGTCGCCGGGGGGACGATTTCCCTGGCGCTCCGCATGGTGCTGCGCGGTGGGGTGGAGCCTGATCGTCCCCTGCCTGTCGGGCTGCGGAGCACTGAATCGAACGGCGACGACCGGCCTGCCGGAGCGGCACAAGGTGAGCGCCCATCAGCTGGTGGTGCAAAGCGATCTCCGGCTCCCCAAGACGCATCCCCTGATTCGCGATCTCGAAGCGCTCCGCGGAGAGATTGCGAAGACGCTGCAACTGCCCCTGCAACAGCAGCCGGTGACGGTCTACCTCTTTGCCGATGAAGTCCGCTATGCCCAGTATCTTCATTCGGCGTATCCCAATCTGCCGCCGCGGCGCGCCTACTTTGTGGGGACCGCCGAGGAGCTCGCTGTCTATACGTTCTGGGGTGAAAAGATCCAGGAAGACTTGCGTCACGAGTACACGCACGGCGTGCTGCATGCGAGCCTGAAGGATGTGCCCTTGTGGCTCGACGAGGGGCTTGCCGAGTACTTTGAAGTGGTGGGTTCGCCGCGGGGATACAACCGGGAATATGCCGAGCGGTTGGCTGAGGCCCTGCAGAATGGCTGGCGACCGGACGTTCCGCGTCTGGAGCAGTTAACCGAAGTGAGCCAGATGCAAAAGGGAGACTACCTGGAGGCCTGGGCCTGGACCCATTTCATGCTGCATGACAGCGACGACACCCGCAGCGTGTTGCTCGATTTCCTCAACGATCTCCGACGGGACAGCCAGCCGACCCCGCTGTCGGCACGCCTGCGGGACACCCTGCCCAACATCGAAGCGCGGTTCATCGCGCACGCATCAACGCTGAGCCAGGCCGCCGTGACGGCGGGCTCGGTGACGCTCAGCGACTGATTTTCGGACGGTGCAGCGCGTCAGTCCGCCGTCGGGTGATCAAGCGACTCAAATCCGCTCGCGAAAGTGTCGGATCAGCAGTCCGGCGCCTGTGAAACAGCAGATCACGCCGAGTCCAGCAGCCGCCAGCAAGAGCGCATCGCGGTTGAACATCGGCCGCGTCGAACTGACTTCGGTCGCCGGCGCTGCTGCTGCGGCGGCGATCGGAGGCATCGACGGGAGCGGCACCGGTTCTTCCACGTCGGGTGGAGCCGGAGCGGCTTCGGGTGACCCCAATGGTGGACCATCGAGCGTGAATGGTCCGGCGCCGACGGTGCCGCGGAACGGGGGCAACTCCGCGGAAGTCGGTCCCAGCGATGCGAGCAGGCCGGGCGAGGTCGTGGATTCGTCCGCGTCCGTCTCTGGAAGCAGCAGGACCACGTCCTGCGTTGTTTCGCTCCGGTCGGAGGCTGCGTCTGTGGGCGCTGCAACGACTGGCCGATTCGCGGCGACCATGACATTCTCCGCCTCCGACGGCGCCTGCCAGCCAATCGCCTGCGGCAGAATGCCTTCCTCAGAATCGACTCTCGCAAGTCCTGCGGTGGCCGACGAACTCGTCGATTCATCCGAGGGAACACGCGCACCGACCAGGGTTTCTAACGGCGCGGGCGCGGCATCACGCCGGCCGATCGCGGCGTCAATGCGGCGCAACAGTTCCAACGGACGCTCTTCCGTGGGCAGGAACTCAAACCGGCCCAATTCCGTGAGATCCACCGCCTGTTGCGCGGCGCGGCGGGCCTCTGCCAATTGTCCCAGACGCAGGAAATCTTCCGCTTTTCGCAGGAGCGACTCCGCCCGGACCCGCAATGGATGCCCGGTCGCCTCTTGTTCCCGCTCGTCGACGCTCCGCTCGACGTCCGCACTGAGTGCCGCCTTGAGTTGCTGGATGCGGACGTCGGAAACCGGTGATTCATTGCTGGCGAGCCGATGTGTCACATGCGAGAATGAGGTTTCGTCGCGGATGGGGGACTCCATCGCCAGCTCTCCCGCCGCGGAATCATCCGGCGGCGGATCAACGATCACTCGTGACTTGCCGATCGCATCGTCCGCCGCGACCGAGTCGCCCTCCGCCGGCGTCTTGGGGAGCACCGGTACGTTCGCCTGAGCGGTGCCCTGGGTCTTCACCGAGTCTCGGGGGCGCCCCTCATCACGATCGCGCCAAGAGGGAGTCGCCCCGAAGCTCAACGAGCTGCGCGGCCCCTTGGCGCACCCGCCGCCGATGAGCGGCAGCGTCAGAATGAGCGCGAAGCAGCACTGGCGTTTCAGAACGTCGATCGTCGGACTTCGCAGCACGCCTCGCCTCCCTGCGGGTCGAAATCATGTGCCTCTTCGACGGACTTTGCGGCCGGCTTCAGGAATTCCTGAGATGGCCGCCGATTTTTTCGAAGTTGCCGGCAACGCCCTGTGACGGGCGCCCACGATCGCGAAGCGAAGCGGCAAAGGTTGCCTGATCGATTCAAGGAGGCTGCTCCGCACAACCGATGCTCGAGGGACCTTGCTTCAAGAGGGTCCGACCGATTTCGTTCAAGGGGGGTTTGATTTGACGCCTGACCGCTCGTCCGGAGATGCGGAACTCAGCCTGCTCCTGACAGACAGAGTCGCGTTGACCGTGCAGCGGCTCCGTCTCCAGGTGGAACGATGTTCGGTGCGCCAATCCCGGCAGCGCCGCGCGGCCGTCAACTCCCAGCGCCATCGCATGTCCAACGCTGCCGCGATGGATCAGCAGGTGAATGTGCTGGAGGGCCTGCTGCGTGCGTGGATGCCCCATATTCTGAGTCAACCCGATTTCGCGGTTGCGGCGGACTCATCGGTGCGAAATTGACGGTCAACCTCGGCGGCCGCGTGACCAGGCAGCCCTCCGGCGACGGGCGTCTGAAGACCAATTGATCCTTGACCGCCCGTTCACGATCCCCCTGCCGCGGGCGGAATACCACGCGTTGGCGGCGCGATTTGGCACAAAAACGCCGCCGTCCGACTCGCCAACTTGCCTCGCCCGCAAACTCACCCTATCTTTCGGTGATGCCGAAACGCGACACTGCCGGCCGTTCCTCGCGCACTTCCCGCTCGCGGGGTGCTCCGCGGGTGGACGTCATGTCGCTGGAGGCGACGTCCCCTCAACTTCAAAAGATCGACCGCATGGCCGAGCCCTACAGCTTAGCGCTGCTGGAAGTCAGCAATTTGGCGCCCTCCTTTCTGGTGGCTGACCAATGCGCCAAGTCCGCAGCGATCCGCATCCTGGGGATCGAAAGTGCTGACGGGGCCGGACAGTGCATTAAACTCGCCGGCCCTGTGGCCGATGTCCAGGCGGCCGCCGAAATGGGCATGGCTCTGGCCCAGAAAATGGGGGCCTCGGCCATGTTCTCGGTCATGGCCGCCCCACTGGAAGTCACCCGCCAGTTGGCGGACTGCAAACCGATCTTCAGCCCGCTGTTGGGCGTGTACGACAATCGCATTCCGAAAGACGACAAGATGGCCACGACCGAAGCGCTGGGACTGCTGGAAACTCAAGGGCTGGTCGCCGCTCTGCATGCCACTGACGACATGCTCAAGGCTTCGAACGTCACGCTGGCGGGCAAGGAAAAGATCGGCGCCGCCTATGTGACGATCATGGTTCGCGGCGACGTCGCCGCGGTCCAAACCGCCATCGACGTCGGCCGTCAGACCGTGGAACGTCTGGGCGGCAAGCTGATCCTCGCCGACGTCATTCCGCGTCCGCACGCCGACTTGGCGAAGCTGCTCCCGTAATTCGAGTCAGCATTCGGAAGACCCGGTTCCCGAGGCATGCTCCCGGAACCGGTCTTCCGCAATTCCTCCTGTTCGAAGGAACGCCGCGCTGCATCTCCTCGGGATCCGGCGGGTGCTACGGCTCCTTGCTGACCGGATCGGCGCTGACTCGATCGGTCGCGTTGACGGGCTCTGCTGCGGAAGCGGGCGTGTCTGCGGCTTTGGGCGCGCCCTCGGCTCCCGGCATCTCTTCTGCCGGAGCCCCCGTGCCGATCACGGGAATCATCCTGGTCTGCAGCACTTCCCGCGTGGAGTCGTTTTGCACCCAGCCGACGAGCGACAAGCCTTTCAGTTGCGTCGGTTTAACGGGGAACTCAACACTGCGACCGGCTTCAAACTGCTGCAGGTAGTCCGCGAGGTTCTGCTCGATATCGGCCAGCGGCATCTGCAGTGAGTACTCGAACTTGCCGTCCCGTGCGGTGGTCCCTTTCACCCCGCCGAGGAGTTCGCGCACCAGAAAGTGGTGTTCGCGGATTCCATTCGCAGCCTGAAACTCCAAGGCGTTCTCGACCAACGCCAACCGCATCCGGAGATTCCCGGCATCCGCCTCGGGAATTTCCGAACCCGAGGCGGCAACGATCAGTTCCCCATCACGCACTTTAGCGGACAGTATCAATTCGCAGGCCGCATCGACTTTCAAACGCTGATCAACGAATCCACGCAAGGTCTTGTAGGCGCTTTCGGCGGAATGAAGCGGACCGGGAACCCCCTGCTCCGCATTGACAATTCCATCGACGATCACCGTGGGCGTGCCGCGACCTTCGTAGTACGAGAACCGGTCTTCCGAGTCTTGATTCGCCAGTGGATCGGGTCCGGGGATGTGCTGGTGAAACCGCAGGACGACGACGTCGGTAGGCGGATAAGCTTCGTTCAGGATGGCGGTTCCCACATCGGCCGCCACGCACGGAGGACAGGTCACACCGGTGAAAAGTTCGACCAGGACTGTCCGCTTGCGTTCGGCGGGTTCTACGACCTGCGGGGCTGCTGCCAGAGACTTGGCTGACAATTCGGAGAGTCGTTGTGCGTACACCGACTTCAGATGGCTGTCGAATCCGTCGACTGACCCGTGTTTTGTCTCCCAGAGCGTGAGGAGTTGCTCTCGCACGTTCGGGTCACCGGGAGGCTGACCGTTGCGACCATTGGCCAGCATCGATTCCAGCAGCGGGAGGGCGATGACATCTGAAAAGTACTCGATTGCGAGGTCGGTTTGCCCATTCTTGGACGCATGGGTCCCCAGTGCTTCCAGGATTTCGGGGTTGAAGCGTTGCGTCGGGAGCAATTCCTGCAGCTTGGCAAAGGCCGGATCGCGAATGTCCGCCTTGTCGGACTTGAGCTGGGCGAGTGCTTGATCGATCAGCGACTGCTCACGGACGAATTTCAGCAGTTCCGCGACATTCGGGAGATATTTCGGATCGACCTTCTCCGCTTCACCGGCCAGTTCCAGCGCGAGATCGGGAAAGCGGCGGGTCATCGTCACCGCGACCGACAAGTGGACTTTGGCCTGGTCCACGATCCGCGATCCCCAGGGTGCGGCGGTGGCGATTTGCAGTTCACAGATGTCGCGGATCGCGGCTTCATCGAGTTGCGAATACTGTCCCAGTCGCCCGAGCAGGCCCTCGAAGGCTTTCAGCGACAGGGAGGAGCCTTTCATTTCCCGGACGGCGTTCAAGATCGCATTGGGCTGATCCTTGCTTTTCGCGGCTTCAGTGAACACCGGGCGACCTGCCGCCAGCGGAGCGGGGTCCCAGCCTTCGTAGGACGTTTCTTCGGTTGGGCGCAGCGTGGCCGCGAGGATTCCCCGTCCGGGGAGATTCAGCGAACCTCGAACCACGCCGTCGACAAGAGCACCATCGAAGTCCCCCAATTCAGGTTCGGTGCCGAATTCAAAGGTAATGCGGTTCTCGGAGATCCGGGGATTCGCCAGTTTGGTGTCGGGCATCCCCGGCAGGGTCGCCAGGATTTTGGCCGTCGGCGTCGCGGGATCACCTTCGAATTCCAGCAGAGCGACGCACAGATCGCGCAGCGATGGCTGGCCGTCTTTGTCTGGGACGGGTTGCAGCAGCACCAACCCCCAGCGACCTGCGAAGGTGTCGACGTTCGGGCGAATCCGCAAGCCCCGCTGACCCGTCGTGGATTCCCCTTCGGCGGATGCCGCCTTGGCCTTGGATGGCGCGCCGCTGGAATCGCCAAGAGACTCCGGAGCGGGCTTGGAGTTACAGGCTGCCGCGCATAGGCTCAGGCCAGCCAACACCAACACCCGTCGAGCGGATCGGATCCGGACACCACAAAACATTGCGAAGGACTTTCGCCAGAGTCACCACGGAAAGCGCCGGCGGTGCGTCTCCCGAGAGACGCCGCATACCCGCCCGCGCGTACAATCCCTACGCGATTGTACGCAGCCGCAAGGGGACATTCCGCTCCACCGTGGAAGATTCCGCCAAGTCCGGAGCAACAAGGCGCCGCTGAGCCGCGTCTTCACGCCTTTCTCATAAGACTTCGAGCCTGCTGCTGCAGGAATTCGAATCCCAATCCGGCGGGCTCAACGGTGTTAGGAAGCCGAAGCGGCCGCGGGAGTTGCTGCCGGGGACTCGACTTCGAACAGGGGCTGGCTGCCAAACTTCGCCTGACACTTCGGGCACTTTGCCGAGGCGATGCTCTTGCCGTTCAAACCACCGATCTTCTCTTTCTTGCGTGAGTCTTCACTGACGACGAGTCCGCACCCCTGACACCGCCAACCGACGGTCTTCAGCTTAATCTGCGGGTCCTTCTGGTAATAATCGACGGCCAGCAGCTCTCCCACGGGAGATTCGCTGTAGTGACAAACCAGTTTGTTGTAGGCTTCGGTCATGGGGATTTCGGTATTCGCCCCCAGCCCAGAGACCCCGCATACCGATTCCAGCGCCGCGGCGAACGCGCGGAACTCCGACAGGGCAAACGAGAGGTATTGTGTTCCCGGGTCCTCGGCGACCTTGGGGAGCCGGACCGCGATACGGCCTGTGCCGAAGACTGGAATGTTGCCGAACATCGATTCCACGTCGGCCGGGGCCGGCTGGGCAACGAACAGCTGAGATAACGCGTCCTTCGAAATCATCCTCGACTGCGCCGCCGGCACCCCTTCCAAGGTGCCGACGGTCTTCAGGTGCTCCTGAATCGTCGTTCGAATGACAGGTTTCTTCTTCAGATTGGCTCCCAGAAAGCCTGCGGCGGTCACTAACGTCAACACCAGCAATCCATCTTCCGAGAATACGACGTCCACCTGCTGGAATTCGTTCAGCAGGCTGTCGGGCTTAATTCTCAGTTTCTGCGGGATCACGTTGTGCAGGTGAAGGTCGCTCAGGTATCCGCGCCACTTCTCGACCGGCGCCGCCGCAGTCGCCGCCCCTGCCGGGGCATCCGCTTCGGCAACCACTTTTGGCTTCGAGCGCTGACGCGGAACGAAAAAGACCGCTTCGCATTTGGGACACTTGCCCGCCTTGCCGCGATGTCGCTCCTGCACGCGAATCCGGCAGCCCCGCGGGCAAAAGACGACGAACCCCCCGCGAATTTTCTCGGAGTAACTTTTGCGGCTCCGCTGAATGTCTTCTTCTTCTTCGCGGGCGATCTGCAGCAACACATCCCCCGCAGAGGCTTCCTTGTGGGTCAATTCCGACGGCTTGTCGACGACCGGCGCCTGATCCAGAGAAGGGATCACAGGTGCTTGTTCCGCGCGGGAATCCTGGGGCGCCTCGACGGCCAGCATGGGAATCGGCGGTTCAGCTCCATGATCGGCAGACACCGCACCAGAGAGAGCAGGCGCTGCAAATCCGTAAGTTTCGGGTTCCGATTCCGTCGCCCGCTCCATCGCGTCGGTTAACTGAACGCTGTCTGCCAGCTCGAAAGAAAAATCGTCGTCGGTAGCGGCTGTCTCGTCGTCACCGGAGACCAGGGCGACCATGGGTTCCTGGGCGTTGATCGCGGAGACTTTCCAGGGACCTGCCCGACGCGTGGCTTCCGGGGCTGCCTCCTGCTCGTCCGACTGATGAAAGTCGGAAGCACTGTACCGCGCGGGGTCGGCGGTCATCCGGTTATAAGCTTCCTTGATCTCCTTGCGGGTAAACGCACCACAATTCCAACATCGAACCAGACCGCGCCGATAGGTTTCATGGCATTCCGCGCAGGTTTCCAGGTCATCCGCAACAGCCTCGTCGGTCGGCAGCGCCGGGATCTCCGCATCCCCCATCTTTTCGTGATCGAGGATGTGATCGCAGACGTGGCACTTGGCGGCATCGCTGAGCACCATCGCGTTGCATTTCGGACAGGTAAGGATCGAAATGTCCATTGCTCGACACAGTCCCTCAATGGAAGGCGGATCCGACGACGGGAAATGAGCCAATGAAAAGTGGGCGGCGGCCATCGCCAGCCGTGGACGCCCGGAGATCATGCGTACCGAGCGACTGTACGATCGCGAACGTTCCCGATTGACTGTACCAAACGCATTCCCCCCTCGGCATCGTACAATCGCCGGGCAGGAAAAATTTCTCCCTGCCCAATCTCTCCAACCGCTAGGAATCGGAACTTCGCAATTGTGCGCGAGGGTGGAAATCCGCATTCCCCAATCCGCTACTTGAGACCAATCACAGCGCAGCAGTCTCCCATCGAGCCCCGGAACTCCGCAGGAACTACGGGTCACAAGATATTGCGATTGCAACACTTGCGAACATCCACCCCTCGTCACCATGTGACGCAACCGGCGTTCTGGAAGTGATTGACGGAAAAGAGGAGAGACAACTTCTGCGGTCCCCGCGTTCTTTCGTACATTCCCCAGTTACCATCCTTCCCCCCGGGTGAGTCCATCGAAATGCCTGAGAACCGGCCAAGTCGTCCGACAGCAACGTGGTTCGCCGGAATCACGCCGCGCGATGCGGGGGGCGTGGCGGCTGCCGTCGCTGAACTGTTGCAGGCTGCCGTCGATTCCCGCGCCAGCGATTTGCATTTGTTGCCGACTCAGGCCGGACTCGAGATCTCCTGGCGACTGGATGGAGTCATGCAGTCCTTGGGGACATGGCCGGCAGGCGTGGCTGCCAATGTCATCGGTCGCCTGAAAGTCTTGGCTGAGTTGCTGACGTACCGCACGGATCTGCCGCAGGAAGGGCGTCTCCGAACCGGAACAACGTCCGTGGAAATGCGACTGAGCACTTTTCCCACGCTTCACGGCGAAAAAGGAGTGATCCGACTCTTCATCGGCGCTGGCGCCTACCAGACCCTGGATGACCTCGGGCTGCCGCCCGCAATTCGGCAACAGCTCCGCCGACAACTCGAAGAGACCACGGGGTGTCTCGTCTTCGCGGGCCCCGCGGGTAGCGGCAAAACGACGTCGGCGTACGCCTGCCTCCGGGAAATTCTGCGGTTCCGGCAGTCTGGGAAGTCGATCGCGACGCTCGAAGACCCGATTGAGGCGGAAATCGCCGGCGTATCTCAGTCACAAGTCAATCGACCGAAAGAGTTTACATACGGACTCGGGTTGCGGTCCCTGATGCGGCAAGATCCCGACGTGATTCTTGTCGGGGAGATTCGCGATCGCGAAACGGCGGAAACCGTGTTCCAGGCCAGCCTCACCGGTCACCTTGTGCTGACCACCCTGCATGCCGGCAGCGCTGCTCAAGGGGTGACGCGGCTGCGCGACCTGGGTGTGGAACCCTACCTGCTGCGAGCCGGGCTGAGGGGCATTCTCTGTCAACGACTGCTGCGGCAAATCTGCAATTGCCGCCGCGCTTCACCGTCGTCTCCCGGTTGCGAGGCCTGCTGGCATACCGGCTACTTCGGACGGTTCCTGATTTCGGAACTCATGGCCCCCGAGTTGCTGCCGGAGTCGCTGGCAGAACTGGGGGTGCTCTCCGCGGATCTCCTGCAGCAGCGGGCGCAGGCTGCAGGAATGGTCCCCCTGCGGCAAGGCGCCGCATTGGAAGTCGCCGCTGGGCGGACCACCGCCGCAGAGGTCCTCCGAGTCCTGGGGACCGGGGCCGCCGAGGAAAACTGAAGAACTCTCAAGACAAATTCGCGCGGATCCGCGGTCTCAGGGTTGTGTACTGCGAATCCGGCGACATCGCCCACGGATTTCGCCGTAAAACTCCTGGCGCGCGGGGACGATGACCCCGAAGAACCGGAAACAGGCACGAACCCAGTGGCGGCGCTGAACGACATCCTGGTGCTGAATGCGGAAATCGCCGCCCTGGTCCGCGCGGGGATCCCCTTGGAACTCGGATTGCGCCGTCTCTCCGAATCCGTATCGGGACGCCTGGGGGCTCTGGCGGAACGTTTGGCCGTGCGACTCGAATCCGGGCAGACGCTTGTGGCCGCAATCCGCGAAGAACAGTGGACCGTCTCGCCCATGTACGCGGCGGTGATTGAAGCCGCGCTGGCCGCCGACCGTCTGCCGGAGGCCCTGGATGGTCTCGTATTGTTCGGGCGGACGCTGCAGGAGACGCGTCGGCAGATCGGGCTGGCGCTGCTGTACCCGACGATTGTCGCAATCGCGGCTTACGGATTGTTTGTGCTCTTTGCGTTGGTGGTTGTCCCGGAAGTGGTCGTGCGCTGGGATCCGTTGTCCCCCTTCCGAGCCTGGTTTCTACCTGTCTGCGAGTCGATTCAGGCCTCCGCCGTCTGCTGGGTTCCAGCCGTTCCCGCGGTGGTCGTCGCCGGACTCGTTCTGGCATCGAAGTACGGTCGAGCCCGCACCGACACGGAATTTGTCGCCCTGGAGCCGGGGGGCCGCGGCCTGCTCACCGGGACCTGGATTCCGGGGGTGCCGCAGCTCTACCGCGATCTGGATCGGGCACACACCTCGCAGGTTCTGGGTTTCCTCCTCGAGCAGGGCGTCCCGATGCCGAACGCACTGCGTCTGGTCTCCCAGATGACCGGATCGCAGTCGTTGGCGGCCGCCTATTCGCGTCTCGCCGAAGGGGCGGAACTGGGACGCGCCTTAGCCTCTGACGTTCATTTCGAACCGCGGTTGCCCACGTTGATCGCGCAGTTGCTGCGCGCCGGCGCCGTCGACAAAGCATTGCCGGACTCGTTGCGTAAGGCGAGTGAGATCTATTACCGGCGCGTGCGCCGCCGTGTGGCTTGGATGCGTTCCACCCTGTCGCCGGTGTTTGCGGTCGCGATCGGCGGAACGGTCACAGTGGCGTTCACGTTGGCGCTGGGCTTTCCACTGCGGTGGCTGATTCACGAACTGTTTCAATTCGTGTGACGAACTTCGGTGTGACCCGGAACCAGGAAATCGTAGGACTGATGTCGGCCTTCCACTACATTGCTGTCGACGCTGCGGGCCACAGGCAGACGGGTTCGATCGAGGCATCGACCGAAGAGGTGGCCCGCGCCGAATTGATCTCCCGTGGGCTCGACGTTTTGGAATTACAGATCAGGGCTGCGAGTCCCCCGGCGACGCCCTTGAGCCCGAGGGACTTCGTTCGTGGCGGCTCTCTGTCGCTGTTGACCAATCTGCGGGCGCTCAGCGAAGACTTGCCGGCGCCGCAGGTCCGCGCCGCGGTGACCGAAATGGCCGACCGCATCGAACGGGGGGAGAGCGTTCCGATGGCGCTGGAGGCGGTCAAGCAGCGGTTGCCGACTGGAATGAGAACGCTGTTGGAACTGGG